>JALOLF010000094.1 GCA_025456085.1 Acidimicrobiales bacterium
GATGTGACGTTTGCCGGCGACGACCTCCTCCACCCGTTCGTCGACGGTGCCGGGGCACACCAGGCGGTGCGAGATCACCGTGCGGGTCTGCCCGATGCGCCAGGCGCGGTCCCGGGCCTGGTCCTCGACGGCGGGGTTCCACCACCGGTCGTAGAGCACGACGTGGTTGGCGGCCGTGAGGTTCAGCCCCGTGCCGCCGGCCTTGAGGGACAACACCATGGCGCCGGCGCCCTCGCCGCTCTGGAACTCGGCCACGAGCCGGTCGCGGACCCCCCGGGGGAGGCTGCCGTCGTAGCAGGCGATCGGCATCCCGGTGTGCTCGGTGAGGTGCTCGGCCAGGCGTCGACCCCACGTGGCGAAGTGGGTGAACACGAGGACGCGCTCGCCGGCCGCGAACACCGACTCGACGATCTCCTCCAGCCGTGCGAGCTTGCCCGAACGGCCCGCCAGGGGCTGGTCGTCGTCTCGGTAGGCCACGGGGTGGTTGCAGATCTGCTTGAGCGCCGTGATGGCGGCGAGGATGGCGCCCTTCTTGGCCTCCTTGCCCGTCTCGGGGTCACCCACGTCGAGCACCAGCGCGTCGAGCACCGCCTGGTAGAGGCCGATCTGCTCGGGCGTCATGGTGCAGTGGTCGAGCTCGTCGATCTTGTCGGGGAGCTCCGCGGCGACCTCCGGCTCGGCCTTGGTGCGGCGGAACAGCAGGATGCCGTTGAGGGCCCGCAACGCCGACTCGCCGTCTCCGGAGAGCTGCGCCAGGAACGTGGCCCGCGAGCCGACGAGGCCGGGGTTGGTGAAGTCGAGCAGGGCCCACAGGTCTCCGAGGCCGTTCTCGATGGGGGTGCCGGTGAGGGCGAGCCGGCTACGGGCCGGGATGCCCCGGAGCTGCTGGGCGGTCTCGCTGGCGGGATTCTTGATGGCCTGTGCCTCGTCCAGCACGATGCGGGCCCATTCCGTCGCGGCCAACGCCTCGACGTCGCGCACCGCGGTGGCGTACGTGGTGATGACCACGTCCGCTGCGGCGATCTCCCGGGCGAGCTCGTCCGCGGCCGAACGGGAGGCGCCGTGGTGCACCACCACGCGCAGCTCGGGTGCGAACCGGGCGGCCTCCGCGGCCCAGTTGCCGACCACCGCCGCCGGGGCGACCACGAGCGCCGTGCCGTCGGCGGCGCGCCGGGCCAGGTGGGCGAGCACCGTCGGCGTCTTGCCCAGACCCATGTCCAGGGCGAGACACCCGCCCAGGCCGGCGGCGTCGAGGAAGCCGATCCAGGCCAGGGCCTCGGCCTGGTAGGTGCGCAGCTCCCCGGCGAACCCCTCGGGCTTCGTGACCAGCTCGGTCGAGGCCTCGGCGGCGCGACGGACGATGTCGCTCGCCCAGCTCGTGCCGTGGACAACGACGCCACCGGCGAGGCCCGCTCCGTCGAGGCCGATGCTGTGGCGCAGGATCTCGGCGCCGGTGAGCTGCGTGATCGACTCCCGCTCGGCGAGCGCCGCCGCGGCCTTCTCGAGATCCGCGTGGTCGACCTGTACCCAGCGGCCGTTGGACTGCACCAGCGGTCGGGCCTGGCGGGCCAGTTGGGCGATCTCGGTCGCTGTGAGCTCGACGTCGTCGAACAGCACCGTCCAGGCGACGTTGGCGAGCTGGTGGGCGCCGACGACACTCTCGCCCTCGGTCTCGGTGAACAGGCGCAGCGAGGGTGTCGGCCGGCGGCGCGACAGCGCCGGGACCCGGACGTCGAAGCCCACGGCGGCCAGTGTCGGCCCCAGGGTCACCATGAACTCCCACGCCTCGTCCTGGCTCAGGGCGACCTGGCCCCGTCGGCGAACGCCCGCCCGGTCGAAGGCCGGTACGAGTCGGCCCAGGCGTGCCCACTCGGTCGCCACCGCCCGGTTGGCTCCCTCGGCGCGGATGGCGGCGTCGATGGGCACGAGCGACCCGTCCTCCTCGGCGATGAAGACCGACAGCAGCCACACCCCGCCGGAGTCGGGGGGCTCGAGTGCGACGACCATGCGGGGCCGGGCGGCGGACGTGACGGTCTTGGACCACTGGTCGAGGCTTCGTGCGAGGTCGGTGACCTGGCGGACCTGGGCCCGGAACGGTGAGCCGTCCATGCGGGCGATGACCGTGTCCGCGAGGTCCGTGGGCGAGTTCGCGCTCGGCGGCGCCGCGGGCAGCTCCATGCGCTCGACGCTCTCGGTCACGATGGCCTCGATCACCGCGGTGATCACCGACGTGACCGTGGCTCGACCGTCGCCACCACCCGTGGCGACCACGGCGCGGGGCATCGACGCTGCCAGCGCGTCGACCGTGGGGGATCCGAGCAGGGCCGCCACCCAGCGGACGGCGGCGTCGACCTGGCGGCCCTCCGACCGTCGGGAGACGACCACGCGGGGCACGATCGACCCGCGCGCCGCAAGGCGCACCCCCTCGAGGGTGGCGCGAGCCAGCCAGCGCACGCTCGGTCCGATCCCGTCGTCGACCTGCCCGCCGCTGACGGCGACGAGCCAACCGAGCGCGTCGCGCATGGGGATGGACAACGAGTCGGCTCGCAGGCCGCCGGGAAGGGGCACGCCGGCGTGGATCTGCCAGCCGAGCGGTGGTCCGCCGATCGCTTCGAGCCGGGCCGACAGCGCTGCCCCGGATTCCGGTGGAGTGCCCCGACCTGCGGCCCACACGACGATCTGGCCTCCCGACCACGAGCCCTGCAGACAGGTGTCCTCGGCCTCGAACCCCTCACCGTCGCCTCCACCCTGGTCGCCGGCCGGGGCGATGGGCTCGGGTCGCAGCCGCGCCGTCGTGGCGAGGAGACACTCGAGCGTCTCCGTGAAGTCCGCGACCACCTGGTCGCGCTCCTCGCCGGGGAGGTTCCGGACGTTGGCGAGATGGTCCTCGGTCTCGTCGACCAGGCGGTCGAGCACCGCCAGGGAGGCCGCTTCGTCCTCGACGAAGAGCGCCTCGTCGTCGTCGGTGCCGCGGCCGTCGACGATCGCCCAGATCGCGGCTTCGAGCCGCGCGCTCTCGCGCCGTCGTCCTTCGAGCAGTCCCTCGAGAATCACGAGCCTTCTTCGTTCAGCGGGCGTCGGGGTCATCGGGTGCGGCTTGCATCCCGACCATCGCGTTCGAGTCGAGCACCACCAGCCTGCCGTCACCGGGGCTGCGACACGGTTGTCCTGTCCGCTCCCGTCCGGCCCGGCCCGTCTCTGCGTCGAGGGGGCCGGCTCGCCGCATCGGGCGAGGCCGTCCGGGTGGGGTGTCGGCCCGCGATGGTCCTGCCGACTCCACTCCTACCTTATCGGTGTCGGGGAGGGGGACGCGTATCCGACGCTCCGGGCGTGTGGCCGGCGGGTGGCTCCCGGGCATCCCGGCTCGTCCGGGACCGGTGGCCCCGGTCCGTCGCGGTGCCGGCCCGGGCACGCCGCCAGGGTGCGCCGGACGGTGTCGGCGGAGGCACCCGGACACCAGGGGGCGCCCGTGCCGACCGATCCCGCGTGGTTGGACGAGGACGAGCGTCGGCTGGCCGAGCTGGGCTACCGCCAGGAGCTCGGTCGGTCCTGGTCGGGGTTCTCGAACTTCGCCATCTCGTTCTCGATCATCTCCATCCTGGCCGGTTGCTTCACCACCTTCGGTCAGGCGTGGAACAACGGCGGCCCCGTCGCCATGTCGATCGGCTGGCCGGTCATCTCGGCGTTCATCCTGTTGATCGGCCTGTGCATGTCCGAGCTGGTCTCGGCGTACCCGACCTCGGGCGGCATCTACTACTGGGCTGCCAAGCTGGGCGGACCCAAGGCCTGCTTCGACACGGGTTGGCTGAACGTGGTGGGCAACGTCGCCGTCCTGGCCTCGGTGGCCTACGGCTGCGCCACCTTCATCGACCTGACCCTCAGCACCTACAACGAGCGCTTCGCCGAGTCCTACTCGCTGGCCCGGGTGTTCGCCCTGTTCGTCCTGGTGCTGGCCGTGGTGGCGGTGGTGAACATCTTCCGCTCCCACCTGCTGGCCGTCATCAACGACGTGTCGGTGTGGTGGCACGTCGCCGGGGCGGCGGCCGTGGTGCTGATCCTGGTGCTCCTGCCGGACCGGCACCAGAGCGTGTCCTGGGTCTTCACGACCCGCATCGACAACTCGGCTACGGCGAGGATCTGTACTGGGTGCTGGTGCTGCCGCTGGGGTTCCTGCTCACCCAGTACACGATCACCGGCTACGACGCCTCGGCGCACCTGTCGGAGGAGACGACCCACGCCGCCACCAAGGCCGCCCGGGGCATCTGGCAGGCCATCTTCTACTCGGCGGTGGGCGGTTGGGTGCTGTTGCTGGCCTTCCTGTTCGCAGTGCAGGACGAGGAGGCGGTGAGCGCGGCGGGAGGCGGCGTGGCCGCCATCTTCAGCCAGGCCCTCACCAGCGGCTGGGCCACCGTCGTGCTCGGGATCGCCGCCGTCGCCTTCGTGCTCACCCTGCCGGCCCTGGCGCGGGTCGACATCGGCGGCGCCCCGGTGCCCGTGGCCTTCTTCGCCGTGGTGTCGATGGCCGTGGTCGGGCTGTACCTGTCGTTCCTGATCCCCATCTGGCTGCGGCTTCGTGCCGGCGCGAGGTTCACCCCGGGGCCGTGGACGCTCGGACGTCGGTACCGGTGGATGGCCTGGGTGGCCGTGGTCGAGATCGTGGTGATCTCGGCCTATTCCCTGCTGCCGGTCACCCGGGCCGGGCTGCCCTGGGACAGCGGGTTCGCGCCCGAGTTCGTGAACGACGCCCCGATCGTCCTCGGCGGGGTGCTGCTGGCGCTCTGGGTCGCCTGGCACGCCTCGGCCAAGCACTGGTTCACGGGGCCCCGGACGACGATCGACCCTGCGGAGGCCGTGACCGCGGCGGGTGCGGGGGCACCGCCGGCGAGTCGACCGTGGGGTGGACGCGCTGAACGACCGACGTCGTGACGACGACCGCGTACGCCCCCTCGAGCGGGAACTTCGTCACCGCGGACGTCCAGCGTCTGCTCGACCTGCGGACAACACGGGCCGCGCACCGCTTGCGCACCACCGGCACGACGTGCAGCGGCTCCCTCGCCCGGTGCCACGGATCGCGCCGCCCGAGGTCATGGGCGAGGGAGGTCCTCGGGGTGAGTCGATGAGTGCCCTTCGTCGCGTCCGCGATGCCGGTGTGGCTGGACGCGAGTTCGCACGGCTCCCCCTGCGCGAGCTGCGCTACCTCGTGAGCAGCTCGTAGATCTCGTCGCGCACCGCCGCCTGCTCGGTCGGATTCCCAGGCTCCTTCGACTCGGCGATCGCCAGCGCGAAGGTCGGCTTCCCTCCGGGGCCGGTGATCCGCAGTCCCGGGACCTCTGTGCCGTCGAGCACGGTCGTGACCCGCTCGACGGAGACTTCGTCCGTTCGGAGCGCCTTGATCTCGCGAAGGGCGAATCCCATGCGTCGCACGAACAGGAAGCTGTCGGAGAAGACGATGATCACGCCGTCGTGGTGCTTCTTGAACGTGACCGGGTCGCCGTCGGGGTGCTTGGCCTCGAAGACGGCCGGGGAAGCGATCTCGACCTCCTCGTCGGCGTATCGGCTGTTGAAGTCTTCTTCCGTCCCACCGATGGTGGCGAGATCGTTCTTGGCATGGTGGACCGCCTTGGCGCCGGAGCCCGGGTTGAGCCGGTCGGCGGTGGCCGAGAGGGCGGCCTCGATCTTCGGTCGGATGTTCGGTCGGTTGCTCACGGTGTCTCCGAAAGGCGAGGCGAAGTTAGGAAGCAAGGAGCGTAGTGAGGCTTCGACGAGCACCGGCCAGCTGAGTCTCGGTGTGTAACGGTTACACCGACCCTCTCGGCTGCGATGCGGCAGCCGTCCTCGGTCCGATGGCGCATGGCGCGGCCGGCCGTACGGGTCGAAACGACAGCTGGCAAAGGACTGAACAGGGCGACGAACGACCAGCCGTTCGGGATCGCCCTGCGCCTGGCGCTCCGTGTGCTCCGGGGGTCTCTTCATTGCGGCGACGGACATCTTCATGATCCTCGTCGGGCTGGTGCACCTGGCACTGGCACCGGCCCGCACCGGAGGGAGCAACGGCGTGCGGATCCTGCAAGGTGCCCGTCATCCCGACATCGCCGTACCGCGCCCGAGAGCGCGGCCGGCTCAGCGTCGCCGCCTGTCGACGAGCGAGGCGACACGGGCGGCGAGGTGTTCCGCCGCGAAGTCGGGGATCGTCGGCGCGGCGGCGAGGACCTCGGCGGGATGCTCGAGGAAGTCCGGGCAGAGGGCGAGCACGGCGTCGAGCTCGGTCTCGGCATCCTCGGCGAGGCCGAGCTCGGCGAGGCAGATCGCCTTGAGCAGGGGGCCGTAGATGTAGCCGGGGAAGTGGAGCAGGCTTGCCTCGGCGAGCGCCTCGGCGACGTCGTCGCGCAGGAGCGCGTCGATCGCCAACAGCGTGTGTCGGTGGTTCGGTCCCCAGGGGTTGTGGCGCACGACCCGGCGGATGATGTCGATGCCGCGGGCCCATTCGCCGGACGCTTCGATGAGCATGCCCGCCACGTAGGCGTTGCCCGGGTGGTAGGGCGTGAGGCGGAGCGCTTCCTCGGCGTGTCGGTGGGCCGAGGCGTGGGCGCCTCGTGCGAGCTGGACGATGCCCAGGATGTTGTGGGCGGTCGCGTTGGCTGGATCGAGTTGCAGCGCCCGGCGGCCGAGTGCCTCCGCCGCTGCCATCGACTCGACGGCCGCCGTTCCTCGCATCAACACGTCGACGGCATGGGTGAACCCCAGCGACGCCATCACGTGCGCGTTGTCCGGTTCGAGTGCCGCCGCGGCCTCGAGTCCGGCGACGACCTGCCTGGCGATGGTCGGCGTGAGCTCGTCGAGGTAGGCGTAGTAGAAGGCGAGCGCCTGGGCGACCCCGCCGTCTCCGTCCTGCGCCCGGGTCGTGACGGGCTCGCGCAGCACGAACCCGCCGAAGTCCCCGACCGCCGCCACGATGTAGCCGAGGATGTCGTCTTCGGCCTCGAAGCCGGTGAAGTCCTGGACTGGTCGCTCGAAGGTCTCCGACCAGGTGACCGCGCCGGTGCGGGCATCGGCCAGGTGCACGGTGACACGCACGGCGTCGTCGCTCGCCCGGACCCCACCGTGGAGCACGTGATCAGCGCCCGTGCGTGCGGCGACGGCAGCGACGTCGGGCTCGGCCGTCTGCGTCGCGCCGCCGGAGATCGGGCCGATCACGCGTAGGCCGGGGAACCGGGTCAGGGTCTGCACGATCGACTCCGTGAGCCCGGCCGCGACCCGACGGTCGATGCCGGCGGGGCGGTGGCGCAACTGGACGACCGCCAGCACCGGTCCGGTCGTCGCCAACGGCTGCGCCGTGACCGTGTCGGCCGCCCCCGAGAGGTCGCCGTGGTGGGTGCACGTCGCCGCGTACTGGCCGAGGGGGATGGAGATGCGCACCCGGTCATCTCGGCCTTCGTCGACGTAGTAGCGGTCGAGGAGGTCACGGACGCGCCGGGCCTGCACGCGCGCACTGGCGTCGGTGCGTGTGTCGACGGTCGGCGGTCGGCCGAGGGCGAGGCGCGCGACCACCCGTTCGTTGAGCAGGTGGCCGCGTCCAGCCGTGGTCTCGGTGACGACGAAGGCGAGCAGGTCGCGCGAGCGGGGCGCGGCCGCGAACGTGTTGCTGTCGAGCACTCGGCCCAGTGCCTCGACGACGGCGGTCGCGTCGAACGCGACAGCGGTGTCGGTCGCATCGGCTGTCGAGTCCGTGGCCTCGTCGTCCACCGCGTCCATGTGCTCCTCTGATCACCCGTTGGCGGCTGCGCCGACCCTGCAGCTCTGCCCCCTGATGACCCCGGGAGTGTAACGGTTACACCCTGACCGGCGCGCAGGGCCGTTCGTAGACTCCCGACGACCTCCGACCCTGCGACCGGGAGATCTCTTGCGCGTTCGACCTTCCCTGGGCACCGGGCTGCTGATCCTCGTCGGCTACCTCGTCGTGGTGTTCTCGATGTGGATCGTGACCGGCCTCGACTACGACGAGATCGGCGACACCGTCGACGGTGTCCGGGAGGGCATCACCTTCCCGGTCGGGCTCGGTGCGATCTACCTCGTCGTGGTCACGAGCGTGCTGGGGTGGTGGAAGCCGGCGATCCACGAACCCCGTCGCGCCGGACACGGATGGATGTGGGCGATCCCCGGGCTCCTGCTTCTCGGAGCGGTCGGGAACCTGGCCTCCACCGAATGGGGTCGCATCGACCAGCTGGGTACCTACGTGCTCTGGCTGGCCCTCGGCTGTGCGTTCGTCGGGTTCTCCGAGGAGCTCGCCACGCGGGGCCTGCTCATCGTCGGTGCCCGGGGAACCGTGCACGAACGGTTGGTCTGGTTCATCTCGTCGCTGTGCTTCGGCCTGTTGCACGTCCCCAACGTCTTCTTCGGCCAGGGCGGCAGGGACACCGTGCAGCAGGTCGTGTTCGCCTTCCTCGTAGGGACCACGTACTACGTGACCCGACGGATCGGCGGTACGCTGATCACCACGATGGCGCTCCACGGCCTCTGGGACTTCTCGACCTTCGTCCAGGCCCACTCGGTCGACGGCATGGCCGACAAGACGCCGGCGGTGGGCGGGACGCTGATGTACCCGGCGATCATCCTCGGGCTGCTCGCGGTGTGGCGGATCCTCCACAGCGAGGGCGATGTCGTCGAGCCCGGCGGCGACCAGGCCGCCGCGTTGGCAGGGGCGTGACGGGCGTGGCCGGGTTCGCCGTCTCCGCAGGTTGCACGACCGCAGGGCCACCCCGCTCGGTCGGGCCGACGAGTGGCTGTCCCCCGACGTGGCCGTCGGGGTCGCCTCACCGGGGCAGCTCGCAGCGTCGATCGACTGCCGCAGAGGGCCGTCGCCACCGGGAGATCGCCGTTGGCCACGGCACCGACACGCCGGGGGTCGAGCACGCCCGCGCCGAGATCGCACGGGTGCGGGCGACATGACGAAGACCGCGAACCCGCCGCTGCCCGATCCCGAGTACCTGCCGAAGCGGCCTGCGGCGGAGCGCACGGCCCGTGGGGTCGGCCTGCGCGTCGACGTTCCCCTCGGGCTGCATGCGAACTGGTCCGAGGCGTCGGGCCGCACCGATCCGGTCGACCTGCTCGAGCGCCAGGCGGAGCAGCGGATCCCGGAGCTGATCCCGATCCGCCACGGGCGCATGCTCCAGTCGCCGTTCGCCTTCTTTCGCGGCGGAGCGGCGATCATGGCCGCCGATCTGGCGGGCACCCCCGTGAGTGGCCTGCGGGCGCAGCTGTGCGGCGACGCCCACCTGCTCAACTTCGGCATCTTCGACACGCCGGAACGGTCACTGGTGTTCGGGCTCAACGACTTCGACGAGACGCTTCCGGGCCCGTTCGAGTGGGACGTGAAGCGCCTCGCGGCGAGCATGGAGATCGCCGGGCGCGACCTCGGCTTCGACGTCGCCCAACGTGAGGAGGCGGTGCGGGCGACGGTTCGCTCCTACCGGGAGTCGATGGCCGGGTTCGCCGAGATGCGCAACCTCGACGTCTGGTACGCGTTCCTGCCGGCCAGCGAGCTGCGAGACCGGCTCGCGGCCACCGGTGGGCGCGCCGCCGGCAAGGAGGTGGCCAAACGCGTCACCAAGGCCCTCCAGCGTGATCATCTCCACGCGTTCGAGCGCTACGTCCGAACGACCGGCACCAAGACCAGCTTCCTCGCGGACCCGCCGGTGCTGGTCCCCGCGGACGAGCTCCTCGACGACCGCCAGCGAGAGCGCTACGTGGAGGTCGTGCGGGAGTTCCTGCGCCAGTACCGGGACAGCCTGCGTCCCGATCGGCGCATGCTGCTGGAGTCGTACCGGTTCGTCGAGATGGCCCGCAAGGTGGTCGGCGTCGGCAGCGTGGGGACCCGGGCCTGGGTCGTGCTGCTGATCGGCCGCGACGCGTCCGATCCGCTCCTGCTGCAGCTCAAGGAGGCGCAACCGTCCGTCCTGGCACCCTACGCCGGACCCACGCAGTACGACTCGGAGGGCCATCGGGTGGTCGAAGGCCAGCGGCTGATGCAGACGGCGCCCGATCACCTCCTGGGCTGGTACCGACTCGTGGCGTGGGACGGCGTGCAGCGCGACTTCTACGTCCGTCAGCTCTGGGACGGCAAGGCTTCGATCGACGTCACCAAGCTCTCGGCGAAGGGCCTGCGCGCCTACGGGGTCAGCTGCGGCTGGACGCTGGCGCGTGCCCACGCCCGCTCCGGTGACCGCCTCGCCATGGCTGCGTACCTCGGCGACGGAGCGCTCTTCGACGACGCCCTCGTCGCGTTCGCCGCCGCGTACGCGGACACCAACGAGCGGGACCACGCCAGGCTCCGCGCCGCGGTCGACGCCGGTCGGGTCGAAGCGATCACCGGTATCTGATCATGGTCACCACGCTCGTCGTCTGCCCGACGCTCCCGCCGGCAACCGGGACGGTGGCGTGAGCCCTCCGGTCGCCTACGAGCGAGCCCTTCGGAGCTGGCCGGTGGCGGCGCTGGCCGGCGGCGTCGCCGTCGCCGTGCTGTGCGGGGTCGTGGCCTCATCCGGGGAGGTCCCCGGCTGGGAGGAAGCGATCTTCCACGCTCTCAACGACCTGCCCGACTGGCTCCGGGCGCCGATGTGGGTGTTCCAGCTCGCCGGGCTGCTGTTCGTGCCCCTCGGAGTGGCTGCCATCGCCTTGGTCTTGCGTCGCTACCGGCTCGCCGCCGCGCTCGTGGTGCTCATGCCGCTGAAGCTGCTCGTGGAGAAGCAGGTGGTGAAGGCGCTGGTCGAACGGCAGCGACCAGGCACCTCGATCTGTGCCGGTGACGCCGCTTGCGGCAACTTCCGTGACGTGCCCATGGAGGGCCTGTCGTTCGTGTCGGGCCACGCCATCATCGCCTGGGGCGTGGCCACGCTCCTGTGGCCGTACCTTCCAGGGCGGTGGCGGTGGGTGCCGGTGGGGATCGCTGCGCTCAACGCTGTGGCCCGCGTGTACCTCGGCGCCCACAACCCGCTCGACGTGATCGGCGGCGGCGCCATCGGTGTGGCCCTAGGAGCGGCCCTCACGCTGATCACCGGCACCCCCGTTCCCTCGCCGGGCGACGCACCGGCGCCCCCCACCGCCCCGACGACCTAGGAACGAAGGCCATGACCGCACCCGCTGGAACCCTGGAGTTCCCCACGGCACCGAGCGTCGCAGAGGCGCTTTCGACCGAGGACGAGGTCGTCGGCTACGAGCGCTCGCCCAGCGACCTGCTCCGGCTGCTCGTGTTCGGCGTGACGACGCTCGTCGTGCTCGCGCTCACCCGCTGGGCGGAGGACTCGCTCATCGGCTTCGAGCGGGACGTCGTCAACCTGTTCGGCTTCCTGAGCCCGACCGCAGGGCGAGTCCTTGCCGGTGCGGCGCAGGTCCTGGTCATCGTCGTCGGCCTCGCCGTGTTCGTGCCGGCCTTCACGCTCAAGCGCTACCGGCTGATCGGGTACATCCTCGCCAGCAACGTGGCCGTCTCCCTCCTGATGGGCGCCGTGATCTGGTGGTTGGACCGGGCCGGCCTTCCCGAGATCACCAACGAGGTCGCCGAGCGGGCTGGTGTGAACCTCGATGCTGTGCTCTCCCCCACCGCGCTCTCGCAGGTCGCCGCCTCGTTCGTCGTCCTGGCGCCGTTCGTGTCCGGCCGGTGGCGGCGCGCGGGCGTCGTCGTCATGGTCACGCTGACGCTGTTCAACGTGCTGCTGGTCGCGCAGCTCCCTGCGGAGCTCCTGCTGGCGCTGGTCCTCGGCGCCATGGTCGGCGCGGCAACGCTCCTCGCGTTCGGCCGGCCCGACCAGCGCCCGACCTTCGCCGCCGTGCGCGCCGCCATGTCGTCCACCGGCCTGCCGCTCGCGGCACTCGAACGGGCGTCGGTCGACGCCCGGGGTTCCACCCCCTACTTCGCCACCCTCACCGACGGCACCCGCGTGTTCGCCAAGGCGCTCAGCCCTGACGAGCGATCAGCCGACCTGCTGTTCCGCGTCTACCGCTTCCTCCGCCTCAAGAACATCGGCGACGAGCGGCCCTTCTCGTCGCTGCGGCGCACGGTGGAGCACGAGGCCCTGGTCTCGCTGCAGGCCCGCGACGTCGGTGTGCGCACGCCGCGCATGCGAGCCATCGCTGCGGTGGGCGCCGATTCGATGCTGCTCGCCTACGACATGATCGACGGCCGCTCGATGGACCGCCTCGAGCCGGACGACATCAACGACGACCTGCTGCGGCGCCTGTGGGAACAGGTCGCCGTGCTGCGCACGCATCGCATCGCACACCGAGACCTGCGCCGCGCCAACGTCTTCGTCGCCGCGAACGGTGACCCGTGGATCATCGACTTCGGCTTCAGCGAGGTGGCCGCGAGCGATCAGCTGCTGGCCGCCGACGTCGCGCAGCTCGTCGCCGCGCTGTCGGTGGCGGTGGGCGCCGAGCGCGCCGTCGCGAGCGCGGTGGCGGTCCTGGGTCCGGAGGCGGTGGGCTCGTGCCTGCCCTACGTGCAGTACAACGCGCTGAGTGGCGCAACGCGCACGGCGCTGAAGGCGAAGAAGGGTCTGATCGGGGAGGTGCAGGACGCCGTCGCGACCCAGTGCCAGGTCGAGCACCCGGCCTACGTCGAGCTCGACCGCGTCAGCGCCAAAGCCGTGTTCATGGTGGCCATGCTCGCTGCGGTCACGTACTTCCTGGTCCCCCAGCTCGCCGACATCCCCGGCATCCTCGACGAGATCAAGGACGCCAACTGGGCCTGGTTCCCCCTGGTGCTGCTGATGTCGGTGCTCACCTATCTCGGAGCGACCATGAGCCTCACCGGCGCCGTCCCCAATCGGCTGCGAACGGCGCCGACCTTCCTGACCCAGCTCGGTTCGTCGTTCGCCAGCAAGCTCGCGCCCGCCGGTGCGGGAGGCATGGCCCTCAACGTGCGCTACCTGCAGAAGGCGGGAGTCGACACCCCAGTGGCCGCGTCGGGCGTGGGGCTCAACAGCGTCGGCGGCTTCGCGATGCACATGATCCTGATGATCGTGTTCCTGGTGTGGGCCGGGCGTTCCGCCTTCGGCTCGTTCAAGCTGCCCGACCCCAAGTACTTCCTCTACGGCGTCGCTGCCGTCGTCGTCCTCGCCGTCATCGCCTTCGCCATCCCCGCGGTGCGAGCCCAGTTCCGCACCCGACTGATCCCGGTGATCAAGCGGTCCATGGGCGGGGTCGCCGCGGTCATGCGTCGGCCGGGGAAGCTGGCCCTGCTGCTCGGCGGCTCCACGGTGGTGACGACGAGCTACATCTTCGCCATCTACTTCTCCATCCGGGCCTTCGGAGGCGATCTCACCTTCGCCCAGGTCGGTGCCATCTACCTCGCAGGGTCCACCGTCGCCAGCGCTGCCCCCACGCCGGGCGGGCTCGGCGCCCTCGAAGCAGCGCTCATCGCCGGTTTCGTCGCCGCCGGCATGGACAACGACGTCGCCGTGCCGTCCGTGTTCCTGTACCGGTTCGCCACCTTCTGGATCCCGATCCTTCCCGGCTGGGCCTGCTTCACCTACCTGCAGCGCAACGACTACATCTGATCCCCGCGCTCGGTGGATCGGCCGAAGCGGGCCCCGGCTCCTTGGTGTCGGCGGCGTCGACGGTGATGCCGGCGGCGATCGTGGAGGAGCGGCCGTTGACGGCGACGCCGGCGAACTCGGGCACCGCGCAGGGGGTGCCTCGCGTGGACGCGAGGCTGCGCACCGCGTCGGTCAGCGCGCGAACCCTGCGGTCGGACAGCCCTGTCGCTGGTCACCGGTGTCGACTGCTGATGCCGTGTTCCGCCCTGCGGGCGGGGTGTCGTGGGACCCCGCCGCCCGGGCCCTGGTCCGCCTTGGTGACTGTGGGGGTTGTGGGTCGCGCGAGGCTGGCGGGATGGTTCGAGATGCCGGTGCCGGCCGGGACGACCCGGACGGGATGGCGATGGCGCTGGCGTTGGCGATGGCGGCCGAGGGCGTCGATCTGAACGACGACGAGGCGGTGCTGGGGTGGCTGGTGGAGTACAACGCCCTTCCCCATGAGGAACGTGCCGAGATCCTCGAGGAGGGGTTGATCGCCGGTGCCGCCCCGGTGCCGGCGGTGGAGGTGCCCGACGAGGCGGAGGCCCGGGCGTCGTCGACCGGGTCGGGGTTGCTGGCCCAGGCCCGGGTGCTGGTGGAGTTCGTGGGGGAGGGCCGCAAGCTCACCCAGACCGGGAACCTGACCCTGGCTGACGCCCGCCGCCTGGTCGACCTGTTGGACACCGGGGACCGGGTGGACGAGACGATCGGTGACCGGACGTTCAACACGAAGAGCGCGGCGGAGCTGCCGCGGCTGAGTTTCGTGCTGCGTCTGGCCACCGGCGCCCGGTTCGTGCGCAAGGTGAAAGGCCGGCTGGTCGCCACGAAAGCGGGCCGCAGCCTGGGCCGCGACCCGCTGGCCGACCTGGACCGGCTGGTCGAGGCGATCGACACGACCGGCATGGTGAGCGCCCGCACCGCCGGCGGCCGCTACATCTGGACCTCTCTGGCCCCGTTCTTCGACGACCTGTTCGTGCCGCTCGCCGTGTTCCTGCTGGCCGGGCGCGACGTGGCGTTCGCCGCCGTCGTGGACAACGCCTTCGCCCAGTTCGAAGACGAGATCGATCTCGACAACCCGCACTGGGACGAACCCCGCCGCCACGACTTCGTGGCGAGCGAGATGTCCACCGCCATCGAGACCCTCGAAGCGGCCGGGGTGGCGAGCTGGGCCAGCGAGCTCGAGACCCTGCCGTACGGCGGCACCAGACGCAGTGGGGGGACCGTGACCCTCACCCCGGCGGGTCGTTGGGTTCTGCACCGCTACCTGCACCGGGCCCACGACCTGGAGCTGCCCGTCGCCCGGCCCGCCCGCCTCACCGGCCACGACTTCGAGGCGCTGATCCGGGTGTGCGAGACCGGCGGCCCCGACGAGTTCGCCCACCTCGCCCGGGAGATCTCGGCCTGGGTCGACCACCGCGGCGAGCGCGCCCTGGCCGAGCTGGCCGACACCGCCCGCACCACCAGCGACCCCGCGGTGCGCAACCTGGCCCTGGCCGTGCTCAGCGAGCACTTCGGACCCGCCGCCGAACCCCACGTCCGGACCCTGCTCGCCGACCCCGCCACCCGCGGCGCCGCCCTGCTCTGGCTCGTGGACCACGAGCTCGAACCCGCCGACGTGCTGGTCGACCCCGACCGCGGGGTGTTCCTCGACGTCCTCGCGCTCACCCTGGTCTCCCGCGGCCCGACCGACATGGTCGAGGTGTTCGAGCACACCGGCACCCACGACACCCAGACCGCGCTCCTCCACCAACTGGCCCGCCAACCGTCACCCGCCGCCGGGCCCGTGCTCACCGCCCTCGGCCGCCACCACCCCACCCCCCGCATCGCCGAAGCCGCCCGGAACGCGGCGCTGCAACACGCCAGCCGCCACACCGACCCGCCCCGCTGACCCACCCCAACCCGCAGCCCGCCCCCTCGGTCCGCGGCACCCACAGAGCATCGCCGAGGCCGACAGTTCTGGCGTCGCCGGCGACCACCCGTCCGACCCCTGACAGGTGAGACCCCAGGCGTGTGAACGGGGGTTTCGTGGGCGAGCGGGTGACCGGAAGCGAACCCGCGTTCTCGGCACGGGAATCGGAGTACAGGGTCCTGGCACGGACCCATGCGGAGGTCTGACCTGTGTCCTTCCGGGGAGTGAACGGTGCCGGACGTCCTCGGACGACGGTGGATGTGCCGTGGAGGGGCCATACCCGAGGCCTGGCCGACCTGTTGCGATTGTTTCAATTGATCGCTACGGTGTCGGCATGGCGACGGCGATGACCGCTCGAGCGATCGCCCGATTGGAACGCAGGGCGGCAGAGGACCCGCGGTTCGCCGGTGCACTGCTCGAACTGGTCGAGGCTCCGGCGTCGCTGCAGACGTCCAGCGTCTGTTGAACCTTCGGACACCGCAAGCCGTGCATCGGCTGCACAGCCGCGGCAAGTTGGTCGGCCGCCAGATCGGTAACGCGACCTGGTTCCCGGCGTGGCAGTTCCGCGATGGGGAGCGCCGTCCCGACCTCGACGAGATCCTGGCCACGCTCCGGCGCTTCACGTCCGATGCGATGGGGGCCGACCGGATCATGCGACTGCAGCGAGATGAGCTCGGCGGCCGGAGCATCGCCGATTCTCTGGACCGTCCCCGGAAGAAGGCGATCGCCTGGGCGATCCTGGAATCCCTCGGCTGATCGCGTCCGATCGTGTACGCCGCCCCGTATCCGGCGGACCGGCCAGCTGGTCTCCGCCGGCGCAGCCTTCGTGCCGGCACCGAGCTGTGGCGGATCGACAGCACCGAGCCTTCGGCCTGGATCTGGGATGGGTTCGCGACACCGCGCCACCGGTTCGACTCGGCGACCGGGCTGGTCCGCACTCGCTATGCCGGTCAGTCGATGCACGGAGCCGCCAGGGAGCGCTACCTCGACACCGGTCTGTTCGTCCCAGCCGATCACGACGAGCATCGGTTGGTCCGTCTCACCACGACGCGCCCGTTTCGCGTCCTGGATCTGCGCACCGAGTCGAATCTCCACACGCTCGACGCCGACGATCGCATCAACACGAGCCACGAGCCCGACGTCTGGCAGGCGTGCCACCGCCTCGTCGATGCCGTGCGCTCGTGGTGGCCGGACCTCGATGGCATCGTCTACCAGAGTCGTACGACACCAGCGACGTCCGCCAACGTGGCGTTCTGGTCGATCGACGGGCTCGACGTCGATGCGCGGGAGCTGCCGTCGTGTGCTGCCGAGCTGGACGATCTGATCCTGCACCACCACTTCACCGTCGACTTCGACTACTGACGACCCAGCGTCGCGTGCGCTGCGTTCGGTCCCGACGACCCTGGCGGACGTGCCGTGCAGACCTGCCTCGCCCTCGCCCACGAGTCGCCGCAGGGCCTCGATGACCGCACACTGCACCGGCCATGCGGTCACGAGACGCCGCGCCCGCCCCCGTGATGCGCCGCCGCCCCGCTGGTTCCGTTGGAGCGGTCGACCGGAATCGGGCCCACGTTCTCACGTGGAGGGTGCCCCGATCTCCGGGGCACCTGGAAGGTGGTGGGCGGCGAGTCGAACGGCGAGCCCCTGACCGCCGACAGCCCGATCTAGGGGTACATCGAGAGCATGGAGCAGGCCGGCGATCGCGTCGTGGTCACCTCGGCCGGCACATCGGCAGGCAGCGGGAAGTAGCCCGGCCGGTGAGAAACCCGTCGCGGCGACGTCCGGCGCTCCTCGAGGTCGGCCGGCCGGTCGGTCCAGAAGGTGAGCGCTCCCTCGAGCCGCGCCCAGCGCCTCTGGTCGACGAATCGCCTGCGACCGGCGCCCGGCCGCGCATGGACGGGCGCGTGCCGGAGGGTTCGGGCCTCTGGTCGGGCGTCGGCGTCCACAGCCTGGTCGGGGCAATCGGAGGGCACAGCGGTGCGGTGTGCGCCGTGATCAGCTCGTCGGCTCGTTCGACGGCCGCGCTGACCATGAACGCCGACATCGAGCCACCCGCGAACTCGGCCGCCTGCTCGATGCGGCTCCATTGGTCGGGTGAGACCTGACGTCGATCCGCTCCGTCTCGACGCACATCTCGAACCTCTTCGGAATCGGACTGCCGCGACACCCGGTGAGGTTTCGAGCCGATTGGTTACCCGCTCCTGAGAGGCCATGACCTCTCGGGCGTGGTGGAGAATCCCGCATTCGACGGACCGCATGACAGCAGTGCTCCGCCCGGGAAGGGGAGCCCGATCACGTACGACATGATCGCGACCATCGGCGCAGAATGGTTCACCCGCAACGCGACCAAGGTGTTCGACGACGCCGCCGCCGCGGGACGAGAGCTCCATCACGGCATGGAGGCGTTCAAGGGACTCGCCGACGAGATCGGCGTGCCGAACCTCGAGGCACGCGAGGTGTTCCGCGGCATCTTCGACGGCCGTTACAAGCTGGTCCGCTACGTCGGGATGGGCAACTACCACCAGCCGACATCGGTTCAGCAGCTTCTGGCCGACAACGATGTCGCTCTCCACGACCTGCAGTCGGATCCCGAGGAGATGGACAACTTGGCCAGCCCGGCCCGTCCCAGATGCGACGAAGACCTGCTGTCGGCCATGAACCAGAAGCTCGATGCGCTGATCGAGGAGGAGATCGGGGAAGAAAGAGCCATGCTCACCCCGCCGGAAAGGGCCTCGCAGAAGTAGACAGCTGATGCAGAGCCCGTCCGGCGAAGTCGGTCGCCAGAGCGCCTTCGACCGCCCCATGGTCCCGGACGTCCGAGTTGGTCGGCGCGCGAGTGAAGTGCCGTTCGGAGCGACGCCGGATCGGATGGCTGGTGGACGGGGTCCTCTCGCTGCCAACCACGCCAGTGACCAACGGGCCTTCAGCGGGCGGATCCAACTGGCCATTGATACCGCCGCTGGCGGCGCCCTTGCGAGCAGGACGAACCGGTGTCTCGATGACGCACTCGCCCGAGGCGGGCGTCGTGTTCGCGACGTTTCGTCGAGTTGGCAATGGGTTTGAGGGGTGTGTTGTGAACCGTCATGCAGAGGGGCCAACCCACGTGTCGTCGGACTTCGTGACGAGTCGTTCCGTCACCGATTCCGCGGCCGTCGCCCGCCGTGTACAGCGGTTCCGAGCGGTGTCGCGCCACGGCATGTGCGATCGAGGCCCTTCTCGACCACCCACCAACGCCCCGGAATGCTGACCCCAGGCCTGCGACCTGCGGTTCGACGGGGGAGCGGGTGGCGGGAATCGAACCAGCGTTCTCAGCTTGGGGATCAGAGTGACGGGGTCTGGACGGAACGATCTCGAACCGCTCCGGACGCTTGACCTGGGACTTCTCGAACCGATGCACTGCCTCGGACGGGCCTGGACGACGGCGGATGTGCCATCGGATGTGCCATCGGATCAGCTCGTTCGGCTTGAGCGGGACGAGCGTCAGGGCCACGGTTGGCCGAGGGCTCGTGCGACGGCGCTGAGCTTGCGGACGAGGCGGTGGGGGTTGCCAGGGACCGTCTCGAACTCGTGGTGGAGGTAGAAGTCTGCGGCGGTGTCGTCGATGGCGTCGACAACGACAAGCTTGCCGCCCGCTCGCCGGGCCGCCTCGACGGTCGTGTCGAGCGCAACGATGAGGAGCTCGCTGCCGAGGCGCTCTCCGTGGAGGTCGTCGGCGAGCGCAAGCTTGGCGAGCAGGATCGCGGGGATGTGGCGGGGTGCGCCACGCCCGGTCCTTCCCGACAAGGCGTCCCCGTCGATGGTGTGCGGCGCAACGGCGAAGTACCCGACTACTCGGCCGTCGTCAGCGAGCAGCACGTAGGTTCGCGTTCCCTGGCCTGTCGCTGTGCGGGCGTGGTCATGCAGCCAGTCGTCGAGGCCGTTGTTGCCGCATCGGAAGTTGGCGAGGTTGTGGTTCTCGTTGAGCTGCTCGACCCGATAGGTCACCGTGAGGTGATCCGCCGCTGCCTGCGGGCTCGCTCGGCGGCCGCCGCGAGCCGGGGAGAGGGTTCGGCCGGTTCGTCGAGCGCGGCGAGCAACTGGTCGAAGTAGTCGGACGGCACGACGGTCGCTGTGTGTGCCGCGATCAGCTCATCGGCGCGTTCCACAGCCGCGCTCACCATGAAGGCCGACATCGACTCACCCGCGTACTCTGCGGCCCGCTCGATCCGGTTGCGCTGTTCAAGGGAGAGCCGGGCTTCGACTCGTTCGGTCTTGGTGCTCATGACGACTTCTTTGATACCGGACAAGTGCACGGTATGGGCGAACCTCTGCAACGAGAGCCCGTGCCGGCCTCTGATGGTCAGCGTGCGACCGGAGGGATGCCGCCGCAGGCGCGCCAGACGAGGGCGGCGGTGCGTGTCGCCCAGTCTTCGGGGGGATCGGCTCCGACGAGGGCGAGGGAGTACCACGATCCGGTGAGGAACGTCGCAGCGATCGTGAGGTCGGCGTCCGGATCGATGGCGCCGGCAGCGGTCGCTTGTTCGAGGCAGGCGTTGATTCGGGCCCTGCGGGGAGCGACGATGTGTTCGCGGTAGCGGTCCCGGATGGTGTCGTCGATGCCGTCGGTGAGCATGAGGCCAGCGACGGGGAGCGATCCGGCGAGGGTGATGCAGTGGCGGAAGTGTTCGAGCTCTGCCACGAGCGCGTCGAAGGGGTCGTCGTCGGCAGCCGGGGGATCGACCAGTGCCAGTCGGGCGATCGCGTCGACGACGAGCGCCTCTTTGTTGGGCCAACGTCGGTAGATCGCCGGACGGGAGGTCCCGGCGGCGGCGGCGACCGAGGCGAGGGAGAGTGCCGCGAAGCCGTCCCGGCCGAGCTGTCGGATCGTCTCGGCCAGCACGGCGTCATCGATCGAGGGGTCACGGGGTCTGCCCGCCACCGCGTCTTCGGGTCGGTTTCCACTCGTCACGACCCCACATTACGTGACAGGCACGCATTGCAACTCCGAGCGTCCGCCGGTAAGGTCCCTACATTCCGTGACCGACCCGTAATGAAAGGACGGCGCAATGTCGGCGGCGATTGATGTGCACGGCGAGAACAAGAAGATCCTGATGGTGGCGTCCAATCCGTCGGTGTCGCAGCAGACGGGCTGGCCGATCGGGTTCTGGTGGGCGGAGTTGACCCACCCGTACTGGGAGTTCACCGAGGCTGGCTACGAGGTGACCATCGCGTCGCCCGACGGCGGCGCGCTCCAGGCCGACTCGTTCTCGGACCCCACGGACGAGTCCGGGTACTCGGCGCACGATCTGCTCAGCCGGGGCTTCATCGCCAGCGACCAGCATCGGGTGCTGGTCGAAACCACCCCCTCCCTCGGCGACCTCGACGCCGATGACTTCGATGCGCTGTTCCTGGTCGGTGGTCAGGCACCGATGTACACCTTCCGGACCGATCCACGGATCAAGGACCTCGTCGGGCAGTTCATCGGCGACGGTCGGATCGCAGCGGTGGTGTGCCACGCCACGTGTGTGCTGCTCGACGCCACCACCCCCGCTGGCGACCTGGTGGTCGCGGGTAGGACGTGGACGGGTTTCGCGAACAGCGAGGAGGCCTACGCCGACGAGTTCGTCGGGCAGCGCATCCAACCGTTCTGGATCGAAGACGAGGCCGCCGCCATCGACGGCACCAACTTCATCGTCCAGGGCCGCTTCCGGCCCCATGCCGTGCGCGACGGCAACCTCATCACGGGCCAGCAGCAGTACTCCGGTGCCCCTGCGGCGCGGCTCGTGATCGAGGCGCTCGGCCGATGAACAGCAGCGCCACCCGTGGTCCGGTGGTCGTCGTCGGTGCCGGCAGCGTCGGTCGATCGTTGGGTGCGAACCTGGTCGACCACGGCTACGACGTGGCGGTGGCGGTGCGAGATCTCACGCGCCCGGTCCCGGTAGGTGTTCGCTCGGTGGCGATCGACGGTGCCGGTGAATCGGCCGACCTGATCATCTTGGCGGTCCCGTTCGACGCGGTCACCAGTGTGGTACCCCGGCTCGGTCTGAAGCCGGGAACCATTCTCGTGGATGCGACGAACCCGTTCGGCCGACCCCTTCCCGACGGGACGGGGAGCGGCGCGGAGATCGTGCAGCGTGCTGCGGGCGATCAGGTGCGAGTGGTCAAGACGTTCAACGTCCTGGGTGCCGAACACATGGCGAACCCGCAGTTGCCCGACGGGACCCAGCCGGTCCTCCCCGTCGCCGGTGACGACGCCGACGCACGCGGCCGCGTGGCCGGGCTGGCCCGCGAGCTCGGTTTCGATGCGATCGAGGTCGGCGGTCTCGACAACGCCCACCTGCTCGAGGAGGCGGCCCGCTACTGGGGGCTGATCGCGTTCGGCGGCGGTCGCGGACGCTCGTTCGTGCTCGTCGCCCACCAACGCTGACGCACGGCCGATGATCGTCAAAGCCAACCTGGACCCTCGACAGGTCGCCCGCTACACCGCCGCGCCCCTGGCGTGGGCGGCCGGATGGGCAACCGTCGCACCAGCCGCCTTCGTCCTCACGGACGACGATCGGCTCTTGGTGCCATTCCCACCGGTCGCCACGATCGGCGCCGCGCTCGCGCTCATCGTCGCGTTCCGCAACAACGCCGCCATCGCCAGGTGGAACGAAGCGCGCTCCGCCTGGCAGAACGTCCTCGTGGCGAGCCGGACGCTCCTGCGCCAGATCGTTGCGTCCACCGACAGCGCCATCGCGACCGGCGCCATCGACACCGACGTCGCGGTCGCGTTTCGACGCGAAACCGCCGGGCACCTGATCACCTTCGCGCGAGCCCTCGCCGACCAGACCCGACCGGGCCATCGCAGCAACGGCCGGACCCTCGACATCGTTGCCCTCTCTCCCGACCTCGACGATGTACGTCGCCCTGACCAGGTACTCGTCCGCCTTGCGGTGCGCGTCAAGGACGGCATCCGGCTCGGGGCGCTCGGCCAGTTCGATCCCATCTCCATCGAACCTCAGCTCGTCGCCCTGAACACCGCCCAGGGTGTCGTCGAGCGCATCGCCACCACCCCCACCCCCCGCCAGTACGACTACTTCACCCGCCGCACCATCGGACTCTTCTCCCTCCTCGCTCCGTTCGGGGTCCTCTCGCTCGCCCCCGACACCCCCTGGGTCGCCGCGGCGGTCGCCTTCGTGGCCAGCGGCACGTTCGTCATGCTCGCCGTCACCGCGGCAGCCAACGACGAACCCTTCTCCGGCAGGGTCACCGACGTCCCCATCGACGCCGTCTGCACCCAGCTCGAGCTCGACCTCGCCACCATCCTCGACATCCCGGGTCCTGCGGCCCCGGTCGCCGTCGACGGGTACCTCTGGTGAGCGGCCGGATCGACGCGGTGGCAGCGTCACCCGGCAAGCGGGTCGGGTTCCTCGAGCTGTTCTTCGACCTGGTCTTCGTATTCGCGGTCACCCAACTCGTCGGCCTGCTCCACGACGACCACGCGGCGCAGGGGTGGGTTCGAGCCGGACTGCTCCTGTGGCTCGTGTGGTGGGCATGGTCCCAATACACCTGGGCGGGCAATGCCATCGACCTCGACCGACGACCCACCCGACTCGCCGTACTCGCCGTCGCCGGCGCCATGCTCCTCGCCGCCACCGCGATGCCCGTCGCCTACAGCGGACAGTCGCTGTGGTTCGTCGTGCCCTACACGTCGGTGCGTCTCGCGGGCCTCACCCTCTACTGGTACGGCCTGCGGGGCAATCCCGAGCACCGCAATGCGCTGCGAACCTACGTACCTGTAGCGGTGCTGAGTCCCCTGATCGTCCTCGCCGGCGGCGTGGCCGGCGGCGACAGGCAGGTATGGCTCTGGACGTTAGCGATCACCATCGACCTCGCCAGCGTCGTCGCTGCGGGACGCGGAGAGTTCCAGATCGACCCCGCCCACTTCGCCGAACGACATGGACTGATCGTCATCATCGCTCTCGGCGAAGCGGTCATCGCTGCTGGTGCCACCGCCGCCGAGGTCGGACTCGAATCACCAACTGGTCTGGTGCTGGCGGCAGGGTTTGCCACCGCAGCAGCCATGTGGTGGTGCTACTTCGACTGGATCCACCCCGCCGCCGAGCACCGTCTCGTCGCGGAACCTGACGCTCGCAGACGCGGCCGCCTCGCCCGAGACCTGTACACCCTCGGCCACCTCCCGATTGTCGCTGGCATCGTGCTGGTCGCCGCTGCCGTCGAAGAGGGGCTGCTGCATCCCACTGACGAGCTGAACACGTACGGGACCGCCACCCTTGCAGCGGGCACTGCTCTGTATCTTGGCGGCTTCGTCGCAGGAAATCTCCGGGCCACCGGCCGTCTCCTCACCGAGCGGATCGTTGGCCTCGTCGCCGCCACGGTGTGGGTCTTGACCGCCGGCCCGAGAGTCCCGGTCGTGATCACCTTTACCGGTGTCGCAGTGGGAATCGCCGTTATCGCCACGACCGAAGCCGCTCGTCGCTCAACCCGTGCC
This sequence comes from Acidimicrobiales bacterium, assembly GCA_025456085.1. Lineage (GTDB taxonomy): Bacteria > Actinomycetota > Acidimicrobiia > Acidimicrobiales > Acidimicrobilacustridaceae > JALOLF01. The sequence continues at coordinate 23,951 of JALOLF010000094.1, forward strand.
AGTGGCAACCTGGACAAAGGTGGCGCTCACCCACCGAGCACTCCTTGAAGGTGGTCGTCGGCGTCGCGGTCGCGGGCGGGGACCCACGCCCAGTAGATGTCGAGGGTGGTGGAGGTGCGGGCGTGGCCGAGGCGGTTGGCGACGGTGCGCACGTCGATGCCGGCGGTGAGCAGCTCGGTGGCGCAGGTCGTGGACATGGACCTCTGGGTGGCCGGCACGGGCGCGGAGGCGTTCCCACCGGCGGGTGACGAGCTCGGGCCGTCACGGCCGTTGCCCCGGGGGGTCGTCGGTGAACACCAGGTCGGTCGGCTGCCGTCTCGACCGGCAGCGGTGGCGATGACGCCGGCCCGGGCACGCTGGGCGTGGAGCGCGGTGACGGCCTGGGGGGTGATCGACACCAGCCGCACACGGCCGGTCTTGGTCGACTTGATGACGACGCCGTGCGCCTTGGTCGCGGACACCGACCGTTCGATGCGCACCGTGGCGGCGTCGAGATCGACGTCGCACCAGCGCAGGGCGCACACCTCACCACGGCGGGCGCCGGTGGCGACCGCGACCTGTAGCCAGCAGTGCAGGATCTCGTCGGTGGCCCGGACGGCGTCGAGCAGGCCCCGGACCCTGGCCGCGGACGGCGGGTCGATGGTCGGGCGCGTCACGTCGGGTCTGGTGGCGTCCGACACCGGGTTGCGGGCCAGCCATCCCCACCGCACGGCCTGCGCGAGCACCCGGTGCAACACGACATGGGCGCGGCGACGCCGTGACGGGCCCAGCCCGTCCGCGGCCATGCGGGCGTAGCGCCGGTCGCAGTCCCTCGCGGTGAGCTTCCACAACGGGAGCTCGCCGAGCTCGGCCAGGAGATGGCGCTGCACCACGCTGTCCCAGTCCGCCCAGGTCGACGGGGCGAGCGTCGCGGTGGCCATGAACAGCTCGAGCAGCGCCCCGACCGTCGTCCCGCTGTCACCGTGCAGACCGGCGCCGGCTTCGACCACGAGCCGCTGCAACGCCTCCCTGGCTTCGGCGCGGGTCCCCACGACCGTTCGCGACAGGCGGCGACGCTTGCCGGTGAGCAGATCGGGATCGCCCGCGACCTGGAGCCGCCAGCGGTTCGGCGAACGTTCGGTCATGGTGCCGGTGCGAGGTTTCGTCATACCGAACCATCGGCCCCGCCAACCCATGGTGCCCGAATGGCACCACCACCGGCCGAGCACCCACGGCGCCGGAACCAACAACCACGCCGCCGAGCGGCGGCCCCCGTCGGGTGGGTCTTCGCTGTCGCCCACGCCGTGCGAGCCGAGGGGGACCGGGCCCGTGGGTCGGGCCTGGGTCATCCCGAGAAAGGGGATCCTTTTAGCGGTCATCTGGGTCAGGGTGGCGCTCATCGCGTCGTGGACGAGGCTGGCGAGCGCGGCGGGGGTCTCCTCGTCCCCGGCGGTGATCAGGTCGAGGAGGGCGCCGGGCATCTTTGTGGGTAGGGGGAGGTACGGGAGCATGTCCGCGACCCCGACGCTGAGTCCGTACGGCAGCGACAGGCCGATCGGCATCGTCTTCCTGCGGGTCAGGGCCGGGAGGCCGAGGCGGGCGGCCAGTCGTTGGCCGTCGTTGAGCACGAGGAGGGTTTCGCCGGCGCCGGCGCCGGCGCCGGAGACGACGACGGGGATGATCGGCACTCCGGCCTCGATGGCGATCTCGGCGAACCCGGTTCGTCCACCGAACTCGATCTGGTTGCGGCGGCGGAAGTCCTTGCCGGCATCGAGGTCACCGCCGGGCAGCACGATGACGTAGTGGTCCGCGGCGAACCCGTCCCAACGGTGATCCCGCCGCAGCATCTCACCCGCCGGGTCCAAGCGCCGTTGGGGCTCGACTGCGCACCGCCGCGAACGAGCGCTTGTCGCACGTCTCTCAGGTGAGGAAGTCGATCATGGCGCGAGAGACGGCTTCGCGGGCCCTTCGCGGATCTCGACCGTGGCCGCACAGCAGGCCGCCGAATCGAGCGGCAGACCCGTCGAGCACATCCGCGTGGCCGCAATCGGAAACGACGGTGTGATGAGCGTTGGGCAGAGCTGCGGCGAACACGTCGTGGTTGCGACCGGCGGGCGCGCACCGACCCGCCAGTCCGCAGCCGATGACGATGCACGGGCAGTCGAGTTGCACCAGAGCGAGCGGCTCGGACTTCTTGGCCGGTCCGCCGTCCCCGGAAACGGGGTCGACCAGCACGAGACCAGCCGGGAGGATCTGGCGCGACGCCAGCACAGCCACGAACCCGCCGCGGGAGTGGCCCCCGAGCAGCACGTCGACGTCCTGAAGCCGCAGGTCGCGGGCCATCTCCTGGACGTGTTCGGCCTGCCGGATGGCGCGGTAGCGGCCGGTCAGCAGAGCGACGGTGGAGGCCTGGGGGGACGGCACGATGACCCTACCGACGCATGCCGCGACCGGAGCGAGCAGTGATGCGTAGGCGCGAGGCGACACCAGGAACCCGGGAACGAACAGCAGGCATCGCCGTGCGTCGCTCGCGCCCAGCACCAACGATCCTCGAGGGATCTCCACACGCGCAGTCAAACACGGTGTGCCGGACCGCTGCACAACTCCGTGGAGGCAAGCGAAGACGTGGAGAGATGGCCCGTGCCCGTGCGGCGGCGGCGATCGTCGCTGCGCCCGTGCTCACCCCCGTCGGAGGCCGGCT
>JALOLF010000204.1 GCA_025456085.1 Acidimicrobiales bacterium
GTCCTGGGTGTGCTCGTCCTTCCAGAACTTGTAGCCGGCTTCCTTGCGGTTGATGACGTGCTCGCAGCCCATGTCGCGCAGCATCTCGGCCTTGCGCTCCGACGAGACGACGCCGACCGGGGTGCCGCCCCCGTTGAGCACGTACTGCACGCCATAGCTGCCGATGCCGCCGGTGGCGCCCCAGACCAGCACCGCCTGGCCCTGGCGCATGCCGGCCGCGTTGCGCGACACGACCATGCGGTAGGCGGTCGAGTTGCACAGCGCGTTGACCGCCGCCTCCTCCCAGGTGAGGTGGGCGGGCTTGGGCATGAGCTGGTTGGCCTTCACGATGGCGAGGTCGGCCAGGCCACCGAAGTTGGTCTCGAAGCCCCAGATGCGCTGGTTGTCGCCCAGCATCGAGTCGTCGTGGGACGACGGATCCTGATCGTCCACGTAGTTGCAGTGCACGGTCACCTTGTCGCCGGGATGCCACTTGCGCATGGCCGAGCCCGTCCGCAGCACCACACCCGAGGCGTCGGAGCCCACGATGTGGTATGGGAGGTCGTGGCGCTTGCCCCACACGGACTCCTTGCCCAGCCGCTGGAGGAAGCCGAAGGTGGGCAGCGGCTCGAAGATCGACGTCCACACCGTGTTGAAGTTGATAGAGCTCGCCATCACCGCCACGAGGGCCTCGTCGGGAGCGAGCTCGGGCAGGGCCACCTCGTCGATGTGGAGCGACTTCCGAGGATCCTTGTCCTCGGAGGGCACCCCTTCCCACATGTCCTGCTCGGACTTGCGGACCACCGCGGCACGGTAGGTCTCGGGGATCGGGATGGCGGCGAGCTCCTCGGAGGAGGCGCCGTTGAGAATCGCATCGAGGATGTCCTGCATGGCCATGCCCGGAACGGTAGTTCTGGCATCGCCGTCGACGCCACCTGCGGCGCCCGCAGCCCGGCCCGGCAGGCGACCGCGCCCCGTGACGGCTCAGGATCGCTGCCCGATCTGCCGATGGGAGGGTGGCGGAAGACGACGGACGACGACCACAGCCACCTTTTCACCACGGAGCGTGTTCAGTACCGTGAGCACCGTGAGGGCTGGGGGAGGGGTGGTGCGTGTGCAGGCGGAGGAGGGGCCGTGCCCCTGACACCCGAAGAGATCGAACGGCGCACGTTCAGCATCGAAGAGCGCGGCTACCACCGCGACGAGGTGCGCCGCTTCCTCGTGGAGGTCGCCGCCGCCGTCCGCTACGCGCTCCACAACCCGATGCTGTCGACCGGGCCGCGGCCGGCACCGGCCGCGCCATCGGGGGCCCGGGCCCGCGGCGGCGTCACCGAGGACGGCTTCGACATCCTGGGCGACGAGGTGGCCAACATCCTGCGCGCCACCCATGACGTCGTGCAGAAGATGCGTGCCGAGGCCGAGGCCGAGGGCCAGGCCATCCGCGACGCCGCCCGCAGCGACGCCGAGGAGCTCCGCCGTCAGAGCGTGGAGGAGCTGCGCGTCAGCCAGCAGGAGGCGGAGGCCGAGATCGTCTGGCAGCAGGAGCGGGTCAAGCGCCTGCTGATCACGGCCAAGGAGCAGGCCGACAGCATCGTGGCGGAAGCCGCGGAGCAGGCCCGGGCCCTGGTGAGCGCCGCCGAGGAGCAGGCCGCGGACCGGGTGGCGGTCATCGAGTCCCAGGCCCACCAGCATGCCGAGCAGATCCTGCGCGCCGAGCGCGACGCGGTGCGGCGCCTCCGCGCCGCCCAGGACGACCTGCTCTCTGCCATCGAGCGCCTGACCGGTTCGGAGACCCGACCCGTGCTCGACCTCACGGCGCTGACGCGACCCGTCGTGCGCTCCGGCCAGATCGACCCCGGGGCGCCCGGCAGGGCCGACGAGCCGACCGCGGCGACCACCGCCGCACCGTCCGAGACGACCAGCGAAGAGCCCACCGAGACGCCGCACGGCACCCACCACGGTGCGGTCCGCGCCGCAGCCGAGCGGCCCGACCCGATCCAGCAGATGATCGCGTCCGCCGTGAGCCGGGCGGTCGAGGGCTCGTCGCAGCTCGTCGCCGATGGCGGCGACGTCGACCACCCCGAGGGTTGACCCGCGCCGACGGGGCAGGCGATCCCCCTCTTTTGGCCCCGTTCAGGCCACCCTCCCTACACTCGCGGCCGTCAGCGTCCGCTTCCCCTGTGCCTCGGGCGCAGGCGGACCCTTCGGGGGTAAGGAGTTCACGCCCATGGCCGGTTCCGTCATCATCGCCGGTGCTCGCACACCGATCGGCAAGATGCAGGGTGCCTTCTCTGGCTTCGCGGCCACCGATCTCGGTGGCTTCGCCATCAAGGCCGCGCTCGAGAAGGCCGGCGTGTCGCCCGAGCAGGTCGACTACGTCTTCATGGGCCACGTGATCCAGGCCGGCGCCGGGCAGATCACCGCCCGCCAGGCCGCCGTGAACGCCGGCATCCCGATGAGCGTGCCCGCCACCACCGTCAACAAGGTCTGCCTGTCGGGCCTGAACGCCATCTACCTGGCCGATCAGATGATCCAGGCCGGCGAGGCCGACATCGTGGTGGCCGGCGGCATGGAGTCCATGACCAACGCCCCCTACCTGCTGCCCGGCGCCCGCGCCGGCTACCGCCTGGGTGACAACACCGTCGTCGACTCCATGATGTACGACGGCCTGTTCTGCGCGTTCGACCAGTGCGCCATGGGCGCCGGCACCGAGAAGTACCTGGCGTCGGTGAGCGTGAGCCGCGAGGAGCAGGACGACCTGGCCGCCAAGTCGCACCAGCGTGCCGCCCGGGCCCAGAAGGACGGCCTGTTCGACGACGAGGTCGTGGCCGTGGAGATCCCGCAGCGCAAGGGCGACCCCGTAGTGTTCACCACCGACGAGGGCGTGCGGCCCGAGACCACCACCGAGAGCCTCGCCGGCATGCGCCCCGCCTTCGACAAGGCCGGCTCCATCACGGCGGCCAACGCCTCGCAGATCTCCGACGGAGGCGCTGCGGTGGTCATGATGTCCAGGGCCAAGGCCGACGAGCTGGGTCTCACCCCGCTGGCCGAGGTCGTGGCCTACGGGCAGGTGGCCGGCCCGGACCCGTCGCTGCTCACCCAGCCCAGCCGGGCCATCAAGCAGGCCCTGGGCAAGGTCGGCAAGTCGGTGTCCGATGTCAGCCTCTTCGAGCTGAACGAGGCCTTCGCCGCCGTGGGCGTGGCCTCCATGAAGGACCTCGGCATCAGCGACGACATCGTGAACGTGAACGGCGGCGCCGTGGCGCTGGGCCACCCCGTCGGCATGTCGGGCGCGCGTCTGGCGCTCACCCTCGCCCTCGAGCTGCAGCGCCGCGGCGGCGGGCTCGGCGCAGCTGCCCTCTGCGGCGGCGGCGGCCAGGGCGACGCCATCTTGTTGCAGGTCTGATCCCGGCGCGATCCGCACGAGGGCTGCCTCCCGCCCGGGGGGCGGCCCTCGGCGCGTCTCAGCCGCCGAGGCGTCCTCGGATCTCGGACCAGAGCTGCTGGTAGGCGTCGATGGCCGCACCCCGGCGGGTGAAGGCCGGCAGGGGCGAGCGGTGCACGCCCATGCGCTCCACGGCGCTGGTCGCGGGCACCTGGGCGTCGAGCACGTGACGGCGCTCGGCCCGCAGGCTCTCCATGAGCTCGCGGTGCAGACGCTTGCGGGCGTCGACCATGGAGAAGAAGGCGAGCAGCTCGGGGGGACGCCGGGCGGGATGCTCGTCCAGGAACCCCTCGAGCTGGTCGAGGGTGCGCACCGACAGCGTCGTGGGGATGAGCGGCACCAGCAGCGCGTCGGCCGCCTCGAAGACGTTCTCCGACACCAGCGAGATGCTGGGCGGGCAGTCCAGGATGACCACGTCGTACTCGGCCCGCACCGGTTTGATGAGCCGGCGAAGCGTCCGGGTGGGCTTGGGAGCGCCGTCGAGCTCGAGATCCATGTTGCGGTACGAGAAGTCCGCCGGCACCAGATCGAGGTTCTCGAAGTCCGTGCCCTTCACCACGTCGTCGAGGGGCCGCCGGCCCGACACCAGGGCACCGGCACCACCCTTCACCTTGGGCTTGACCCGGAAGTAGAAGGTGGCGGCGCCCTGGGGGTCGAGGTCCCACACCAGGGTCCGGGCTCCTTCCTGCGCTGCCAGGTAGGCGAGGTTGACCGCGGTGGTGGTCTTGCCCACCCCACCCTTGATGCTGTACGTGGCGAGGACGGTCACGCCGTCGGCTCCTGCGGGGGAGGGCCGAAGAGGACTTGCACCCGCTGGCGGTTCTCCTCGGCGTCGAATCGTGCGAAGCGCTCGGCGAACTCGGCCCGAGCGGCGAGCTGACCCTCCCGGAGGTGCTCCACCAGCGCGCCCAGGGCCATGAGCGTGCGGGCGCCGGCTCCCCCTTCGGCCAGCAGCTCGTCGCCGAAGGTCTCCAGGGACACGGCCTGGACCTCGTAGTCCTGGTGGGCGCCGAGGTTGTCCTGCAGCGCCTTGAGCTCCTTCACGATCGGCGCCACCAGCTCGGCGGGGAACATGTTGCCGAAGCACTCGAGGGCGTAGCGGAACTTCTTGGCGTCCTTGCGCAGCTCGTGCAGCGCCTCGGCAGGCGAGGCCTCGGTGATGGTGCGGCCCTGCTTGACCAGGACGCGGTACGCCTTCCACGTGCGCTCCCGCGCCACGTCGCGCGCCGGGCGGCGCGCGTGGGGCAGCTCGTCGGCGGCGTCCACGGTGGCCGGATGGCCGAAGGGATCGTCGAGGAAGGCGGCCCAGTCCCGGCGCAGGCTCTCGTGGCGCCCGCTGCGCAGGGCCTCGACCATCTCGGTGTGGGCGGCGAGCTGGCGGCGTTCGAGGAACGGTCGCAGCGGCGCCAGCTCGGGTACGAGGTCGCCGTGCAGCTGCGCCTCGAACTCGGGGAACGACAACAGGTACACGTCGAGATCCCGCACGGGCGTGGTGACCGTTCCCAGCCACCGGAACTCCTCCCGGAAGCGGGCCAGCAGCGACGGCGGCACCACCCCCTTGGCCTGTCCCAGCACCGACCGGGTGCGCCGCACGGCGACGCGGTAGTCGTGCAGGAACTCCGAGTCGGTGTCCTCGACCACGCCCGCCTCGTTGACGCCCATCGTGGCGTGCAGCGTGCGGAGCACCTCGGCCCAGGCGGCCAGGGCCGGGCCGGTGGGGTCGAGGCGCAGCTTCAGCTTGCCGGTGTAGTCG
>JALOLF010000205.1 GCA_025456085.1 Acidimicrobiales bacterium
GACGGTGCCACCTTCGTCGCCGCAGGCGGCGGTGGGAAGGCGTTCCGCTCCGTCGACGGCGGCGTCACCTGGACCGCCGCCACCACCCAACCCCCCGGCGCCGGCACGCTGTTCGGAGTGGCAGGCGACGGCGGCAACTTCGTCGCCGTCGACGCAACCGGCAAGGCGTTCCGCTCCGTCGACAGCGGCGTCACCTGGACCGCCGCCACCACCCAACCCCCCGGCGCCCCCACCCTCTGGGATGTGGCCAGCGACGGCGCCACCTTCGTCGCCGTCGGCAACACCGGTCTCGGCGGCGGAGCGTTCCGCTCCGTCGACGACGGCGTCGCCTGGACCGCCGCCACCACGCAACCCCCCGGCGCCACCGCGCTCTACCGCGTCGCCGGCGACGGCGCCACCTTCGTCGTCGTCGACTCCACCGGCAAGGCGTTCCGCTCCGTCGACAACGGCGTCACCTGGACCGCCGCCACCACCCAACCCCCGGGCGCGGGGCGGCTCAACGGCGTCGCCACCAGCTGATCGCATCAGGGCGAACGGGCGGCCGGTCCATCCCGCGGTGCGCCCGGTGGTGTGTCGTCGGGCTTGCTGCCCGTCCGCCTCAGGTCGAGAGCGCAGGAGGCCGATCGGCCGGGTACCTGTTGACCGGACTGGTCCAGGACTCTCCCGGCACGTTCGTACCGATGACCGATCGGGTCCGGGTGCCGGCGAGGGTCCGCTTCTCGTCACCCGCTCTCCGGCGGTGTCGCGCGCCCTACGGTTCGGTCATGGACGCAACCCCATCGCCCGACGGGTGGAACGCACTGCTGCTCGATCAGCTCACCCTCCACTGGGAGACGACGCTGCGACCGAAGCTGGAGGGCCTGAGCGACGACGAGTACTTCTGGGAGCCGGTCGCCGGCTGTTGGAGCGTCCGCCCCCGCCGGGAGGCGACGGCGCCGCTGCTCGGCGGGTCGGGCGATCTGGTCTCGGAGTTCGCCATCCCCGAGCCCGACCCGCCGCCGGTGACGACCATCGCCTGGCGGCTCGTCCACCTCGTCGTCGGCGTCTTCGGCGCCCGCAACGCCAGCCACTTCGGCGGGCCACCGCTGGACCACGTCACCTACGAGAACCCGGCGACGGCGGTCGCGGCGCTCGCCGACCTCGACGCGGGCTATGGACGGTGGGTCGACGGCGTCCGCAGCCTCGGCGAGGACGGGCTCGGCCGACCCGTCGGCGAGGCCGAGGGGCCCTACGCCGCGTACCCATACTCGGGGCTCGTGCTCCACATCCACCGCGAGGTCATCCACCACGGCGCCGAGATCCTGCTGCTGCGCGACCTCTACCGCAGCCGTCCCTTCACGGGATAGACACCAGCACGCGGTCGGCGGCCGACCGACACGCCCCGGGCGCGCGCCAGCCAGTGGCGCAGGTGGGCACGGAGCTCGGTCACCCGACGTCCAGGCCGGACCTTCCGCAGCCGGACGTGCGAACGGTGCAGATCGGACGACGTGTCGCCATGGCTCGGCGACACTCGGCGCAGCTCCGACCGACGATCTCCCCTACCGGCCGACGGTCAGGTGGGTGCACGGTCGACGTGAGGGGTTCCGGACGCACGAGCTCCGGACGAGACCCGAACGGAGTCGTCATGGCAGGTCGAACGAAGGTGCGACACCCGGCGGCGGCACGACACCACGAGATCGGCGGCACGGTTGCGCCGGGCTTCGAGCCCGTGCGGGAGGCGTTCGCCGAGAACTTCGCCGAGCGCGGCGAACTGGGCGGAGCCGTGTGCGCGGTCGTCGACGGCGAGGTCGTCGTGGACCTGTGGGGCGGCGTGCGGGACCGGGCGATCGGCGCGCCGTGGCTCGCCGACACGATGACCCTGGTCCACTCCACGACCAAGGGCCTGGCGGCCATGGTGCTGGCGTTGCTGCACTCCCGCGGCCTGCTCGACTACGACGAGCGGGTGGCCGCCTACTGGCCCGAGTTCGCGCAGGCCGGCAAGGCGCACGTGACGATGCGTCAGCTCCTGGCCCACCAGGCGGGGCTGTTCGCCTTCGACGAGCGGGTCGACGCCGAGGTGGTGGCCGATCTCGACCGACTGGCCGGGGTCATGGCGCGCCAGCGGCCCATCTGGCCGCCGGGTGAGCGCCAGGCGTACCACGCCATCACCCTGGGGTTCTACGAGAACGAGCTGGTGCGACGCATCGACCCGGCGCACCGCACCATCGGCCAGGTGCTCCACGAGGACATCGCCGGCCGACTGGGCGTCGGCGACGAGGTGTACATCGGGACGCCCTCGTCGGTGCCCGACGAGCGGCTGGCGGCACTGGTGCCGCCGGGACTCTGGAGCCGGCTGACGTCGATGCCCCCGAGGCTCGTCGTCGACGCCCTCTGGCCCCGGTCGGTGCTGCACCGGTCACTGGTGGCCAACCCGGGGACGGGCTTCTACGTCGACGCCGACCACGTCGTCGTGCGCGACCTCGAGGTCCCGTCGGGCGGCGCGGTGGCGACCGCTCGTGCCATCGCCACCACCTACGAGGCCTTCGCCGCCCCCGGCGGTCCGCTCGGCCTGCGGGCCGAGACGTTCGACGCCCTCACGGCACCGGCGACACCCGCGCGTCGGGGCTTCCACGACGAGTGCCTCCACGGGCCCGCCCGGTTCTCGCTCGGCTTCATGAAGCCCAGCGAGCTCATCGACTTCGGCTCCGTCGCCGCGTTCGGCGCGCCGGGAGCGGGAGGCTCGATGGGCTACGCCGACCCGGCCCACCACCTGGGCTACGGCTACGTGACCGACCAGATGAGCATGGAGCTGCAGGGCGACCCCCGGGACCTGGCGCTGCGTCGAGCACTGCTCGCGGTTCTCGCCGGCAGGTGACCGGGTACGGTTCCGGCCATGACGACGTGGGGGGCGATCGAACAGGCCGAACCGGCCTTCGCCACCCGGGTGCGGCGGCTGTTCGACGCCGGTCGACACAAGACGATCGCCACGCTGCGCGCCGACGGCTCACCGCGGATCTCGGGTATCGAGTGCGAGTTCGTCGACGGCGAGCTGCGCTTCGGTTCGATGACCGGCGCCCGCAAGGGAGCCGACCTCGTGCGGGATCAGCGCTTCGCGTTGCACGGCCCGACCTTCCACCCCGAGGAGGGCAGGGAGCGCGACTGGCCCGGCGAGGCGAAGATCGCGGGACGGGCCGTCCCCGCCGGTCCGGTGGCGACCGACGAGGCGACCGGCCAGCCCGACGGCGAGCTGTTCGTCGCCGACATCAGCGAGGTCGTCGTCACCAGCCTCGACGAGGAGGCCACCAGGCTGGTGGTCGAGTGGTGGACACCCGACGGCGGCCTGCGACGGGTCGAGCGGGCGTAGCGGGCTCAGCGGGCTCGACCCGGCCCCACGTCACCCGACCGCGGCGCGGCGTCGTAGGGTCGGCCCATGAGGCAGAACATCCGATGGAGCGAGCTCAGCTCCCGCCAGCGCGTTGCGATCGTCGTCACCGGCGCGACCGAGGTCGCGCTCACCACCGTCGCGTTGGTCGACCTCGCCCGCCGACCGGCCGCCCAGGTGCGTGGATCGAAGTGGGTGTGGGCCCTCGGCTGCTTCGTGCAACCCGTGGGACCGGTCGCCTACCTGGTGGCGGGTCGGCGCCGGCGCTGCCGCGACGCCTGATCGAACTGGCCGCGGCGCCGTACGCTGCGCCCATCGAGATCGACGGGGAGCCCGCTGTGACCGACGTGCTGCTGTTCCACCACGCTCAGGGATGCACGCCCGGGGTGCTCGCCTTCGCCGACCACCTCGGCGCCCACGGCCACGCCGTGCACGTGCCCGACCTGTACGAAGGGAAGCTGTTCGCAGACCTCGAGCAGGGCGCCGAGCACGCCCGGACCGTCGGGTTCGACACGATCATCCAGCGTGGCGTGGAGGCGGCGGACGGGCTGCCGACGGGGCTCGTGTACATCGGCTTCTCGCTCGGGGTGCTCCCCGCCCAGGCGCTGGCGCAGCACCGCCCGGGCGCCGCGGGCGCCGTGCTGATCGGTGCCTGCGTGCCGCCGACGGAGCTCGGCTGCCCCTGGCCCAGGGGCGTCCCGGTCCAGATCCACGGCATGGTCGACGACCGGTACTTCGCCCGGGAGGGTGATGTCGACGCCGCCAGGGAGCTCGTGTCCGAGACCGACAGGGCCGAGCTGTTCCTGTACCCCGGTTCGGGACACCTCTTCGCCGATGCCAGCGTGGCCGACCACGACGAGCCGGCCGCAGCGCTGCTCACCGAGCGCGTCCTCGCCTTCCTCACCCGTCGCTGATGCGGTCGCCTGTCGACAGGCTCGGCGACCCTCGCCGTGACCCCGCGCCGAAGGCTCCCCGCGGAGCAGAATGCGCCGTGCCCATCGCCACCGGCTTCAACCACGTCGCCACCCTGACCACCGACATGGACCGCACGGTCGGCTTCTACGAGCAGGTGTTCGACGCCGTGGTGACGCTCGAGATACCCCGCCGCGACGACCACCCGTGGATGAAGATCGTCGACGTGGGCGGCGGTGCCGCGCTCAACATCTTCGAGGTGCCGGCGGCCGAGATCATCGGCGAGCGCCGCCGACAGGGGGCGCGGGGCGCCATCGACCACTTCGGCTTCGCCGTCGACTCCCTCGCCACGCTCGAGCTCGTGCAGGAGCGTCTCGTCGCCGCCGGGGCCCAGGAGGTGGGCGGGATCCAGCGACTGGGCGACGACTGGTCGCTGTTCTTCCGGGACCCCGACGGCATGGAGCTGGAGGTCTGCTGCCCGGTCGAGGCATGAGGCCGACGGCCCCCTCGACGTGACGCGTCCAGCAGGACGGCGAGCTCGAGCCGAGAAGCGAAGCAGGCCGTCCCGCGCAGAGGGATCAGCATCGCGGCCGCGCTCCCCTGCCCTACCCCGCAGCCGGGGTGGCCGCGCCGTCCCAGCTCAGGCGACCAGCAGATCAAGCGGTCAGGAGGTGCACCTGTTCGCCGTGCAGGGCGGCCAGCCCCTTGTCGAGCGTGGCGACGCGACCGCCATGGTGGCGCGCCAGCGCGACCAGGTAGGCGTCGGTGACCTGGCGATGGCCGATGACACCGGCCAGGTGCGCAGCGTCGTACGGGATGGCGTCCGGCCAGAACGCGTGCCAGGGCTGCGCCCGCAGCGCATCGAGGACCGCTATCGCCTCGACGGCTCGCGTCCCTTCCCG
>JALOLF010000018.1 GCA_025456085.1 Acidimicrobiales bacterium
GTGCCCGCCGGCGCGGTGACGTCGATCGCCGTCTCGCCGTCCTACGCCACGGACCGAACCGTCTGGCTGTCGTCGTGGCACATCGGGGTCTTCCGGTCCGCGGACGGCGGGGCGACCTTCGTCAAGCGCTCGACCAACCTGCTGCCGGATCCCCAGGCCGAGGAGAACGGCGCGCCGGACTTCGGCCGTGTCGTGGTCGGCCGGACCGCAAGTGGCAAGACGGCGTTGTTCGTCGCCGGCTTCCACGGCCTGTACCGGTCGACCAGCGGCGCCGACAGCTGGCGGGAAGTCGAGACGCTGACAGACCAGATCACCGCGTTCGCCGTGTCGCCCGACTACGCGAACGACGGGACGGTGTTGGCCGGCACGTACGTGAAGGGGGTGTTCGCGTCGCGGGACCGGGGGGCGTCCTGGGCCACTGCCGATGTCGGTCTCGGGTATCTGCCCGGGACGGATTTCGCGCCGCTCCAGCGGGTGCACTGCCTTGTGTACTCACCCGACGTCGCCCGTGACGGGACCGTCTTCCTGTCGTCGACGGCAGGTGTGTTCGTGTCGACCGATCGGGGCCGCTCCTGGAGCGAGAGCTCGCTCGGCGTCTCGCTGGGGCAGCCACGGTTCACCATCGCCGTGTCGCCGGCGTACGCCTCCGACCGGACGGTGTTCTTGGGTTCGAGCAGCGGCGACGTCTGGCGATCGCAGGCCGGAGGCCTACCCGGCTCGTGGCAACTGCTCGCCTCGACGGGCTCGAAGGTTCGCTCCATCGTGTTCAGCCCGGGGTTCGCGACCGACCGGACGATGTTCCTGGCAGACGTCGGTGGCGTCCGGGTCAGCAGGGACGGCGGAGTGACCTGGACGAGCACCGGACCGACGAGCATCAGCGTGCTCGCCATCTCGCCGAACCACCAGGTCGACGGCACGCTGTTCGCGGGAACCGAGCGCGGGTTGTTCGTGACCCGCGACCGGGGCGGTTCCTGGACGGAGCTGACTGCGCCGCCGTTGTCGACCGACTCGTTGGTGGAGGCGGTGGCGGTGTCGCCCGACTACCCGGTCGACGGCACGGTGCTCGTCAGCGTTCGGGGATCCGGGCTGTTCCGCTCGACGGACGGAGGCTCCTCCTTCGTGTCGGTCGGATCGTCGCTCGTCGCCGGCAACGTCCAGGTCCAGGACTTCAACGCGCCCACCTCGGCGCCGCTGGTGTTCTCTCCCGCCTACGCCACGGATCGCACCATCTTCGGGTTCGGCGCCACCGAGGTGGTCCGGTCGACCGACGGAGGGTCCACCTGGTCGGTGCTGCGCCTGCCGCCGGCGAGCACGCTGCTCCAGGCTCCGGTCATCGCCGCAGCGCCGACCCTGACGCAGGTGGTCGAGGGCGCACCGGGCGCTCGGGGGACGATGCGCATCGCCTTCGACCTGTCGCATCCGACCCGGACACAGGTGACGGTCCGTTGGGCGACGTTGGACGTGGCCGGCAGTCCGGCGATCGCCTCGTCGGTGACGGGCGACTACATCCCGGCTGCCGGGACGCTCGTCTTCCCGCCAGGATCCACCCGCCAGTACGTGGACGTGGTCGTCGCCGGCGACTCGTCGGACGAGCCCGACGAGCTCGTCGCCGTGTCCACCTCGGGTGCGGCGAACGCCACCATCGGCGGCTTCTACGGTCTCGGATTGGGCCAGATCCTCGACGATGATCCCGGTCCGGTGACGCCCACCGTCGATCCCGGCACCTCGCCACAGGCAGGCGATCCCTGACGAGCAGCACCTCGGCGACGGTGCTGGCGCAGCGTCAGCGTGGTGTCCCGTCATCCATGGCCTGGCTAACCTGCCCGACCGTGCCCGCAACCGACGACGCGACCGTTGAGCCCGCCCGCGCCCAGGCCTTCAAGGCGCCGATCGGCACCCACGACGTGCTGCCGCCCGAGTCGGCCCGGTGGGAGACCCTCGTCGCGGCCTTCGCCACCCACTTCGGGCGCGCCGGCTACGGGTTGGTGCAGCAGCCGATGTTCGAGGAGATCGGGGTCTTCCGGCGCATGGGCGAGGGCACCGACGTGGTGCGCAAGGAGATGTACGACTTCCTCGACAAGGGGGACCGCCACCTGGCCCTGCGCCCGGAGGGCACGGCCTCGGTGGTGCGGGCCTTCGTCGAGCACCGGCCGACGCTGCCGTGGAAGGTCTGGTACGCCGCACCCAGCTTCCGCTACGAGAAGCCCCAGGCGGGCCGCTACCGCCAGCACCACCAGCTCGGCGTCGAGGCGCTGGGCACCGCGGACCCCGATCTCGACGTCGAGGTCATCCGCCTCCTGGGCGACTTCTACGCCAGCCTCGGCCTGCGCCGGGTGGATCTAGCGGTGAACTCCATGGGCACCCCCGAGGACCGGCGCGCCTACGTGGACACCCTGCGCAGCTTCCTGGTGGGACGCATCCGGGACCTCGCTCCCGAGGACCAGGAGAAGGTCGAGGCGTTCCCCATGCGGGTGCTGGACTCGAAGCGGGCGGCCACCCGGGCGGTGGTGGCCGACGCCCCCAGCATCGTGGAACACCTCTCGGCCGGGGCCGCGGCGCACTTCGACCGGGTGCAGGCCGGCCTGCGGGCCCTCGGGGTCGCCTTCCGGATCGAGCCCCGTCTGGTGCGCGGCCTCGACTACTACACGCACACCACCTTCGAGTTCCAGAGCGAGGCGCTCGACGCCGCCCAGAACACCATCGGCGGCGGTGGGCGCTACGACGGTCTCGTGGAGCAGCTCGGCGGTCCACCCACGCCGGGCATCGGGTTCGGATCGGGCATCGAGCGCGTGCTGTTGACCTGCGACGCCGAGGGCGTGTTCGGGGCGCCGCAGCGACGGGTGGACGTGTTCGTCGTCGACCTCGTGGGGGGAGACGCGGCCCGAGACCTCACGGCGCTGCTGCAGCGCAGCGGCGTCTCCGTCGATCGTGCCTGGGACGGCCGGTCCCTGAAGGCGCAGATGAAGGCCGCCGACCGCTCCGGTGCGGCGTGGGCCCTCATCGTGGGTGAGGACGAGCAGGTCGCCGGCGTGGTGACCGTGCGTGACCTGCGCGGCGGGACCGGCCAGCATCCCGTGGCCCGCGACGAGGTGCTGGCCCACCTGCGGGCACGGATCTGACGCCGACGAAGCCCGAATGGAAGGATCCCACGGTGAGCGACCCCGAGACCCCTGACCACCCGGCCCCCGAGCTGCCGCTGCGCAGCGACCACTGCGGCACCCTGCGGGCCGAGCACGTCGGTCGGCGCGTGGCGCTGTGCGGTTGGGTGCACCGGCGCCGCGAGCACGGCGAGTTCCTCGCCTTCGTCGACCTGCGCGACCACACCGGCCTGGTGCAGTGCGTGGTCGACGGGGCGGAGGACCTGCGCTCGGAGTACGTCGTACGCATCGTGGGCACGGTGCGTCGGCGCCTCGAGGGCACCGAGAACCCGAACCTGGCCACGGGCGACATCGAGGTGGGGGAGTGCGAGGTCGAGATCCTCTCGGTCGCCGAACCGCCGCCGTTCCAGATCGAGGGCCGCGTCGAGGTCGACGAGACCATCCGCCTGCGCCACCGCTACCTCGACCTGCGTTCGGAGCGCATGCAACGCAACCTGCGCACTCGGGCCCGGGTCAACAGCGCCATCCGCGGTGCCATGGAAGCCCAGGGCTTCGTCGAGGTGGAGACCCCGCTGTTGATCGCCTCCACACCGGAAGGGGCGAGGGACTTCGTGGTCCCGTCGCGGATGCTGCCCGGGAACTTCTACGCGCTGCCGCAGAGCCCGCAGCTGTTCAAGCAGCTGTGCATGGTGGGGGGAGTCGACCGCTACTACCAGATCGCCCGTTGTCTGCGCGACGAGGACCTGCGCGCCGATCGGCAGTTCGAGTTCACCCAGCTCGACGCCGAAGCCAGCTTCGTCACGCAGGACGACGTGCTGGCCTTCATCTCCGAGGCGGTGGCGGCGGCGGCCGAGGCCGTCACCGGTGAGCGGCCCTCGGCGTTCCCCCGCATGACCTGGCTCGAGGCGATGGAGCGCTACGGCTCCGACAAGCCCGACGTGCGCTTCGGCATGGAGCTGGTCGAGCTGACCCCCTTGTTCGCGCAGACCGGCTTCAACGCCTTCAAGGCGTCGTGCGTGAAGGGCATCCGTGTGCCCGGCGCCGCCACGATGACCCGCAACCAGCTCGACGGGCTCACCGACGACGCCAAGCGCTTCGGTGCCAAGGGCCTGGTGTGGATGAAGGTCGAGGGCGACGGCACGCTGGCCTCGCCGGTGGCGAAGTTCCTGTCCGAGGACGAGCTGGGCGGTCTGCGTTCCTCGCTGGGCGCCGAGGCGGGCGATCTGGTGCTGATCGTGGCCGACGAGCGGCCCCGGGTCCGCCACGTGCTGGGCCTGCTGCGCCTCAGGTTGGGCCGGCCACCGGTCACCGAGGGCGGGCTGCACTTCCTGTGGGTGGTCGACTTCCCGCTGTTCGAAGGGCTCGACGACGACGGCTCGCCCGTCCCCGCTCATCACCCCTTCACCATGCCCCACGACGAGGACGTGCACCTGCTCGACGGCTCGCCCGACGACCTGCTGCGGGTGCGGTCCCAGGCCTACGACCTGGTGCTGAACGGCTGGGAGCTGGGTTCGGGCAGCGTGCGGATCCATCGCTCCGACATCCAGGAGCGCATCTTCGACCTGCTCGGCATCTCCCGGGAGGAGGCCCGCCACAAGTTCGGGTTCCTGCTCGACGCCTTCCGCTTCGGGGCCCCACCGCACGCCGGCTTCGCCTTCGGCATCGACCGCCTCGTGGCGCTGCTCTGCGGCGAGGAGAACATCCGCGAGGTCATCGCCTTCCCCAAGACGCAGTCCGGATCCGACCCGCTCACGCAGTCGCCGACGCCGATCGCCCCGTCGCACCTCGAGGAGCTGGGCCTGCGTCTGCTGCCCCCGAAGACCTGAGCGTCGACGCGTCGCGCCCGGCGCGACGGAGGTGTCAGACCCAGAGCTCGACGACGACGTCGCCCGATCGGGCGAGGGGGAACGCCCGCTCGGCACCGTTCACGGCCTGATCGGGCTGGGGGTGCAACAACACGTGCACGGTGGTGGTGCCCCGGACGGCCTCCACCTGCGCCTCGCCCACGGAGCGCAACGAGAAGCCGAGCCGCTCCAGCTCGTCGCCCAGGGCGGCCCCGACCTCGGCGGGGGCCACTCCCGACGTCGAGAAGGCGACACGGCGGGGGTCGAGGTGGTCGGCGTCGCCCACGAGGGGTACGAGCCCGGCCGGCATGGCGATGCCCTCGAGGGCCCGGGCCACCGTCGTGTCGGCGCTCGGCCCGGGCGGAGGCGGTGGCGCCGCCGCTCCGGCGAAGAGCCCCGAGCGGCCCTCGGTCGGCGGAGGCGGTGCGCCCGTCGCCGGTCTCGGCGCGGCACGGGTGGCGAGCTCGTCCTCGATGACCTGGCGGACGAGCGCCCCCTCGGCAGTTGAGGACGGGGCCGCCGCGGCCGCCGGTGTCGCCGGCAGGGTCGTCGTCGGCTCGGCGCTCGCCGGCGACGCGCTGCGGGCACCACCGCCGGAGAAGCGGCGCACCAGGCGGTAGCCGTAGATGCTGAGCGAGACCGCCAGCCACAACCAGAACAGGAGGCGCAGCACGTCACCCACGTGGCCAATCGTGGCACAACCGACCACCCCCGGGCGGGAGCCGGCCCGACGCCGGCCGACGACCGATAGCCTCCCGCCGTGCCCGACGACCTGTTCAGCGCCGCCGCCGAGCAGCACCTGGCCCGACAGGCCCCCCTGGCGGCACGGATGCGGCCCACCCGCCTCGACGACGTGGTGGGTCAGGCCCACCTGCTCGGCCCGGGCCGGCCGCTGCGGGCCCTGATCGAGGAGGACCGGCTCAGCTCGGTCATCCTCTGGGGACCACCGGGGACGGGCAAGACCTCCGTCGCCCAGCTCATCGCCACCACGACGGCCAAGGCCTTCGTGCAGCTCTCCGCCGTGACCGCCACCGTCAAGGACGTGCGGGAGGTCATCGCCGGGGCCCACCAGCGCCTCGGTGAGCGGGGTCGGGGCACCATCCTGTTCCTCGACGAGGTCCACCGCTTCAACAAGGCCCAGCAGGACGCGCTGCTCCCCGCGGTGGAGAGCGGGCTGCTGGTGCTCGTCGGCGCCACCACCGAGAACCCCTTCTTCGAGGTGAACCCGCCGCTGCTGTCCCGCTCCACCCTGTTCCGGCTCGAACCCCTGGGACCCGCCGAGATCCGCGCCCTGCTCGAACGCGGCCTGGCCGTCGAAGGGGCCGTCGCCGACGACGAGGCGCTGGCCCTGCTGGCCGACCGGGTCGCGGGCGACGGCCGCCACGCCCTGACCAGCCTCGAGGTGGCCGTTGCGCTGGCCGCGGCCCGCCGCGACCGCGAGGAGCTTACGGACCCCGCCGCAGCGACGCCCCGGGTGACGGTGACCGACGCCGAAGCGGCACTGGGCACCAAGGCCATCCGCTACGGCCGCGACGAGCACTACGACGTGGTCTCCGCGTTCATCAAGTCCATCCGGGGCTCGGACCCCGACGCCGCCCTCTACTGGTTGGCGCGCATGCTCGAGGCGGGCGAGGACGCCCGGTTCGTGGCCCGGCGGCTGGTGATCCTGGCCTCCGAGGACGTCGGCATGGCCGACCCGACGAGCCTGCTCGTGGCCGACGCAGCCGCCCGGGCGGTGGAGTTCGTGGGCCTGCCGGAGGCGCAGCTCAACCTGGCCCACGCCGTCGTGCACCTCGCCACGGCACCCAAGTCGAACCGGGTCACCGTGGCGCTCGGCCGGGCCCGCTCCGACGTGCGCGACCACCCCGGCGACGAGGTGCCGCTGCACCTGCGCGACGCCCACTACCGGGGCGCACGATCCCTCGGGCACGGTGTCGGCTACGACTACCCTCACGACCACGCCGACGGGTGGGTCGCCCAACAGCACCGTCCGGCGGAGCTGGAGCAGCACGTGTACTACGAACCCTCCGACCACGGGCGCGAGGCCCGCCTGCGCGACGACCTCGAGCGCCGTCGGGCCGCGGCTCGACGAACCCGCCCGCCGGAGACGCGGTGAGCGCGGGCGACCTCGCTGCGGTCGTGGTCACGGTCGTGGCGCTGCTGGCGCTGGTGGCCCTGCTCGTCGCCGTGCAGTCGCTGGTCTCGGCGACCCGGCAGCTGCGGGCCACCCTGGAGCAGCTCCGGGGCGAGGTGGTGCCCGCCGTCGAGGAGCTCCGGGGTACGGTCGAACAGGCCGGCAACGAGGTGGAGCGGGTGGAGGACCTGCTCGACGCGGCCGAGACGATCTCCGCCACCGTCGAGTCCGCGTCCCGCCTGGGCTACGTGGCCTTCTCCCGGCCGCTCATCAGCGTCGTCGCGCTCCTGCAGGGGATCGGACGGGGGTTGCGACGCCTGGCGGGTGCCCCGTGGCGCGCCCGCCGTCCGTCCTCGGCGCGCCGCGTCGCCGGGGCCGCCGCCGCGGGTGGCGCCGTGGCATCGAGGAGCCGGTCGGCCCGCAGTGGCCGCCGCGCCGCCTGAGCGGCCGGTCGGGAAGGGGAACGAGTGTTCAAACGGGTGACGTGGTTCTCGATGGGTGCGGCGTCGGGGTTCGGTGTCGCTGTCTACGGCTATGTGCGCCTGCGCGAGGCGACCCGGGTCCGCCCCGAGCAGGTGGCCGACTCGATGGTGGGTGCCGCCCGCTCCGTGGGCGGCGCGCTGCGCGACGCCTACGACGAGGGTCGCGACGCCATGCGGGCCACCCAGGCCTCCCTCGAGGCCGGTTGGGCGCCGCGAGCGGTCCGCGGGTCGCCCCCACGGCCGTCGCCGTCGCCGGCGCCGCGGTCCCCCGAGCCGGAGCCGCCACGAGCACATCGTCGGGCCGAGCGTCCCCCGGGGCACCGTCGTCGGCCATCCGGGTCGGCCGGCGGGCGATTCTCAGTAGGCTGAGGCGGCCATGAACCGCATGACCGCCAACGAGCTGCGACGCGCCTTCCTGGGCTTCTTCGAGGAGCGCGGCCACACGGTGCAGCCGTCGGCCAGCCTCATCCCGCACGATCCCGACCTGCTGTTCACCGTGGCGGGCATGGTGCCGTTCAAGCCGTACTTCCTGGGGGAGCAGCCGCCGCCGTTCCCGCGGGCGACCACCGTGCAGAAGTGCGTGCGCGCCGGCGGCAAGGACAGCGATCTCGAGGAGGTGGGCCGCGACGGCAGCCACCTCAGCTTCTTCGAGATGCTGGGCAACTTCAGCTTCGGCGACTACTTCAAGGCCGAGGCCATCCCCATGGCCTGGGACATGGTCACCGAGCTGTTCGGCCTCGATCCCGAGGTGCTGTGGGTGACCGTCTACGAGACCGACGACGATGCGGCCGAGATCTGGCGCGATGCCGTCGGCGTGCGCCCGGAGCGGATCCAGCGCATGGGTGCCGACAACTGGTGGGGCCCTCCGGGTGGTCCGCCCGGGCCGTGCGGGCCGTGCTCGGAGATCTACGTCGACAAGGGCGAGCGCTACGGCGAGGGTGGTGGCCCGGCCGTCGGCTCCGACGAGCGGTTCCTCGAGATCTGGAACCTCGTGTTCATGCAGTACAACCGCGATGCCGGCGGTGTCGACCACGAGCTGCCCCGCAAGAACATCGACACCGGAGCCGGTCTCGAGCGCATCCTCGGGGTGTTGCAGGGTGTCGACTCGGTGTGGGAGATCGACACCATCGCCCCGGTGCTCGACGCCGCCCAGTCCGCCACCGGACGCAGCCTCGGGCGGTCGCCGCGCGAGGACGTCTCGCTGCGGATCCTGGCCGAGCACGCCCGCACCTTCACCTTCCTGGTCAGCGACGGCGTGTTCCCGTCCAACACCGGGCGCGGCTACGTGCTGCGCCGGATCATCCGCCGGGCCGTCCGACACGCCTTCCTGCTCGACGTGGACCACCTCGTCACCCCGGCACTGGTGGATGCCACGGTCGAGGTGATGGGCGACGCCTATCCGGAGCTGCGCAACCAGCGCGACTTCGTGCAGGGCGTGGTGAGCCGCGAGGAGGAGAACTTCCGGCGCACCCTGCGCGCCGGCACGGCCATCCTCGACAACGAGCTCGAGAAGCTGGCCGCCGGTCAGCGCCTTCCCGGCTCGGTGGCGTTCCTGCTGCACGACACCCACGGCTTCCCGCTCGAGCTCACCTCTGAGATCACCGCCGAGCAGGGCGTGAGTGTCGACGAGGAGGGCTTCGCAGCGGAGATGGCCGAGCAGAAGCGTCGAGCCAAGGAGGCCCGCAAGGCCGAGGGCGTCGACGAGTCGCTCGAGCCCTTCCAGGAGTTGCTCGACGAGTTCGGCCCCACGGAGTTCACCGGCCGGGCCGAGTTCGAGAGCAAGGCCCACGTGCTGGCTGTGCTGGGCGACTCCGTGGTGCTCGACCGAACCCCGTTCTACGCCGAGAGCGGCGGTCAGATCGGCGACACCGGCACCATCGTGAGCGACACCGGCCGCGTCGAGGTGCTCGAGACGGTGTACGCCGTGCCCGGTCTCGTGCGCCACCGCATCGGGCCCGTTCAGGGCGAGCTGGCCCCCGGACAGGAGGTCACCGCGGCCATCGACGGCCCGCGCCGCGACGCCATCCGCCGCAACCACACGGCGACGCACCTGCTGCACTGGGCCCTGCGCGAGGTGCTGGGCGACCACGTCAAGCAGCAGGGCTCCCTGGTGGCGCCGGACCGCCTCCGGTTCGACTTCAGCCACTACGAGGCGCTGACCGCCGACGAGCTGGCCCGCGTGGAGGATCTCGTCAACGCCGAGGTGCTGGGCAACTTCCCGGCCCGCCACTACGAGACCACCAAGGAGCACGCCGAGCAGATCGGCGCCATCGCGTTCTTCGGTGACAAGTACGGCGACATCGTCCGGGTGCTGGAAGCGGGACCGCACTCCACCGAGCTGTGCGGCGGCACCCACGTGCGGGCGCTCGGCGACATCGGGACCGTCAAGGTCGTGAGCGAGGGCTCCATCGGGTCCAACATCCGCCGCATCGAGGCGGTCACCGGCTTCGGACCGCTGGAGCGCCTGCGCCACGGCGAGGCCCGGCTGGCCGAGGTGGCGTCCCTGTTGGGCGTGGGCGCCGAGGAGCTCGTGGACTCGGTGCAGCGCCGGTTGGCCGAGCTGAAGGACCTCCAACGTGAGGTGAAGGAGCTGAAGCGCCAGCTGGCCGGCAGCAGGGCGGGCGAGCTGGCCGGCACGGCCCGCGACGGCGTCGTCATCGCCCGGGTCGACGGGGTCGACCGAGACGACCTGCGCAACCTGGCCGTCGCCGTGCGCGACGAGCCCGGCGTGCGGGTGGTGGTGCTGGGTGGCGCGCCCGACGGGGGCGGTGCGGCGCTGGTCGTTGCGGTGCGTCCGGAGGCGGGGATGGTGGCCTCGGACCTGATCGCCGAGGCGGCCCGCACCATCAAGGGTGGCGGCGGCAGGCACGCCGAGCTGGCCATGGCGGGCGGCAAGGATCCGGCCGCGCTCGACGCCGCGCTGGAGCAGGTCCGCGCCGCCGTCGGCGCCTGAGCGTCCCGATCGCGTGCGGGTGCTGGGTCTGGACCTGGGCACGAAGCGGGTGGGTGTCGCCCTGAGCGACCCCACCGGCACCATCGCGTCGCCCTACGAGGTGCTGGCGCGCAGCGGCAGCCGGGCCGTCGACCACCGGCGCATCGCCGAACTGGTCGAGGAGGTGGGTGCCGAACGGGTCGTCGTGGGCCTGCCCCGCTCCCTGAGCGGCGCCATCGGACCGGCGGCGCGGGCCGCACTGGAGGAGATCGACGCCCTGGGTGACACCCTCGGTGTGCCTGTCGAGGCCTACGATGAACGTCTGACCACGGTCTCGGCCGAGCGTGCGCTGCGCGAGGCCGACGTGCGGGGCAAGAACCGTCGCGCGGTGGTCGACAAGGTGGCGGCCGCGGTCATGCTCCAGGCGTGGCTCGACGGCCGAGCACGGGCCTGAGGAGCGCACGTGTCCGAGACGACAACCGATGAGCTCGACGGCACGGGCGACGACGGCTGGGTCGACGCCGACGACGACGGCGAGTACGTCTACGTCCCCGAGGAGGGGGGCCTCGGCCGCAAGCTCCTCGTGTCCGTGGTCACCATCCTCGTGTTCCTCGGTCTCGTGGTGGGGGTGTCGGCCTACTGGCTCTACGGCCAGGTCAACGGCACCGGCGCCGAGACCCCTGTGGCCTTCACGGTGCCGCCCGAGGCCACCGTCGCCCAGATCGCCAACCTGCTCGAAGAGGACGGGATCGTCAGCGACGCCACCCTCTTCCGCTACTACGCCCGGTGGCGGGATCTGCAGTCCATCCAGGCCGGCGAGTACCAGGGCCTGACCACGAACGACGCCATGGCCGACGTCGTCGACGTGCTGGCCGCGGGGCCCGACCGACCGGCGGGGGTGCCCTACACGGAGCTGGCCGTCCCCGAGGGTCTGCGCCTCACCGAGATCGGGCAGCGGGCGCTCACCCAGTACCCGGAGATGAACGACCAGGAGCTCTCCGCGGCGCTGGCCACGGTGCGGTCGCGCTACCAGCCCGAGGGCGCGCTCGTCGAGGGACTGCTGTTCCCGGCCACCTACCAGGTGCTCGACACCGACCGTGCCGACGAGGTGAAGCTCGTCACCCAGATGGTCGAGACCTTCGACGCCACCGCCGACGAGATCGGCCTCGCCGACGCGCCGGCGCAGCTCGCCGGCCAGGCGGGATCGGTGGAGCTCACCCCCTACGACATCGTGATCATCGCCTCCCTCATCGAGGAGGAGGCCAAGACCCCCGAGGACCGGGCCCGCATCTCCCGGGTCATCTACAACCGCCTGGCGCGGGGCATGCGCCTCGAGATCGACGCCACCGTGCTGTACGCCGTGGGCCAGCAGGGCGGCGAGATCACCCAGTCGATGCTCAACACCGACTCGCCCTACAACACCCGCCGCAACGCCGGTCTGCCGCCCACCCCCATCGCCTCGCCGGGCCGCGACTCGCTGCTGGCGGCCATGAACCCCTCGACCGAGCCCGGTGCCGAGAACTGGCTCTACTACGTGCTCATCGACGAGCAGGGCAACCACTTCTTCACCGGCGACTACGACGAGTTCCTCACCAAGGTGGACGAGGCCCGGGAGAAGGGCCTGTTGTGAGCGACGCCGGGTCGGACCGGCCCGGGGGCCACACCCGTCTGGCGGCGGTCATCGGTGCACCGGTGCGGCACTCGTTGTCGCCGGCCATCCACAACGCCGCCTTCCGTGCCCTGGACCTCGACTGGGTCTACCTGGCCTTCGAGGTCGCCCCGGGTGACGCGCCGGCCGCGCTGGCGGGCATGCGTGCCCTGGGTCTGGGCGGCCTGTCGGTGACCATGCCCCACAAGGACGCCGTGGCGGCCGTCGTCGACCGGCTGGGCGACGACGCCCGCCTCCTCGGCGCGGTCAACTGCGTCACCCCGGTGGACGGCGACCTGGTGGGTGACAACACCGACGGTCCCGGGTTCCTGCGGGCCCTGGCCGCCGACACCGGGTTCGACCCGACCGGCCGCCGGTGCGCGGTGGTGGGGGCGGGCGGCGCGGCCCGGGCCGTGGTGCTGGCGCTGGCGCGGGCGGGCGCAGCCGAGGTGGTGGTCGTGAACCGCACCCCGGCCCGGGGTGAGCGAGCAGCGGCTCTGGCCGGGCCGGTCGGGCGCATCGGGCGGGCCGACGATGTGGCCGACGCCGAGCTGGTCGTGAACGCCACGCCGCTGGGCATGCGACCCGACCACGACGAGCTGCCGGTGGACGTGGAGCTGCTCCGGACGGGTCAGGTCGTGGCCGACCTGGTGTACCGGCCGTTCGAGACGCCCCTGCTGGCCGCGGCGCGCGCCCGCGGGCTGATCGCCACCAACGGGTTGGGCATGCTCGTGCACCAGGCGGCGTTGGCCTTCGAGCGGTGGACGAGCCGGACGGCGCCCCTGGAGGTCATGGAGGCCGCCGTTCGTCGCCGTCTCGGCTGAGGGGCCCCTCCCGGCCGCCCGAGCGGCTATGGTCTTTCGTGTAGTTTCGGTATCCGGCAGGTCGGTGGTCGGTTTTCCTCCAAAGCGACGTGGTGGGTGCCGATGGGGTAGCGACAGGAACGCATTCGCATCGGAGGTCCCCGTGGCTCTTCAGGGCACGCTCGAAACCTTTGCCCTCGACGACGTCTTCCATCTCTTGGCGTCCACGCACAAGACGGGGTGCTACCAGCTCGACGGGCCGCGGGGGAGCGGCAAGGTCTGGTTCGTCGACGGGGAGATCGTCGCCGCCGAGGCCACGGGGGCATCGGTGGCCTCCCCGCCGGTGGAGGTCGTGTTCGAGCTGCTCCGCTTCGAGGACGGCACCTTCGTGTTCGACGCCGAAGCCGCTCCCACCTCTGCGGGCACCCCGGTGGGGGTGGAGCGTTGCCTCGAGCAGGCCGGCGTGCTGCTCGAGGAGTGGCGAGACATCGCCGCCGTCGTCCCGTCGCTCGACCTCGACGTGTCCCTCAATCCCGAGCTGCCCGACGACGAGGTGACGATCCGCGCCGACCGGTGGATCGCGGTGGTGGCCATCGGGGGTGGCACCACCGTGCGGCGCATGGGTGACCGGCTGCACCTCGGCGAGCTGGCGGTGTCACGCCTGGTGAAGGAGCTCGTGGAGCTCGGCGTCGTCCGACTGGGTGAGGCCGCTCCGGTTCCGTTCCAGGCCGAGCCCGAGCCGGCGTTGGAGGAGACCCCGGTGCTGTCCCTGGTCGAGGAGCCCGCGGACGACGAGGCCGACGTCCTGCACATCGTCCCCGCCGGCGACGACACGTTCGATCCCGACGCCCTCGTCATCGACGAGCCCCGCATCCCCACCTCGATGGCCGACATCGCCTCGAGCGCCCCGCCCGCAGAGGAGATCGCCGGCGATGGCGCCGAGCCCGACCCCGCCGACGCGGCCGAGATCGCCCGCCAGCTCGCCAACCTGAGCCCCCGTGCGGCCAAGGCCGTCGCCGCTGCGGCCAAGGCGTCCACCCAGGAGGAGCGCGAGGCCATGCTGGCCCAGCTCGACGACGAGGAGGAGAACATCAACCGCGACCTCCTCGTGAAGTTCCTGGGTTCGGTCAACAGCTGAGCCTCGGTCGCCACGTGCGAGAGCTGCCGTCGTGGACGGCCTGACCCTCGCGGCCTGCCTGGTCGCCTCGCTCCCCGCCGGCTGGCTGGCCGGGGTGTGGACCGACCGCATCCCGGACCGTGCCGACAAGGTGTTCTCGCCCCTCGCCGGGGTGCGTCTGCACGGTCGCCACCTCGTCGTGCACCTGGTGGTGATCGGGGTCTTCGCGGCCACGGCGCTGCGCCTCGACGACGCGCCGCCGCTGGTGCTGGTGGCGCACCTCGGCTTCTTCACCGCGCTGGTGGCGCTCTCGGCCATCGACCTGGAGACCTTCCGGCTCCCGGACCGACTGGTGGTGCCGTCGCTGATCGGGTCCCTGGTGGTGGTGACCGCCGCCTCGCTGCTGGACGATGCGGCGGCGCAGATCCGCTCCGCCCTGGTGGGTGCCGCGGTGTACTTCGGGCTGCTGCTGGTGGTGCACCTGATCTCGCCGCGGGGCATGGGCTTCGGCGACGTGAAGCTGGCCGCCGTCATGGGCCTGTACCTGGGGTGGCCCGCCGAGAGCTACTCGACCACGCTGGCCATCGTGCTGTGGGGCATGCTGCTGGGCTTCGTGGTGGGAGCGCTGGTCGGCGTGGTGATGTTCGTGGCCCGGGGCCGCAAGAGCCGTGCCATCCCCTTCGGGCCGTTCCTCGCCGGTGGTTGCATCGCCGGCGTGCTCTTCGCCCCGTCGCTGCTGCCCGCCACGACGGCGCTGTGGTACTGATCGCCGCTGCGGTGGTGGGTGGCGGCGGGCCGTGCCCGGCCGCCCGGTAGATTGGCGCCGTGCTGCGCTTCCTGACCGCCGGTGAGTCCCACGGGCGCGCCCTCGTGGTGATCGTCGAAGGGCTCCCCGCGGGCCTGCCCGTCACCGCCGACGACGTCCGTCACGAGCTGGCCCGACGTCGGCTGGGCTACGGGCGGGGTCCGCGCATGCGCTTCGAGCAGGACGAGCTGACCCTCGTGGGCGGGGTGCGCCACGGCCGGACCCTGGGTTCGCCGGTGGCGGTCGAGATCGCCAACAGCGAGTGGTCCCGCGGCAAGTGGAACGAGGAGATGTCCCCCGAGCCGGGTCGCACCGCCGCGCCGCTGACCGCTCCCCGGCCCGGACACGCCGACCTCGCCGGTATGCAGAAGTACGACTTCACCGACGCCCGCGACGTGCTCGAGCGGGCGTCGGCCCGCGAGACCGCCGCCCGCGTGGCGGCCGGGGCGCTGGCCAAGGCGCTGCTGGGTCACCTCGGCATCACCGTGGTGTCCCACGTCGTGCAGCTCGGCGACGTGCACGTCGATCCCCGGCACCGGCCCGGGCCCGGCGACCTCGACGCGGTCGACCGCTCCGAGGTGCGCTGCCTGGATCCCGGCGCCGAGGCGGCGATGATCGATGCCATCAAGCAGGCCGCCAAGGAGGGCGACTCCCTGGGCGGCGTGGTCGAGGTGGTCGCCTACGGGGTCCCGGTCGGCATCGGCAGCCACGTCCACTGGGACCGCCGCCTCGACGGCCTGCTGGCGCAGGCGCTCATGAGCATCCAGGCCGTCAAGGCGGTGGAGATCGGTGAGGGCTGGTCGGTGGCCGGACGGCGGGGCAGCGAGGCGCACGACGCGATCACCTGGGACGAGCACGCCGGTGCCTACCGCCGCGAGACCACCCGGGCGGGCGGGGTCGAAGGGGGCATGAGCACCGGCGGGCCCATCGTCGCCCGGGTGGCCATGAAGCCGCTGGCCACGCTGAACCGGCCCACGCTCAAGACCGTCGACACGGTCACGAAGGCCGAGACGGTGTCGTTCAAGGAGCGCACCGATGTCACCGCGGTGCCCGCCATGGGCGTGGTGGCCGAGACGATGGCGGCGCTGGTGCTCGCGGCCGAGATCACCCGCAAGTTCGGTGGTGACTCGCTGGGGGAGCTGCAACGCAACGTACGCGGCTTCCTGGACCAGATCGCCGTCGCCGCCCGGCGCGTCGACGGCACCGGCGGGCCGGCCGGCGTCGCCGGACCGGGGCCGCTCAACTGGGACGAGCAGGAGGCCTTCGTGCTCACCGAGGAGTCCGCCGCCGACGCCGAGCGTGCCCGGGGTGGATGAGCGGGCGGGCGACGTGGTGCTGATCGGCATGATGGGCACCGGCAAGACCACGGTTGGTCGGCTGGTGGCCGATCGACTCGGGCGTGCCTTCGTCGACACCGACCGCGAGGTGGAGGCCCGCACCGGTCGCACCGTGGCCGCCATCTTCGCCGAGGAGGGCGAGGCCGTCTTCCGCCGGTGGGAGTCGCTGGTGCTGCGCGAGGTCCTCGCCCGCCGCGGGCCGCGGGTGGTGGCCGTCGCCGGGGGTGCCGTCGGCGACGCCGCGAACCGGGCCCTGCTGGCCGGTGCCGGCGTGACGGTGTGGCTCCGGGCCGACCCGACGGTGCTCGTCGAGCGCGTGCGGTCCGGGACCCACCGTCCGCTGCTGGCCGACGACCCTGCCGGCGCCCTGCGGCGCCTGGCCGACGAGCGCGCACCCTGGTACGCCGAGGTGGCCGACGTGGTGGTCGACGTCGACGCACTCCATCCCGATGCGGTGGCCGACGCCGTGGTGGCGGCCTGCGGAGGTGCGTCGTGCAGCGGGTGACGGTGCCCCTCGGCGAGCGCTCCTACGACGCCCTGGTGGGGCCGGGGGTTCGCCACCACCTCGCGCAGGTCCTGCCCCGGGGGGTGCGACGGGTGGCCGTCGTCACCCAGGAGGGCCTCGGCGTCGACGTGGACCCCGGTCTCCCGCGGCGCGTCTTCACCATCGGGCAGGGCGAGGAGCACAAGGACCTGGCCACCGTCGAGGCCCTGTGCCGGGGCTTCGCGCAGTGGGGGCTGACCCGGGCCGACGCGGTGGTGGCGGTCGGCGGCGGCATGGTGACCGACGTGGCGGGCTTCGCCGCCGCGGTGTACCACCGGGGCGTGGCGGTGGTGTACGTGTCGACCACCCTGCTCGGCATGATCGACGCCGCCATCGGGGGCAAGACGGGGGTCAACCTGCCCGAGGGGAAGAACCTGGTCGGTGCCTTCTGGCAGCCCTCGGCGGTGCTGTGCGACACCGAGGTGCTGGCCACCATGGCGCCCCGGGAGTACCGCAGCGGCCTCGGCGAGCTGGCCAAGTACCACTTCCTGGGTGGCGGCGAGCTCGACGCGCTGCCCCTCGAGGAGCGCATCGCGCGCTGCATCGAGATCAAGGCCGAGGTCGTCGCGGCCGACGAGCGCGAAGGGGGACGCCGGGCGGTGCTCAACTACGGCCACACCCTGGCCCACGCCCTGGAGACGACCGGCGCCTACGACCTGCGCCACGGCGAGGCGGTGGCCATCGGGCTGGTCTACGCGGCCGAGCTGGCCCGGGTCCTGGGTCGCATCGACGACGCCCGCGTGGCAGAGCACCGGCGGGTGGTGGCGGCCTACGACCTGCCCTCGGCCCTGCCCGCGGACGTCGACCGGGACGAGCTGGTGGCGGTCATGGGCCGCGACAAGAAGGCGCTCACGGGGCTCACGTTCGTGCTGGACGGACCCCACGGCGTGGAGGTCGTCCCCGGCATCGAACGCGAGGTCCTGCACCAGGCCTTCGAGAGGATCCGTTCATGAGCACCCCCGTCATCTTGTTGCTGTCCGGCCCGAACCTGAACCTGCTCGGGGCACGGCAGCCCGAGATCTACGGCTCGGCCACCCTCGAGGACCACGTCGCCCGGGCGCGGACCGCGGCGAGCGACCACGGCTACGACCTCGAGCACGTCCAGTCCAACACCGAGGCCGTGCTCGTCGAGGCCATCCACTCGGCCCGGGGCCGCTGCGCCGCGATCGTGATCAACGCGGCGGCGTTCACGCACTACGCCTGGGCCCTCAACGACGCCCTGGCAGCGTTCGACGGGCCCGTCGTCGAGCTGCACCTGTCCAACCCCATGGCCCGAGAGGGTTGGCGTCACACCTCGGTCGTGACCCCCGTGGCCACCGGCGTCATCGCCGGCTTCGGCGGCGACGGCTACGAGCTGGCCGTCGACGCCGCGGTGCGGTTGCTGTCGCGATGATCGACCTCGCCGCGCTGGCGCCGCTGCAGGTGGCGGGTCGCATCGACCGGCTTCGGGCGGGCTTCGCCGAGGCCCGGGTGGACGCCCTGTTGGTGACCTCGCTCACCAACATCCGGTACCTGACGGGCTTCACCGGCTCGGCCGCCCTCGTGCTGGTGCGTGCCGACGAGGTGGTCTTCGTGACCGACGGTCGATACGGGGACCAGGCGGGCGAGCAGCTCGCCGCGGCGGGGGTGACCGCCCGCATCGAGGTGTCGGGCAGCGACCAGCGCCGCCTGCTCGCCGACGCGCTCGACGGCGTGGCCCACCTCGGGCTGGAGGCCGACCACGTGAGCTGGGCCCGCCAGCGCGACTTCGCCGAGAGCTGGTTCCCGGCTGCGGAGCTGGTGGCGACCAGCGGGCTGGTCGAGGCGCTGCGCGTGGTGAAGGACGAGGGCGAGGTGGCCCGCATCGAGGCGGCGGCGACCATCGCCGACGCAGCGCTGGCCGAGGTGCGTCCCCTGCTCGCCGAGGGGGTGACCGAGCTGGCCTTCGCCCGCGAGCTGGACCAGGCGATGCGTCGCCGCGGCGCCGAGGACGTGTCCTTCGAGACCATCGTGGCCTCCGGGCCCAACGGCGCCCGTCCCCACGCCCGTCCCTCGGGTCGGCCCATCGCAGCGGGTGACCTGGTGGTGCTCGACTTCGGGGCGCTGCTCGCCGGCTACCACTCCGACATGACCCGCACCGTGGCGGTGGGCGAGGCGTCGCCCACCCAGGCGCGCATGCTCGAGGTGGTGCTCGCCGCCCAGCAGGCCGGGGTCGACGCGGTCCGCGCCGGCGCCGCGGCGGCCGACGTCGACCGAGCCTGTCGGGACGTCGTCGTCGAGGCCGGGTGGGGCGAGGCCTTCCTGCACGGCACGGGGCACGGCGTGGGCCTCGACATCCACGAGGCGCCCCGGGTGGCGGCGACCAGCGATGCTACGCTCGCCGATCGCAGCGTCGTCACCGTCGAGCCCGGGGTGTACCTGGCCGAACACGGTGGCGTGCGCATCGAGGACACGGTGCTCGTCACGACCGACGGGTGCCGCCCCCTCACCCGCACCCCGAAGACCACTGCGGTCTGACGCGTCGCCCCACCCGTCGCGCCGCGCGAACCCGAGACCTCCCGAGGATCCCATGGCCACCATCACCACCAACGACCTGAAGAACGGCATGACCCTGGCCCTCGACGAGGGTCTGTACGAGGTGGTGGAGTTCCAGCACGTGAAGCCCGGCAAGGGCGGCGCCTTCGTGCGCACGACGCTCAAGAACGCCCGAACCGGGTCCGTGCTGGAGAAGACCTTCCGCGCCGGGGAGAAGGTCGAGCGCGCCATCGTCGACAAGCGCGAGATGCAGTTCCTGTACCGCGACGGCAACGACTACGTCTTCATGGACACCTCGACCTACGACCAGCTCACCGTGCCGCCCGCAGGTCTCGGCGACGCCGCGAACTACCTCATCGAGAACAACAACGCCATCCTCAACATGTACGACGGCGAGATCATCGGCATCGACCTCCCGGCCTCCATCGAGCTGACCGTCACCGAGACCGAGCCCGGCATCCAGGGCGACCGCGTCTCGGGCGCCCGCAAGCCCGCCACGCTCGAGACCGGCCTGGTGGTGCAGGTCCCGCTGTTCATCAACACCGGCGACCGGGTCAAGGTCGACACCCGCTCGGGCGACTACCTGTCGAAGGCGTGAGCGACTACCGCGGCGGGGTCGGCTCGCGTCGGGAAGCCCGCGAACGGGCGCTGGCCCTGCTCTACGAAGCCGAGGCCAAGGGCATCGCGCCCGACGAGCTGCTCGACGAGCTGCCGCTGGCGCCGGAGCCGTACACCATCGAGCTGGTGGTCGGCGTGGCCTCGCACCAGGACCAGATCGACGTGCTCCTGCGCGACCACGCCCGCCAGTGGCGTCTGGAGCGCATGCCGGCCCTCGACCGGGCCGTGCTGCGCGTCGGGGTCTTCGAGCTGGCCCACCGACCCGACGTCCCCCTGGCGGTCGTCATCACCGAAGCGGTCGAGCTGGCCAAGCAGTACTCGACCGAGGAGTCGGGCCGCTTCGTCAACGGCATGCTCTCGGCCATCGCCGCCGTCGTGCGCCCGGCCGGCTGATCCGCCGCGTCGGCGCCGCACCGAGCGGCACGCGACCGTGCGGCACCGGTCAGTCCCCGAGGCACTCCAGGGTGATCTGGGTGATGATCTCCTGCTGCTCGGCCGTCAGGTCGCCGGGGGCCACCACGATCTCCTCGACCACACGATCCGCGATGCAGCGGGCGTCGTCCTCGGCGATGCCCTCGCCCACGAGCTGGTCGAAGAGCAGGTCCCGGAAGATGTCGGTCTGCCCCGTCGGGTCGTCGATCGTGGAGTCCGTCGTGGGCGGCTCGTCGTCCTCGGTGGTGGTCGTGGAGTCCTCGTCGTCCTCGGTGGTGGTCGTCGAGTCCTCGTCGTCCTCGGTGGTGGAGGTGGACTCGCGCTCGGTCGTGGGACCGGTGTCGTCGTCCTCGGTCGCCGTCTGCTGGTCGTCGTCGTCACCGGTGAGCACGACGGCGGCGGCGATCCCACCGCCGATCAGCACGAGCACCGCGATGACGACGGCCACGACCACCCCGGTGCGCGTGCGGCGGGGCGGCGTGGGGGGCGGGCCCGCCGACCCGGGATAGCCGGGGGGCGCTCCGGGGAAGCCGGGGGGTGTGCCCGCAGGTGGCCCGGTCGGGTACCCGGCCGCGTAGGGGTCGCCGGCCGGGTAGGGGCTGCCGACGGCGCCACCGGCGTACGTGCCGGGCGGTTGCCAGGCCTGGGTCGGTGCTTCCAGGGACCCGGCCGGATAGGCCTGGGTGAGGGCTTCGGGGGCCGCACCCGGGGCGGGGGAGGCCGGGGGGACCACGTCGAGGGGTTGGGTGGCGTCGAGGGGGAGTGGGGCCCCGCCCGGACCGACGGGTCCCTGCGGGCCGACCGGTGCGCCGGCGTTGTCGGGTGCGGGTTGCGGCGGATACCACCGGCCGTCGGAGGCCAACCACCATCCGGGGCCCTGTGCCTGGTCGCTCACGTGTCCTCCCGGGACCGACACCGATGCCGGTGTCCTCGACAGCGGGAGTGTAGGTCCGCTCGGCCCCGCCGTGGCGGCGCTCGGGGGGCGGGAGCGCAGGTCGGGTGCACTGAGCCGGACTGGCCCTCGAAGCGCTGCTAGGGTGCCGTTCTGACCGTGAAGCGGGTCCTGCGAGGCCCGCACGGACAGAAAGGACCACGCGTGTGGCAGAACGCGAACGCCGTCTGACGCCCCCGTTCGGGGGCGTTTTCGTTGCCCGGACACGGGTGATGGACGCCGGTGACCTCCAACGGGCCATCTGGCGCATCGCCCACGAGATCGCCGAGCGCAACCACGGCCTGCAGGGTGTGGTGCTCATCGGTCTGCAGACCGGTGGCGTCCCCCTGGCCCACAAGCTGGCCGAGAGCCTCCGCCAGATCGAGGACATCGCGGTGCCCGTCGGGAGCCTCGACGTGGCCCTGTACCGCGACGACATCGGCCTGCGGCCGGTCCTGCCCGAGGCGGTGACCGAGATCCCGGTGGACCTCGACGGTGCGGTGGTGGTGCTGGTCGACGACGTCCTGTTCACCGGGCGCACGATCCGGGCGGCGCTCAACGCGCTGGCCGACTACGGCCGGCCGCGGGTGGTGCAGCTGGCGGTGATGGTCGACCGCGGCCACCGGGAGCTGCCCATCCGGCCGGACTTCGTGGGCAAGAACCTCCCCACCCGCCGCGACGAGGTGGTCGACGTCACCGAGGAGGGGGTCGACCTGGGGGAGATGCACCGGTGAAGCACCTGCTCGGCGTCGAGGACCTCGAGCGCTCCGATCTCGAGGAGCTGTTGCGCATCACCGACTCCATGGTCGAGGTCTCCCAGCGGGCGATGCCCCGGGTGCCGGCCCTACGGGGTCGCACCGTGGTGTCGGTGTTCTTCGAGGACTCGACCCGCACCCGCCTGTCGTTCGAGGCGGCGGCGAAGCGGCTGTCGGCCGACACCATGAGCTTCAGCGTGGGCACGTCGTCGGTCAAGAAGGGCGAGTCGGTGCGCGACACCGTCGAGACCATCGAAGCCATGGGCGTCGACGCCATGGTGGTGCGCCACCGCTCGGCCGGCGTGCCCGACCAGATCGCCCGCTGGACCTCGTGCTCGGTGATCAACGCCGGCGACGGTTGGCACCAGCACCCCACCCAGGCGCTGCTCGACAGCTACACCATCCGGGCCCACCTGGGGGGCCTCGACGGCCGGCGCATCGCCATCGTCGGCGACGTGAAGCACAGCCGCGTGGCGCGATCGGACGTGCAGGCCTTCACCCTGCTGGGCGCCTCGGTGACCCTGGTGGCGCCGCCCACGCTGCTGCCACCCAGCCTCGAGGGCTGGCCGGTCGAGGTGAGCCACGACCTCGACGCAGTGCTCGCGGACCAGGACGTCGTGTACCTGCTGCGCATGCAGCGCGAGCGCATGACGGAGGCCCTCGTGCCGTCCCTGCGCGAGTACACCGCCTGCTTCGGCCTCACCATCCAGCGGGCGGCGCGGCTGGCCCCCCACGCCCTCGTGATGCACCCGGGGCCCATGAACCGGGGCGTGGAGATCGCCGCCGAGGTCACCGACCTGCCCAACGCCGTGATCGCCGAACAGGTGCGCAACGGCGTGGCGGTGCGGATGGCGGTGCTGTTCCGACTGCTGGCCGGGACCGAGCTCGGCGGGGCGGGAGCCGCCGCCCCGGTGCCCGAGGTGAACGCCGAACCAGGAGAGGACCATGGCTGAGCTGCTGATCGCCGGGGGTCGTGTCGTCGACGAGCACGGCGAGCGCGTCGCCGACGTGGTGGTGGCCGAGGACGGCACGGTGGCCGAGGTCGGCGCCGGCCTGGCCAGCACCGGGGGACGCAACGGACGCCGGGTGCTCGACGCCGGCGGCTGCGTCGTGGCGCCCGGGTTCGTGGACCTGCACACCCACCTGCGCGAACCGGGCCGGGAGGAGGCCGAGACCATCGAGACGGGGTCGCGCGCCGCGGCCCTGGGCGGGTTCACGGCCGTGGTCGCCATGCCCAACACCGAACCGACGATGGACGACGCCGCCGTCGTGCGCCAGGTGCTCGAGGCGGGTCGCGTCGCCGGCCTGTGCGACGTGCACGCCTCGGCCGCCGTCACCGTCGGACGCCGGGGCGAGGCGCTGGCCCCGATGGCCGAACTGGCCGCGCTCGGGGTGCGCATCTTCACCGACGACGGCAACGGCGTGCAGGACGACCGGCTGGCCCGGCGGGCCATGGAGTACGCCCGGGGGCTGGACGTCACCATCGCCGAGCACTGCGAGGTCGAGGCGCTGTCGGCCGGGGGCCACATGCACGAGGGCGAGTGGTCCTCCCGTCTGGGCATCCCGGGCGTGCCGGCGGAAGCCGAGGAGCTCATGGTGATGCGCGACATCGCGCTGAGCCGGCTCACCGGCTGCCGGGTCCATCTCCAACACCTCTCCACCGCCGGCGCCGTCGAGCTGGTACGTGCCGCCAAGGCCCGGGGCCTGGCCGTGACGGCGGAGGCGACGCCGCACCACTTCACCCTCACCCATGCCGAGGTCGCGGCCTACGACCCCGTGTTCAAGGTCAACCCGCCCCTGCGCACCGCCGAGGACGTGGCCGCCGTGCGGGCCGGGCTGGCCGACGGCACCCTCGACGCCATCGCCACCGACCACGCACCGCACGCCCAGGAGCTCAAGGAGCTCCCCTTCGACGAGGCGCCGTGCGGGATGCTGGGACTGGAGACGGCCCTGGCCCTGGCCCTGAGCGAGCTCGACCTGTCGTTGGGGGAGCTCGTCGGGTTGCTCTCGTGGCGGCCGGCGGCCGTCGCCGGGTTGCGCGACACCCACGGCGGGCCGGTGGAGCCGGGCCGGCCCGCCAACCTGGTGGTGTTCGATCCCGAGCTGACCTGGACCGTGGACCCGGCCCGGCTGGCCAGCCGCAGCCACAACACCCCCTACGCCGGACGGCGGGTGACCGGCAAGGTCCGCCACACCGTCCTGCGGGGGCGACCGATCGTGCTCGACGGGGAGGCACAGCGATGACCGTGACCGAAGCAGCGCTGGTGCTGACCGACGGCACCGTGTTCGAGGGCGAGGCCATCGGCGCCGAGCCGCCCGACGGCGTCGTGACCGGCGAGGTGGTGTTCAACACCGCTCTCACCGGCTACCAGGAGATCGTGACCGACCCGTCCTACGCCGGGCAGATCATCACCTTCACCTACCCCCACATCGGCAACTACGGCGTCACCCCCCACGACGAGGAGGCCCGCCGGCCCTTCTGTCGGGGCGTGGTGGTGCGTGACCTGGCCCGTCGACGCAGCAGTTGGCGCTCGGAGGAGGACCTCGACGCCTTCCTGCGTCGCCACGGCATCGCCGGCATCGCGGGGATCGACACCCGACGCCTGACCCGTCACCTGCGCGACGCCGGGGCGATGCCGGGCGCCTTCGGCACCGCCGAGAGGGCGGTGCTCGCCGCGGCCGCGGCCCGTGCCGAGAGCACCGACGGGCACGACCTGGTGGCGCGGGTGACCTGCGCCGAGCCCTACACCGTGGGCGACGGGCCCAAGCGCGTCGTGGCCTACGACCTGGGCATCAAGACCACCATCCTGCGCCACCTGGGCCGCATCGCCACCGTGGAGGTCGTGCCGGCCTCGACGCCGGCGGCCGAGGTGCTCGAGCGGCGACCCGACGGGGTGTTCCTGTCCAACGGTCCCGGCGACCCCGCCGCCGTCACCGACGTGCCACCCGCCATCCGGGAGCTGCTGGGCCGGGTGCCGGTGTTCGGCATCTGCCTGGGGCACCAGCTGCTGTGCACCGCCATCGGGGGCAGCACCTACAAGCTCCCGTTCGGCCACCACGGGGGCAACCACCCGGTTCGCCGCCTGGCCACCGGCGGCGTCGAGATCACCAGCCAGAACCACAACTACGCCGTCGACGAGGACTCGCTGCGCGGCGTCGCCGAGGTGACGCACCGCAACCTGAACGACGGGGTCGTCGAGGGCATGCGCTGCCTCGACGTGCCGGCCTTCAGCGTGCAGTACCACCCCGAAGCCGGACCCGGTCCACACGACGCCGGCTACCTGTTCGACTCCTTCGACGAGCTCATGGACGACTTCGCCCGCAGCCAGGGAGGCTCCCGTGCCACGACGTGACGACCTCGAGTCGATCCTCATCATCGGGTCGGGACCCATCGTGATCGGCCAGGCGTGCGAGTTCGACTACTCGGGCACGCAGGCCTGCCGCATCCTCAAGCAGGAGGGCTACCGGGTCGTCCTGGCCAACTCCAACCCGGCCACGATCATGACCGATCCCGACTTCGCCCACGCCACCTACGTGGAACCCCTCGACGTGGAGATCCTGGCCCGCATCATCGACCGTGAGCGTCCCGACGCCGTGCTGCCCACCCTGGGTGGCCAGACCGGGCTCAACCTGGCCATGGACCTGCACCGCGCCGGCGTGCTCGCCGACCACGGGGTGGAGCTGATCGGCGCCAACGCCACCGCCATCTCCACCGCGGAGGACCGGGACCTGTTCCAGAAGGCCATGGAGGAGATCGGCATCGCCACCCCGGCCTCGGGGATCGCCCACGACCTCGACGGCGCGCTGGCGGTGGTGGAGGAGATCGGGCTGCCGGTCATCATCCGGCCCGCGTTCATCCTGGGCGGCAAGGGCACCGGCATCGCATCCACCCCCGACGAGCTCCGCCGCCTGGCGGCGCGGGGACTCGAGGCCAGCCCCATCTCGGAGATCCTCATCGAGCGCTCCATCGCCGGCTGGAAGGAGTACGAGCTCGAGGTCATGCGCGACCGGGCCGACAACTGCGTGATCGTGTGCTCGATCGAGAACCTCGATCCCATGGGCGTGCACACCGGGGACTCGATCACGGTGGCGCCGGCCCAGACGCTCAGCGACGTCGAGTACCAGCACATGCGTGACGCCGCCTTCGCCTGCATCCGCCGTGTCGGCGTGGAGACCGGCGGATCGAACGTGCAGTTCGCCATCGACCCCACCAACGGCGACATGGTCATCATCGAGATGAACCCCCGGGTGAGCCGGTCCTCGGCGCTGGCGTCGAAGGCCACCGGCTTCCCCATCGCCAAGATCGCGGCGCGCCTCGCCGTGGGCTACACCCTCGACGAGATCCCCAACGACATCACCCGCAAGACGCCGGCCAGCTTCGAGCCCAGCATCGACTACGTGGTCACGAAGGTGCCCCGCTGGGCGTTCGAGAAGTTCCCCGGGCAGCCACCGGTGCTGGGCACCCAGATGCAGTCGGTGGGCGAGGCCATGGCCATCGGGCGGACGTTCCCGGAGTCCATGCAGAAGGGCATGCGCTCCCTGGAGCAGGGCCGCCTGGGGCTCAACTGCGATCCCGGCGAAGCCGCCTATGACACCCTCACCGACGACGCGCTGCTCGAGGCGGCCGCAGTGGCCACGCCGGACCGGCCGTTCCAGCTCGAGGCGGCCCTGCGCCGGGGCATCTCCATCGAACGGGTGCACGAGGCCACCAGGGTCGACCCGTGGTTCCTCGACCAGTTCTGCATGATCATCGAGGAGCGCCACCACCTCGCCGAGGTGGGCCCGTCCGGCATGGACCGGGCGAGCTTCCGGCGGGCCAAGCGCCTCGGCTTCTCCGACGCGCAGCTGGCCTACCTGTGGGGCGTCGACGAGGCGGCGGTGCGTGCCGCCCGGCTGGCCGCTGGGGTGGTGCCCACCTTCAAGACGGTCGACACCTGCGCGGCGGAGTTCGATGCGTCGACCCCGTACCACTACTCCACCTGGGAGGACGAGGACGAGGTGCGGCGCAGCGACCGTCCCAAGGTCGTCATCCTGGGTTCGGGGCCCAACCGCATCGGCCAGGGCATCGAGTTCGACTACTGCTGCGTGCACGCCAGCTTCGCGCTGCGCGACGCCGGCTACGAGACCATCATGGTCAACTGCAACCCGGAGACGGTCTCCACCGACTACGACACCAGCGACCGCCTCTACTTCGAGCCCCTCACCTACGAAGACGTCATGAACGTGCTGGAGGCCGAGCGGCCGGTGGGGGTGATCGTGTCGCTGGGCGGGCAGACCCCGCTGAAGCTGTCGGGCCAACTGCCCGAGGGCCTCGTCCTGGGCACGAGCCCCACCTCGATCGACCTGGCCGAGGACCGGGAGCGCTGGAACGACCTGTGCGCCCGACTCGAGATCCCCCAGCCCGCCGGCGGCACGGTCACCACCGTCGAGGAGGCGCTGGCCATCGTGGACCACGTCGGCTACCCGGTGCTGATGCGGCCCTCGTACGTGCTCGGCGGCCGGGCCATGGAGATCGTCTACGACGAGGAGGGACTGCGGCGGGCCATGACCGAGCTGGCCGGCTTCGGCAGCTTGGGTCGCGAGGGCGGTCTGTCCGCCGAACGCCCGGTGCTCGTCGACCGCTTCCTCGAGGACGCCACGGAGGTCGACGTGGACGCCCTGCGCGACGCCACCGGCGAGGTGGTCGTCGGCGGGATCATGGAGCACGTCGAGGAGGCGGGCGTGCACTCGGGCGACTCGGCCTGCGTGCTGCCCCCGCACTCGCTGTCGGCCGAGACGCTCGGCGTCATCGTGGACTACACCCGTCGCATCGCCGAGGCGCTCGACGTCCGGGGTCTGATCAACGTGCAGTACGCGGTCAAGGCGAACCAGGTCTTCGTCATCGAGGCGAACCCCCGGGCCAGTCGCACCGTGCCGTTCGTGGCCAAGGCCACGGGCGTGCCGCTGGCCAAGGTGGCGGCGCGGGTCATGCTGGGCGCCACCCTGGCCGAGCTGCGGACCGAGGGTCTGTTGGGCGAGCCGGTCCCCGGTGACCACGTCGCGGTCAAGGAGGCGGTGCTGCCCTTCAACCGGTTCCCCGAAGCAGACGCCCTGCTCGGCCCCGAGATGCGCTCCACGGGCGAGGTCATGGGCATCGACCTGACCGTGGGCCTGGCCTTCGCCAAGAGCCAGCTCGCCTCGGGAACCCGGCTGCCCGCAGCGGGCCAGGTGTTCCTGTCCCTGGCCGACCGGGACAAGGCGACCGGCACCGAAGCGGCCCGCCGCTTCGTCGCCCTCGGCTTCACGCTCGCGGCCACCGAGGGCACCGCCGGCCACCTCGAGGCGGCCGGCGTGCCGGTGGCCACGGTGTGCGCCAAGCTCGGCGAGGCGGGGCAGGGACGCACCGCCGTGGACCTCATCGCCGCCGGCGAGGTCCAGCTCGTCGTCAACAGCCCACGGGGTCGCGGTCCCCGCGCCGACGGGGCCTACATCCGAGCCGCCGCCGGTCAGCACGGCGTGCCGCTGCTCACGACGGCATCGGCGGCGCTGGCCGCGGCCAACGGCATGGCGGACTGGGCCCGTCACCGTCTCCAGGTCCGGACCTTGCAGGACTACCACGACGGGGTCCACGGCGATCAGCTGGGGCTGCCCCGGTGATCAGGCCCCGGTCGCCGGGCCGGTGGGCGGGCCGCGCCTCCGACGGCCCGCCGGTCGATCTGCGCACCCGGGTCGGGGAGGTGGTGTTGGCCAACCCGGTCATGACCGCCTCGGGCACGGCCGGCCACGCCGACGAGCTGGGCCGGTACGTGGACCTGGCCCGGCTGGGGGCGGTCGTGGTCAAGTCCCTGTCGGCCGAGCCGTGGGCCGGGAACCCGGCGCCGCGGGTCCACGAGACCCCGGCGGGCATGCTCAACAGCGTCGGGCTCCAGGGTCCGGGTGTGGCGGCCTGGGTGGACGAGGAGCTCCCGGTGCTGCGCCGAGCGGGGGCCCG
This sequence comes from Acidimicrobiales bacterium, assembly GCA_025456085.1. Lineage (GTDB taxonomy): Bacteria > Actinomycetota > Acidimicrobiia > Acidimicrobiales > Acidimicrobilacustridaceae > JALOLF01. The sequence continues at coordinate 28,965 of JALOLF010000018.1, forward strand.
GGTGGTGGTCAGCATCTGGGGCACGAGTGTCGAGGGCTACGCCCGGGCCGCGTCACTGCTGCACGGCGCACAGCACGACCTGCTGGCGGTGGAGGCCAACCTGTCGTGCCCGAACCTGCACGGCGGGAGGCGCATGTTCGCGCAGGACGCCTCGATGGCGGCCGAGGCGGTCACGGCGGTCGCGGGATCCTGCGACCTGCCCGTGTGGGCCAAGCTCACGCCCAACACCGCAGAGGTGCCGACGATCGCCCGGGCCGTGCGCGACGCCGGTGCGTCGGCGGTCACGCTGATCAACACCGTGTTCGGGATGGTCATCGACGTCGAGGCCCGTCGGCCGGTGTTGGGCGCCGGCGGCGGCGGGCTGTCGGGGCCCGCCATCCACCCCGTGGCGGTGCGCGCCGTGTGGGACGTGCACGCCGCCCTGCCCGAGTTGCCCATCGTCGGGGTGGGGGGCGTCACCGATGCCACGACCGCCGTCGAGCTGCTGCTGGCCGGGGCGTCCGCGGTCCAGGTGGGTACGGCGAGCTTCGCCGACCCCCGCGCGGTGGGCCGGGTGCTCGGCGACGTGGAAGCCTGGTGTCGGAGCCACGGTGTGCGCAGCGTGGCCGAACTGATCGGAGCAGCACATGAGCGATGAGCCCACGACTCCTCAGGCGGCCGGCGCTGCTGATCCGGCCAGCGGCGCACCGGCGGAGCTGCGGTCGAAGCTGGCGCTGGTGCTCGATCTCGACGACCTCGTGGAGGCGCTGCGGCTCGCCCACGAGCTGCGTCCCTGGTTCGGCGTGGCGAAGGTGGGTCTGGAGCTCTACAGCGCGGCCGGTCCCGACGCCGTGCTGAGTCTGAGCGACGCGGGCTTCGACGTGTTCGTGGACCTCAAGATGTTCGACATCCCCACCACGGTGCACCGGGCGGCACGGGTCGTGGGCTCGCTGGGCGCGCGCTACCTGACCCTGCACGCCCGTGACGACGGTCCGATGCTGCGTGCCGGCGTCGAGGGCTTCCTGGAGGGGGCCGAGGCGGCCGGGTTCCCCGAGCCGTGCGCCCTCGGGGTCACGGTGCTGACCAGCGACGACAGCGCCCCGCCCCACATCCTGCCCCGGCGGGTGGCGCTGGCGGCCGAGACCGGCTGCGGCGGCATCGTGTGCGCGGCATCCGATCTGCGCGAGGCCCGCCAGCTCGCACCGCGGCTTCGCCGGGTCGTGCCCGGCATCCGGCCGGCGGGCTCGGCCACCCACGACCAGGCCCGGCCGGCCACGCCCCGGGAGGCGCTCGACGCCGGTGCGGACGTGCTGGTCATCGGTCGGGCCGTGACGCAGGCCCCCGATCGGGCGGCTGCGGCCGCAGCCCTGGTGGCCGAGCTCACCTGAGTCGGGGCGGCGCGACCGCGCCCGGCGGCGCCGGCGGCGTTCAGCGCCTCGGTCGCACCGCCATGGTCACCGTGGACATGGCGCACGGGCGCCCCTCGCCGTCGTACATGTCCACCGTCCACACCCAGCTGGTACGGCCCCGGTGGCGAGGCGTGGCCACCACGCGCAGCGTGTCGCCGTTGGCGCTCGGTCGCAGGAAGTGGGTCAGGTTCGACTGGCCGACGCACGTCACGTCGCGGCTGTCGATGGCCCGATAGGTCGACAGGCTGGCGACCTCCTCCGCGATCGAGGCGTAGATCCCGCCGTGGGTGATGCCGAAGGGCTGCAGGTGACCGGGGCGCAGGAGCATCGACGCCCGGACCGTGCCGTCGTCGTCGACCTCGTCGAGGTCGACACCGAGATAGGCGGTGAAGGTGTCGGCGAAGGCCACCGGCGCTTCGAACCCGGGCGGCAACCCTCCTTCGCTGGGTGTGGTCGGGGTGCGGGGCACCGGGGTGGGCCCGTTGGTCGTCGACGGCGTGTGGTCGCTCATGACGCCAGCATCACGGCCACGGCGGTGGGGCGCCAGACGGCCGGCTCGCCCTGACCGGGACGGGACCCCCGCGCTAGGGTGCCCGCCATGCCACTGCCGCCACAGCTCTCCGAAGAACAGCGCCAGGCCGCGCTCGTCAAGGCCGCCGAGGCCCGTCGGGCCCGGGCCGAGCTCAAGGAGCAGCTCAAGACCAAGGCCAAGACCCTGGCGGAGCTCCTCGAGGAAGCGGACGAGAACGACATCATCGGCAAGATGAAGGTCCTGGCCGTGCTGGAGGCGCTCCCCGGGGTCGGCAAGGTGAAGGCCCGGCGGACCATGGAGGAGATCGGCATCAGCGAGACCCGTCGGGTGCGGGGCCTCGGCGACCAGCAGCGCAAGGCCCTCCTGGACGCCTTCCCCGGCTGACCCGACGCCGTGCTCGTCGTCATCTCCGGCCCCGGCGGGGTCGGGAAGGGCACGGTGGTCGCACGACTGCTCGGGCGTGACCCACGTCTGTGGTTGAGCCGATCGTGGACGACGCGGTCCCGCCGTCCCGGCGAGGCCGCCGACGCCTACGTGTTCGTGGACCGACCCGCCTTCGAGGCCCATGCCGCTGCCGGTGGGTTCCTCGAATGGGCCGAGTTCCAGGGCAACCTCTACGGCACACCCACCCCGGAGGCGCCGCCGGGACTCGACGTCGTGCTCGAGATCGACGTGCAGGGCGCCGAGCAGGTCCTGCGCCGATTCCCCGACGCGCTGTTCGTGTTCATCGACGCGCCGTCGCGGGCGGTGCAGGCCGAGCGGCTGCGCGGTCGGGGAGACCCCGAGGCGAAGGTGATGCAGCGCCTCGCCGTGGCCGAGGCGGAGGCCGTCGCGGCCCGACGGCTGGGGGCGGTGTCGGTGGTGAACGACGACCTCGACGCCGCGGTGGCGGCCCTCGAGGCCCTGGTGGCCGACGAGCGGGCCCGTTCGGGCTGAGGCGGGTCGGTGCCGATGGGCCGGCGTGTCTACCGGTCCGCCCGGGCGCGCTGCTAGGCTGACCCTTCGGTCCGATCCGCCCCCGTACACCGGAGCACTGATGGCGCAGGCCTACGACTCGATGATGACGCCCAAGATCGAAGATCTCATGGGCAAGGTCGACTCCAAGTTCAAGCTGGTCACGCTGGCCTCGTTGCGAGCCCGGCAGATCAACGCCTACTTCGGCCAGCTCGGCGAGGGGCTCGGCGCCAACATCCCGCCGCAGGTCACCTCGGTCGCCCGCAAGCCGCTGTCGATCGCCTTCGAGGAGATCGCCGCCGACAAGATCGTGGCCGTGGCACCCGCCGACGAGGAGCCCTCGACCGACACCGAGCCTGCGGCCGAGTAGGGCCCGCATGCTGGCCGGACGCACGATCGTCCTCGGCGTCTCCGGCGGCATCGCGGCCTACAAGGCCGTCGAGGTGTGCCGGCGGCTGGTCGACGGTGGCGCCCACGTCGCGCCCGTCATGACCGACGGCGCTCGGCGCTTCGTCGGGGAGACGACCTTCTCGGCGCTGGCGTCGGAGCCGGTCCAGACCTCCCTGTGGGACGAGCACGACCCCATCCCGCACACCCGCCTCGGCCAGGGGGCCGACCTGGTGCTGGTGTGCCCGGCGACGGCGCGGGTGATCGGCTCGTACGCTGCGGGCATCTCCGACGACCTGCTCACCACGACGCTGCTCGCCACGCGCGCACCGGTGGTGGTCTGCCCGGCCATGCACACCGAGATGTGGGAGCACCCCGCCGTGCAGGAGAACCTCCTCACCCTGGCCCGCCGTGGCGTCGTGGTGGTCGAGCCCGGCGTCGGCCGACTCGCCGGCGGCGACGTGGGAGCCGGTCGCCTGGCCGAACCGGAGGAGATCATCGCCGCCGTCGAGCGGGTGCTCGCGCCGGGCGATCTCACCGGTGTACGCGTCCTGGTGAGCGCCGGGGGCACACGGGAGGCCATCGACCCCGTGCGGGTCATCACCAACCGCTCCTCGGGCAAGCAGGGATACGCCCTGGTCGAGGAGGCGGTGCGCCGGGGAGCGGCGGTGACCCTCGTGACGACTGTCGATCGGGCCGTGCCCAACGGGGTCGAGGTCGTGTCCGTGGCGAGCGCGGCGGAGATGGAGGCGGCCATCGTTCCCCGGGCCGCCGACTTCGACGTCATCATCATGGCTGCGGCCGTGGCCGACTTCCGCCCGGCCGAGGTCGCCGACCACAAGATCAAGAAGGGCGACGCCGTGGCGGAGGTGCGGTTGGCGCCGACGCACGACTTCCTCATCGACCTGGGGGCCCGCAAGCCTGCCGGTCAGGTCCTGGTCGGCTTCGCGGCCGAGACCGAGGACCTGGTGGCCAACGCCCGGTCCAAGCTGGCCCGCAAGCGACTCGACCTGATCGTGGCCAACGACGTGTCGGCCCCCGGGGTCGGCTTCGAGCACGACACGAACCAGGTGGTCATCGTCACCGCCGACGGTGTCGAGCATGATGTACCGCTGTCCGACAAGCGCGACGTCGCCCGAGCGGTGCTCGATGCCGTGGTGGCGCTGCGGCGCGCCAGGTCGTAAAGGATCGGAACGCCGGGACCCACCCGGCACTGGAACAGGAGAACCCTCGTTGAGCAGTTGGACTTTCACCTCGGAATCGGTCACCGAGGGCCACCCCGACAAGATGGCGGATCAGATCTCCGACGCCATCCTCGATGCCCTGTTGTTGCAGGACCCGGCGTCGCGGGTGGCGTGCGAGACCTTCGTGACCACCGGCCTGGCCCTGGTGGGTGGCGAGATCACCACCAACGCCTACGTGGACATCCCCGGCATCGTCCGCCAGACCATCAAGGACATCGGCTACGACCGGGAGTCCTACGGCTACGACGGCGCCACGGTGGGGGTCCTCGTCGCCCTCGACGAGCAGTCGCCCGACATCGCGCAGGGCGTCGACGACTCCGAGGAGGTCCGTGACGGCACCTCGGGGGAGGACATCCTCAACAAGCAGGGCGCCGGCGACCAGGGGATGATGTTCGGCTACGCCTGCAACGAGACCGACGTGTTGATGCCCATGCCCATCCACGTCGCCCACCGGATGGCCGAACGCCTCGCCGAGGCCCGCAAGGCGGGCACCATCCCGTACCTGCGCCCCGACGGCAAGACGCAGGTGACCTTCGACTACGAAGACGGCAAGCCGGTCCGGCTGCGCACCGTGCTCGTCTCCACCCAGCACAACGACGGCGTGGACCGCGACACCGAGATCAAGCCCGACCTGGTCGAGCACGTCATCCGTCCCGTGGTGCCCGAGCAGTTCGCCGACGACGACTACACGGTGCTGGTCAACCCGACGGGCCGCTTCGTGATCGGTGGCCCGGTCGGCGATGCGGGCCTCACCGGCCGCAAGATCATCGTCGACACCTACGGTGGCATGGCCCGCCACGGCGGCGGTGCCTTCTCGGGCAAGGACCCCTCCAAGGTCGACCGCTCGGCCGCCTACGCCGCCCGCTGGGTGGCCAAGAACGTGGTGGCAGCCGGCGCCGCCGACCGCTGCGAGGTGCAGGTGGCCTACGCCATCGGCGTCGCCCACCCCGTGTCGATCATGGTGGAGACCTTCGGCACCGAGAAGGTCGACGCCTCCCGGATCGCCGCCGTCGTGTCGGAGATCTTCGACCTGCGGCCCGCGGCCATCATCGAGCGCCTGGACCTGCGTCGCCCCATCTACCGCATGACCTCTGCCTACGGGCACTTCGGGCGGGAGCACGAGCACGGCTTCCCGTGGGAGCGCTGCGACAAGGCCGACGAGATCCGCGACGCCCTCGGGCTCTGAGCGCCCCTCGCCCGCGATCGTCACGGCTCCGATCCCCCCCGACGACAGCGCAGCGCCCCGTGTCGTGCGGGTGCTGCCCGACGTCTCGGGCATCGACCGCTGCTTCGACTACCTGGTCCCCGACGAGCTCGGGGACCAGGTGCGCGTCGGCACGGTGGTGCGCATCTCGCTGCACGGCCGCCGCGTCGGCGGGTGGGTGGTGGCCGACCACGTGGCGCCACCGCCGGGGGTGCGGCTGCTGGCGCTGGCCAAGGTCACGGGCTGGGGGCCGCCCCCGGACCTGGTCGAGCTGAGCGCCTGGGCGGCGTGGCGCTGGGCCGGTCGCCGTGCAGCGCTGCTGGGAGCGGCCACCCACGAACGGGCGGTGCCCACGCTGGCACCCTCCGGGGCGCCCCCGCCGGTGGCCGGGGGACCGCTGGACGGCCTGGCAGCCGAGGTGGCCCACCGCATCGGGCGGGAGCCGGTGTGCGTGGTGCGCCTGCCCCCTGCGAGCGATCCCTACGCCGTGGTGCAGGCGGTGTGCCGGCGCGGGCCGACGCTGGTGCTGGCGCCGGGGGTGCGCCAGGCCGCCCACCTGGGCCTGCGGTTGCGCCGGGCGGGGGCGACCGTGGCGGTGCTGCCCCGGGACTGGCCGCGGGCCCGTGCCGGTGGCGCGCACGTGGTGGGGTCACGGGCGGCGGCCTGGGCGCCGGTGGATCCCCTCTCCGGCGTCGTGGTGCTCGACGAGCACGACGAGAGCTATCAGGAGGAGCGCGCCCCGACCTGGCACGCCCGGGACGTGGCACTGGAGCGTGCCCGGCGTGCCGGCGTGCCGTGCGTGCTCGTCTCGGCCGTCCCGACCCTCGAGGCCCTGGCGGCCGGGGTCCTGCTCACCGCGTCGCGCGCCGAGGAGCGCGCCGGCTGGCCCGTCGTCGACGTCGTCGACCGCTCGCAGGACGACCCGGTGCGGGGCGGTCTGCTGTCCGAGCGCCTGGGCCCGCTGCTGCGGGGTGAACGCCGGGTGGTGTGCGTGCTCAACCGCACGGGGCGCTCGCGCCTGTCGGCCTGCGACCGCTGCGGTCGGGTGGCGCGGTGCGAGACGTGCCAGGCAGCCGTGGTGCACACCGCCGACGGCTCGCTGGCCTGCCTGCGCTGTGCGACGCGGCGCCCCCTGGTGTGCGACCACTGCGGCTCGACGGTGCTGCGCAACCTCCGGGCCGGGGTGACCCGGGTCCGTGAGGAGCTCGAGGCGCTGGCCCGACGACCCGTCGTGGAGGTGACCGCCGCCACCGCGGGGACGTCGCTGCCCGATGCCGGGGTCTACGTGGGGACCGAGGCCGTGCTGCACCAGGTGGACCGGGCCGACGTGGTGGTGTTCCTCGATCTCGACCAGGAGCTGCTGGCCCCCCGCTACCGCGCCGCCGAACAGGCGCTCGGCCTGCTCGCCCGCGCCGCCCGACTGCTGGGGGGACGCGACCGCGGGGCGCGGGGCGGGGGCGAGCCCGGGAGGCTGGTGCTGCAGACCCGCCTGCCCAACCACGAGGTGGTCCAGGCCGCCCTGCACGCCGACCCCGCCCGGGTGGCGGCGGCCGAGCACGAACGGCGGAGCCTGCTGCGGTTCCCGCCCGCCGCGGCGCTGGCGTCGGTGTCGGGCGCGGCCGCCGGCGACTACGTGGCCGCCCTGGGCCGGCCCCTCGGCGTGGAGGTGCTGGGCCCCGACGACGGACACTGGTTGGTGCGCGCCACCGACCATCGCACGCTGTGCGACACGCTGGCGGCGACGCCCCGACCCGCCGGTCGGCTGCGGGTCGAGGTGGACCCCCTGCGCATCTGAGCGCCGGTGCCACGGACGCCCCTCACGGGGCGGCGCAGCGCACCTCGAGCACCCGGTAGCCGGCGCGTGAGCCCAGCCGTTTGGTGGGCCAGCCCCGCGCTGCCAGCCAGCGCTGCAGCGAGTCGGCGCCCAGGTGCCTGTTGACGACGAGCCACGCCCGACCCCGGGGGCTCAGCAGGTCCAACCAGTGCGACAGCAGGTCGTGCAGCGCGGCCTTGCCGATGCGGATGGGCGGATTGCTCCAGATCCCGTCGAAGCGGACGTCGGCGGGCAGGTCCCCGGCCGGGCGCTCCGGCGTGGCGAGCAGCGTCCGCACGCCCGGGCACTGTGCGGCGACCGCGTTGTCGGCGCACAGGGCCAGGGCGCGTGGGTTGGTGTCGACGGCCCACACGGTGGCCTCGGGAGAGCGACGGGCGAGGGTGAGTGCCACCGGTCCGTACCCGCAGCCCAGGTCGAGCAGGTGCCGGGCCCCCGCCGGGGGCAGGGGAGCGGTCGCCAGCAGGTACCGGGTGCCGGGATCGACCCGGTCCGGGGAGAACACGCCCCGGTCGGTGCGCAGGTCGAGGTCCAGGTCGGGCAGCGTCAGGCGCACACGGCGGGGCGCCGAGGGCACGGCCGGGTCGGGGACGAAGTAGTGCGACGGGGTCACGGGCGAAGCGGGGCAGGGCCCGACAGGGGGTGACGGGCTGATCGGACGCTAGCCTTTGCGGGCATGGGTCCCTATCGCATCCGGATCATCGGTGATCCGGTCCTCAAGCAGCGGGCGACGGAGGTCGCCGACATCGACGGATCCCTGGTGGCCATCGTCGACGACATGTTGACCACGATGTACAACGCTCCCGGCATGGGTCTGGCAGCGCCGCAGGTGGGGATCCAGAAGCGCTTCTTCGTCTACGACTGGGACGACCGGGCAGGCGTGCTCATCAACCCGGTCATCGAGGAGTCCCGCGGGGAGTGGGTCTTCGAGGAGGGGTGCCTGTCGGTGCCCGGTCTGCACTGGGAGATCGTGCGCCCCAAGGAGATCCTCATCTCGGGCTACGACCTCGACGGCAACCAGGTCCAGATCGAGGCCGACGAGGTCGAGGCCCGCCTGTTCCAGCACGAGCTCGACCACCTCGACGGCGTCCTGCTCGTGGAGCACCTCACCGACGAGCAGCGCAAGGAGGCTCGTCGGGCCCTGCGGGAGCTGGCCCTGCGCGAGCCCGCACCACCCCGCCAGGTTGGCCTCGGCGCGTCGCTCGGCCTGGGCTGAAGCGCCCGCGGTCCGCGTCGCCATGCCGGCCCGACCTCCCGCGCACCCCCGCCGTCTGGTCTTCCTGGGCACCCCCGCCCCGGCGGTGCCGCCGCTGCGGGCCCTGGTCGAGGTCGGCCACGACGTCGCCCTCGTCGTGTCGGGAGCCGACAAGCGCCGGGGGCGGGGTAGCGGGCGCTCACCGAGCCCGGTGAAGGCCGCGGCACTCGAGCTGGGCCTCCCCGTGGCCCACGACGTGGACGCCGTGCTCGACGTCGGCGCCGATCTCGGCGTGGTGGTGGCCTTCGGCCGCATCATCCGCCCGCACGTGCTCGACGCGTTGCCGATGGTCAACCTGCACTTCTCGCTGCTGCCCCGCTGGCGTGGTGCCGCACCGGTGGAGCGGGCGGTGCTGGCCGGCGACCGCCACACCGGCGTGGACGTGATGGCCGTCGAGGAGGAGCTCGACACGGGAGCGGTCTACGCCGAGTCCCGCCTCGACATCGGCCCCGACGAGACCGTGGAGGAGCTGCGGGCTCGGCTCGTCGACGCCGGCACCGAGCTGCTGATCGACACCCTGGCAACCGGGCTGGGTGTGCCACGGCCCCAGCAGGGCGAGGTGACCTACGCCGAGAAGATCCGTCCCGAGGAGCTCGCGCTCGACTGGGGCCGCACAGCCGAGCACCTGCACCGCGTCGTACGCCTGGGCAACGCCTGGACGACCTTCCGGGGGCGGCGCCTCAAGGTGTGGCGGGCACACGTGCAGCCGGAGGTGGACCTGGCGCCGGGCACCCTCCAGGGCACCACGGTCGGCACCGCCCGCGGCGGCCTCGAGCTGGTGGAGGTGCAGCCCGAGGGCAAGCCCCGCCAGGCCGCGACGGCGTGGCGCAACGGGGCCCGCCCGGACCCCGGCGAGCTGCTGGGCTCGTGAGCGGCGGTGGACCGGTGAACGACCGACCCGACATCGGCAGCGAGGTCCGCCGGGTCGCCGCCGCGGCCCTGGTGCGCATCGACCGCGACGGGGCCTATGCCAACCTGGTGCTGCCCCGGGCGCTGGCTCGTAGCCGGCTCGGCGACCGCGACCGTGGTTTCGTGACCGAGCTCGTCTACGGCACGACCCGCATGCGTCGGGCCTGCGACTGGCTCGTCGACCGGCACCTGCACGACCCGGCGGTGCCGGTGGAGGCCCGTGCCCTGCTGCGCCTCGGCGCCTACCAGCTGGTCTTCCTGGACACCCCGGCCCACGCCGCGGTGGCGGCCACCGTGGGCGCTGCGCCACGCCGGCTGCGGGGTCTGGTCAACGCCGTGCTGCGCAAGGTGGCGGGGGCGCACGCCGCGCAGCGCCTCCCGTCCTGGCCCGATGACGCCACGCGACTCAGCTACCCGGACTGGCTCGTCGAGCGCCTCACGACCGACCTCGGCGCGACCGAGGCCCTGGCCGCCCTGGAGACCATGAACCGGGCCGCCACGGTGACCGAGCGCGACGACGGCTACATCCAGGATCGGGGCTCGCAGTGGGTGGTGGACCACCTCGCCGTCGGCCCGGGCGAGCGGGTGCTCGACGTGTGCGCCGCGCCCGGCGGCAAGGCCACCTTGCTCGCCTCCAGAGGCGCGGACGTGACCGCCCTGGAGCTGCACCCCTCCCGTGCCCGGCTGATCGTGGCCAACACGCAGCGGCTCGGCCTGCGCGGTGGGGTCCACACCGTCGTGGCCGACGGGCAGGCGCTGCCGGTCGCCGCCGCATCGGCCGACGCCGTGCTGCTGGACGCGCCGTGCTCGGGCCTGGGATCGCTGCGACGCCGGCCCGACGCCCGATGGCGGGTCGAGGCCGCCGACGTCGAGCGACTGGGCGCGCTCCAGATCGGGTTGGCGCGGGCCGCGCTGGGGGCGCTGCGTCCCGGTGGCGTGCTCGCGTACTCGGTGTGCACCCTCACGGCCGCCGAGACGCTCGGCGTCGACGACGCGCTGGCCGCGACGCACCCCGAGCTCGAGGTCCTGCCCGCCCCCGGGCCGCCGTGGCGGCCCCACGGACGGGGTGCCCTGTTGACACCCCAGGCGGCCGACACCGACGGCATGTACCTGCTGGTGCTGCACACGCCCGGCCCGGGAACCTCGCCCGGCCGGTAACGTCGTCGTCCATGGCCGACGAACGACTGCCCGCGGCGGGGTTGGACGCGAAGGTGCTGACGGTCTCGGACGGGGTGGTCGCCGGCACCCGTGCGGACGGATCGGGTCCGGCGCTGGTGCGCCGGCTGCGCGACGAGGGCTTCGAGGTGGTGACCCAGGCGGTGGTGGCCGACGGCCGCGACACCGTGGGCGAGGCGGTGGTCGAGCTGGCCGAGGGGTTCCGGGGGCTGCTGGTCACCACGGGCGGAACGGGGTTCGGGCCCCGGGACCTCACCCCGGAGGGCACCCGGATCGTGCTCGACCGGGAGGCGCCCGGCCTGGCCGAGGCGATGCGGCTCGTGAGCCCGCTGGGCCGCCTGTCCCGGGGGTTGGCCGGCACCCGGGGGCGGACCCTGGTGCTCAACCTGCCCGGGTCGACGCGTGGGGCGCTGGAGTGCCTCGAGGCCGTCCTCGACGTGGTGCCCCACGCCCTGCACCTGTTGAGCGGCGACGACGTGGGGCACCCCACGGGGCCCACCCCGGCCTGATCGACCGGCTCAGCTCGCCTCGGTGCGCTGGGCCAGCCAGTCGAAGATGTTCAGCGCCAGCTGCTGGTTGTCGAGCCGGAACAGGTTGGTGGCGCCGCCGCCGGCGTTGAAGAACGTGTCGCGGTCCATGAACCCCACGACCCGACCCTCATCGACCTCGACCTTGACCAGCGCGGCGTCGCCGTCGGTCGGCTCCCGTGCGCTGCCACGGCCCTCGCCGGGTTGGGTCGGGGCGTTGGGGAACACCTCCGAACTGGAGGCCACGAGGATGAAGGGGTCGACGCCCTCGACGTCGTCGAGCACCTGGAACGAGCTCACGCCGAACCCGTCGAAGCCGGACACCCCCTCGAGCAGGGGGTGGTCGGGCTCCCGGTAGTCGGCCTGGGCATGGCCCTCGTTGACGCCGTTGTCCTGGCTGATGCGCAGGTCGAACTGGGTGAGCAGCGCCTGGTCGGAGGTCGGGGCGTCGCTGTAGCTCGACCCCCAGTTGGCGTCGCTGAGGAACAGCACGCCACCCCCGTCGCGCACGAAGGCGCCGACGGCCTCGGCCTCGCTGTCGCCGTAGTCGGCGTTGTTGGAGGCGAACACCACGACGTCGAAGGGCTCGAGTCGCTCGGCGGTCAGCTCCACCGGCGAGGAGCCCCCCTCGCCCTCCACCCACTGGGTGACGCCGTAGCCGTTGGCGGTCAGCAGACCGGCCAGCGCCCCGAACCCGTGGGTCCCACCGACACTCGACAGGTTGGCCACGTCGGAGGCGTTCTCGTCGGCGCCCCCTTCCAGGAAGCCCACGGAGCCCGGGCCGCCCCGGACGAACAGCACCCGTTGCGGCTGTGGGTCCTCCGCCGAGGCGCCACCGGTGCGCACCGGGATGTCGGCGGGCCCGCAGGCGGCGACAGCCAGGCCCGTGGCCAGAACGGGCAGCCAGAGCAGGCGGGTGGCGCGCGACACGACGCCAGTATGGCCCACCGCGTCGCGGTGGGAGCGGTCGGCCCCTCAGGCAGGCGGCTGCCGGCCGGCGAGCCAGGCGAACAGCGACCGGGCCAGTCGGCGGTTGTCCTCCCGGTGCAGCGAGGTGCCGGCCCCGTCGCGGTTGAAGAAGGTGTTGCGGTCGAAGGCCCCGGCCACCCGGCCGTCGCCGAGGGTCACCACGACCAGCGCCGCGTCGTCGGGGCCGGCGGGGCTCAGTGGACCGGGCGTCGCCGGGTCGGTCGTGGTCGACGGCCGGCGCACGTCGCCCTCGGCGCGGGCCAGCACCGTGGGGGTGACGTCGGGCAGGAGGTCCACCACGGTGAACGGCGACACCCCCTCGCCGTCGAAGGCGTCCACGCCCGCCAGCGCCGGGTGGTCGGGCACGACGAGCTCGGAACGATCGACCGCGTAGGTGCCGTGGTCCTGGTTGACCTCGAGGTCGAACGGGGTGAGCAGCGACTGGTCCGACGCCGGCGCGTCCTGCCAGTCGCGGCCCCAGTTGGCGTCGCTCACGAAGAGCACGCCGCCGCCGTCACGAACGTACGTCTCGAGCGCGGCGGCGTCCGCGTCGCCGTAGGTGCCGTTGTTGGAGCCCAGCACGACCACGTCGAACGAGGCGAGCTGCTCGGACGCCAGCACCGTGGTGGCGTCACGGACGGCGGGATCCTCGATGTGCTGCACGACCTCGAACCCGTCCGCGCGCAGCAGCGCCGCCAGCTCGCCCCAGCCGTGGTTGCCCGGCCTGGTCGAGGTGTCGCCGATGTCCGAGAGCTGCTCGTCGGCCCCGCCCTCGAGGAACCCCCCGGTGCCCGGGCCGCCCCGTACGAACAGCACCCGAGTGGTCGGCCCGTCGTCGGGGGATGCGGTGCCGTGCGTGGCACCGGGTGCGAGGTCGCGCGCGGCCTCGGTGTCGGATCCACACGCACCGACGACGCCCGTCGCCACCGGCACGAGCACCAACGCGGCGCCGATCCGGTGGGGGCGGAGCCGTCGTGGAGCCGACGAGGACCGCAGGTCGCGGGGCATGCGACGAGTATGGCCCCGCCCACCCGTTTGGTGCCGGCCTTCGACCGCCCTACACTGGTCGCGTTGCGCGCCGGTCGTGGAGAATTCGACCACCTTCCGGTGGCGAGGACGGATCAGTGGATGCCGACGACGAGAAGCTGATGGATGCGGCCCTCGCCGAGGCGGCCACGGCCCGGCGCCGGGTCTCGCCGCGACCGTGGGTCGGCGCCGTGGTGGCGGCGGCGGACGGACGACGCTTCGCGGGAGCGACCGACGGCCGGACCGGACCCCACGCCGAGGTGGTGGCGTTGCGCGCCGCCGGCGACGCGGCCCGGGGGTCCACGCTGGCGGTGACCCTCGAGCCGTGCTCGCACCACGGGTTGACCCCGCCCTGCGTCGATGCGGTGCTCGCCGCCGGTGTGGGTCGGGTCCTCGTCGGCGTGGAGGACCCCGATCCGCTGGTGGCCGGGGCCGGGCTGGCCCGGCTGCGGGCCGCCGGCGTGGAGGTGCACGTCGGGGTCCGCGCCGGGGCCGTGCGCGCCCAGCTCGCGCCGTACCTCCTCCACCGTCGCACGGGTCGGCCCTACGTCGTGCTCAAGCTGGCCGCCTCCCTCGACGGGCGGACGGCGGCGCCCGACGGCACCAGCCGCTGGATCACCGGGCCCGAGGCCCGGCAGGACGCGCACCGGTTGCGGGCCGACAGCGACGCGGTGCTGGTGGGAGCGGGCACGGTCCGTCTCGACGACCCGGCGCTCACCGTCCGCCTCCCCCCGGGCGAGGCGGACGGGATCGAGCCCTTGCGGGTCGTGCTCGGTCGAGCGCCGCGCTCGGCGAAGGTGCACCCCTGTCTGGAGCTGACCGGCCATCCCGGTGCGGTCCTCGACGAGTTGGGCGCCCGGGGCGTGCTGCAGGTGCTCGTCGAGGGGGGCGCCCGCGTCGCCCACGACTTCCACGCTGCGGGCCTCGTGGACCGCTACGTGCTCTACCTGGCCCCCGCGCTGTTCGGGGGCGACGACGGGCCGGGGTTGTTCGCCGGCCCGGGGGCCGCCACCATGGCCGAGGTGTGGCGAGGCGACATCGCCGAGGTGCGCCGTCTCGGCGGGGACCTGCGGGTGGATCTGGAACCGGACGAGGAGAGGTGAAGATGTTCACGGGCATCGTCGAGGAGTTGGGCGAGGTCGCCGCCAGGGAGGGGAGCCGGCTGCGCATCTCGGCCCGAGCCGTGCTGGAGGGCGCCCGGATCGGCGACTCGACCGCGGTCAACGGGTGCTGCCTCACCGTGGTGGCCCTCGGCGACGAGGCCGGCGACCCGGATGCCGCTCCCACGTGGTGGGAGGCCGACGTCAGCGACGAGACGTGGTCGCGCACCTGTCTCGGCGACCTGGCGGTGGGGGACCCGGTCAACCTGGAGCGACCCGTGCGCCTGCAGGACCGACTCGGCGGTCACCTCGTGCAGGGCCACGTCGACGCCGTGGGCGTGCTGGTGGACCCCGCACCCGACCTGCGGGTCCGCATGCCCGCCCACCTCCTGCGCTACGTCGTGGAGAAGGGCTCCGTCACCGTCGACGGCATCAGCCTGACCGTCGTCGCGGCGCTCGACGACGGCTTCACCGTCGCCGTCATCCCCCACACCGCCGCCGTCACCACGCTGGGCCACAAGGGTCCGGGCGACCGCGTGA
Organism: Acidimicrobiales bacterium; assembly: GCA_025456085.1. Lineage (GTDB taxonomy): Bacteria > Actinomycetota > Acidimicrobiia > Acidimicrobiales > Acidimicrobilacustridaceae > JALOLF01. The sequence continues at coordinate 44,007 of JALOLF010000018.1, forward strand.
ACCTCGAGGTGGACGTGGTGGCCAAGTACGTCGAGCGACTCCTCGCCGGCCACCTCCCGGCCGTGCCGCCCACCGGTGCCGACGAAGCTGCGATCGGCCCGTCGACCTGCTAAGCAAGCCGAAGGCGCCGGTCCCGCCGGCGCCCGACCCGCCCCCGGGAGCCACGTTGCCAACCACCGAACGATCCGACTTCGCCGGAGACTTCGCGTCGATCCCCGACGCGGTCGCCGCCATCGCCCGCGGGGAGATCGTCGTCGTCGTCGACGACGAGGACCGCGAGAACGAAGGTGACCTCATCATGGCGGCCGAGGCCGCCACTGCGGAGAAGATCGCGTTCTTCGTGCGTCACACCTCGGGGGTCATCTGCGCGCCCTTGACGGGGGAGCGCCTGGACGAGCTCGAGATCCCGCTGATGGTGCGCGACAACACCGAGTCGCACCGCACGGCCTTCACCTACAGCGTCGATTTCCGCCACGGCACCTCCACCGGCATCTCCGCCGCCGACCGGGCCACCACCATCCGGGCGCTGATCGACCCGGCCACCCGCCCGGGAGACCTGGCTCGCCCGGGCCACATCTTCCCGCTGCGCTATGCCGACGGCGGCTCGCTCAAGCGGGCCGGCCACACCGAGGCCGCCGTGGACCTGGCGCGGATGGCCGGCCTCTACCCGGCGGGCGTGCTGTGCGAGATCGTCAACGACGACGGCACCATGGCCAGGGTGCCGGACCTGGTGGCGTTCTGCCGGGAGCACGACCTGCTCATGATCACCATCGCCGAGCTGATCCGGTATCGACGGCAGAACGAGAAGCTGGTCAAGAGGGTCGCAGAGGCGCGCATCCCGACCGAGTGGGGCGACTTCACCTGCTACGTCTACGAGTCGGTGCTCGACGGCGAACAGCACCTCGCCCTGGTGAAGGGCGCCGTGCAGGGCGAGGAGGGCGTGCTGGTGCGGGTGCACAGCGAGTGCCTCACCGGCGACGTGTTCGGCTCGCTGCGTTGCGACTGCGGCGTGCAACTCGACGCGGCCATGGAGCGCATCGCGCAGGAGGGCCTCGGTGTGCTGGTGTACCTGCGGGGTCACGAGGGCCGTGGCATCGGGATCGGCCACAAGATCCGCGCCTACAGCCTGCAGGACCAGGGCCACGACACGGTGGACGCCAACCTGGAGCTGGGTCTGCCCGTCGACAGCCGGGAGTACGGGATCGGCTCGCAGATCCTCGTCGACCTGGGCATCACCACGATGCGGCTCATGACGAACAACCCGTCCAAGTACGGGGGGATCGAGGGCTTCGGGCT
>JALOLF010000095.1 GCA_025456085.1 Acidimicrobiales bacterium
TGCGGTCCGCTAGAAGGGGCCACGTGAAGATCGTGAACCCTGCCACCGATGCCGTGCTCGCCGAGCTCGAGGAGGCCGGCGCGGCGCACGTCGTGGCAGCCTTCGACCGGGCCGTGGCCGCGCAGCCGGCCTGGGCCGACACGCCCCTGGAGGAGCGCCTGGCCTGCCTGGGCCGGTTCCGCGACGCCGTCGTGGCCCGTCGCGACGAGCTGGCCGCCACCCTCACCGCCGAGACGGGCAAGCCCGTCACCCAGGCCCGCAACGAGCTGGCGGGGGTGGTGCCCCGGGTCGAGTTCTTCCGCGACCACGTCGCCGGGGTGCTCGCCGACCGGGTGGTGCACGACGATCACGCCACGGGGCTGACCGAGCTCGTCAGCCAGGAGCCCCTCGGTGTGGTGGCCAACATCTCGGCCTGGAACTACCCGTGGTTCGTCGGCACCAACGTGGTGGTCCCGGCCCTGCTCACGGGCAACGCCGTGCTGTACAAGCCTTCGGAGCACGCGTCGTTGACCGGCCTGGCCCTGGCCGAGCTGCTCCACGACGCCGGAGTGCCCGAGGACGTGTTCCAGGCCCTCGTCGGGGGCGGCGCGGTGGGCGCGGCGCTGGTGGAGCTGCCCGTCGGCGGCCTGTTCTTCACCGGTTCGTACCGCACCGGCCGCCGGATCGCCGAGGCCGCGGCCGCCCACCTGACCCGGGTGCAGCTCGAGCTGGGGGGAAAGGACCCGGTGTACGTGGCCGACGACGTCGACGTGGCGGCGGCCGCGGCGTCGCTCGCCGACGGGGCGTTCTACAACAACGGGCAGAGCTGCTGCTCGGTGGAGCGCATCTACGTCCACGAGCGGATCCACGACGCGTTCGTGGAGGCGTTCGTGGCCGAGGTCGAGCGGTTCCCGATGGGCGACCCGACGGCGGAGGACACCTACTTCGGGCCGCTGACCCGCGCCGCCCAGCTCGCCGTGCTGCGCGACCAGGTGGCCGACGCCGTGGCGCGGGGCGCCCGGCTGCTGACCGGGGGCCGTCCCGTCGTGGATCGCCCCGGGGCGTGGTTCGAGCCGACCGTGCTGGTGGACGTCACCGACGACATGGCCGTCATGCGCGACGAGAGCTTCGGGCCGATCATCGGCATCGCCGCCGTGGCCTCCGACGCGGAGGCGCTGGCCCGCATGAACGACACCGACTACGGCCTCACCGCCGGGGTGTACTCGACCGACGAGCGCCGTGCCCGGTCGATCCTGCGGCGCGTGGACGCCGGCTCGGCCTACTGGAACTGCTGCGACCGGGTCAGTCCCCGCCTGCCGTGGTCGGGCCGGGGGCACTCGGGCATCGGCTCGACGTTGTCCACGGAGGGCATCGCAGCGTTCGTACAGCCCAAGGCCTGGCACCTGCGCCGTCCCTGAGCGGCGGGCGCTCGTCGGCGTCGCCGGGCGACGTCGCCGGGCGACGCCGCTCAGGCCGGCTCGAAGCGGGTCTCGTCGAACTCCCAGTAGGCCCGGAGGGCGGCGATGCGACCGTTCGCGTCGACCCGGTAGGTGTAGACGCCGTCGACCAGCGCCTTCGAGCCGTCGGGGAAGGTGGTGGTGATGGTGCCCACGTTGGCCACCTCGTCACCCGCGGCGTAGGAGGCGGTGATGGCGAAGCGGACCTGGTTGGGTCCCACGATCGTGTCGTAGAACTCCGCGATGGCAGCCCTGCCGCGGCGTCCCTGGCCCTCGGGGTTCAGGGGGGAGGGGCCGATCGGGTCCTCCACCACGGCGTCCTCGGCGAACAGGCCCAGCCAGCCGTCGCGGTCGCCGGCCTCGACGGCGGCCATGGATCGCTGGGACGCCAGGCGTGCAGGGTGCTCGTCGCTCATCGGGACCTCCCGGGGCTGTCGCCGCCGCTCGTCGGCGGGCGTCGCCCTGATCCTGCCACCCGATCGCCGTGCGGGGGTGGGGTGCGGGGGTGCGGGTCAGTCGGCGGAGACGGAGGCGACCTCGTAGCCGGCTTCGTCGATGGCGGCCCGGACGGCGTCGTCGCCAGCGTCGCCCTCGACCCGCACGGTCCTGGCGTCGACGTCCACCTCGACGGCCGCGACGCCGTCGACGCCGGACACCTCGCCCTCGATGGCTGCCTTGCAGTGGCCGCAGGAGATGCCGGGCACGGAGTACACGCGGGTGGTCATGTCAGGAGTCCTTCGGGTTCGGCGACCCGCTCGGGGGTCGCCACGGATGCGGGGTCGGTCGGCGCCGGCCGGCGGCGGGCGCCCTGGAAGCGGCGCAGGCGGAGGCTGTTGGTGACGACGAACACCGACGAGAAGCCCATGGCGCCCGCGGCGATGATCGGGTTCAGCACGCCGAGGGCGGCGAGGGGGATCGCCGCGGTGTTGTAGGCGAAGGCCCAGAAGAGGTTGCCCTTGATGGTGGCCAGCGTCCGGCGAGCCAGGGCCACGGCGTCGGCCGCCGCCCGCAGGTCGCCGCTCACCACGGTGAGGTCGCTGGCCTCGATGGCCACGTCGGTGCCGGTGCCGATGGCGATGCCCAGATCGGCCTGGGCCAGGGCCGGCGCGTCGTTGACGCCGTCGCCGATCATGGCCACGTGGTGACCGGCTGCCTGCAGGCGCCGCACCTCGGCCACCTTGTCGTCGGGCAGCACCTCGGCGACGACCCGGTCGATGCCCACCTCGGCCGCCACCGTCTCGGCGGTGCGGCGGTTGTCGCCGGTCAGCAGCACGACCTCCAGGCCGAGCTCGTGCAGGAGCCGGATGGCCTCGGGCGAGCTGTCCTTGACCCGGTCGGCGACGACGAGCACGCCGTGGGCCACCGCCGGTGCCGTCCCGTGGTCGCCGCCGTGCCCGTCGGTGAGGGACCAGCCGGCGAGGACGGCGGTGCGGCCCTTGGCCTCGGCCTCGGCGGTGGCGGCCTCCACCGCGTCGGGCACCACGTCGAACAGGCTCCGTCGGCCCACGAACACCCGGCGACCGTCGACGACGGCCACCACGCCCCGGCCGGGCAGGCTCTCGAAGCCCTCGACCGTCGGCGCTCCGCCCGGTCCTGCGTGCGCGGCGGCGTCGGCCGCACGGTCGGCGGGGTCGGCGTCGGTTCGTTCGCCGGCGTCGGTCCTCCCGGCGGCGCCGGCCCGTTCGCCGGCGAAGGACGCGCCCGCGGCCTCGGCGATGGCCTGGGCGATGGGGTGCTCGGAGCGGGATTCGGCCGCGCCGGCGAGTCGCAGCACCTCGTCGCGGGAGGCACCCGGCGTGACGACGTCGATCAGCTCCATGCGGCCCTCGGTCACGGTGCCGGTCTTGTCGAGGACGGCCACGTCGACCCGACGGGTGCTCTCGAGGACCTCGCCGCCCTTGATGATGACGCCGAGCTGGGCGCCTCGACCGGTGCCGACCATGATGGCCGTGGGCGTCGCCAGGCCCAGTGCGCACGGACAGGCGATGATCAGCACGGCGACGGCGGCGGTGAAGGCGTCGGTGGCGGAGTGGCCCGTGATCAGCCAACCGGCCACGGTCAGGGCGGCAACGGCCAGCACGCTGGGCACGAAGACGGCCGCCACCCGATCGGCCAGCCGCTGCACGTGGGCCCGGGAGCCCTGGGCCTCCTCCACCAGCCGCACGATCTGGGCCAGCGCGGTGTCGGTGCCGACCCGGGTCGCCTCCACCACCAGGTGGCCGGTGGTGTTCACGGTGGCCCCCACGACCTCGTCGCCGGCGGCAACCTCGACGGGGACGGGCTCGCCGGTGATCATCGACTGGTCGACGGCCGAGAAGCCCTCCACCACCACGCCGTCGGTGGCCACCTTCTCGCCCGGTCGCACCACGAAGCGCATGCCCACGGCGAGCTGCTCGCGAGGGACCTCGGTGCCGTCGACGAGCGTGGCCGTGCCGGAGCCGAGCTCGGCCAGCTTGCGCAGGGCGTCACCCGAACGCCGCTTGGCCCGTGCTTCGAACCACTTGCCGAGCAGGATGAGGGTGATGATGGCGCCGGCGGTCTCGTAGTAGACGTGCACCGCGTCGCTGTCGGTCATGGAGGCCATGGCCGAGCTACCACCGGCGTCGTCGGCGAGGGTCGTCGAGTGGTCCATGCCGGCCATGTCGGGCATACCGGCCATGTCGTCGGCCCCGCTCACGACGGCGGGCGGATCCGAGCCCGACATCGAGCCCATGTCGTCGGCGGCGCCGAGGAACACGAGTGCCACCGTCGACCAGCCCCAGGCGGCGAGCGTGCCCAGCGAGACCAGGGTGTCCATCGTGGCGGTGCCGTGGCGCAGGTTCACGAGCGCGGCGCGGTGGAAACCCCACCCCGACCAGAACACCACCGGGGTGGCCAGGGCGAGCGCCACCCACTGCCAGCCGTCGAACATGAGCGCCGGGATCATCGAGATGGCCACGAGGGGAACGGTGAGGGCGGCGGCGAGGGCCAGGCGGCGACCGAGGGTGCGCACGGCACGCTCCTCGGGCGTGGAGTCCTCGTCCTCGGCGGGTTCGGGCACCGCGTAGCCGAGGGCGTCGATCTTGGTCCGCATGGCCTCGAAGTCCACCCGGGCGGGGTCGAACAGCACCGTGACCTTGGCGGTGGCGAAGTTGACGTCGGCCTCCTCGACGCCGTCGAGCTTGCGCAGGCCCTTGCCGATGCGGGTGGCGCAGGCTGCGCACGTCATGCCCTCGACGGGGAAGTCGACCCTGGTGGCCGAGCCGGTCGCCATGACTCGGAGGATACCCGGCACCTGCCGCCGACCTGCTGGCTGTCTGCACCCCCTGGAGGGGTGTGCACAGCCATCAGGTCGGCGGGATCGCTCTCTGGGCGCAGGAATCGAGGAAATCGACCAGGGCCGGGGTCACGATCGTGTCGCCCTCGGCCCCGACCGCGGCGTTGATGCCCTCGTGGTCGAGGCCGGTCGCCGCCACGAGCGTGGCGTCGCCGCCGGCTGCGGTCACGGCGTCGACGAAGCGCTGGTTGAGCTCCCGACGGGCCGGCCGGTCCTGCACGACGACGAGGAAGGCCGGCAGGGGCCGGTCGGCGGTGACGTGGGTGAGCGGCGAGGCCTCGGCCCACACCGCGGGGTCGTCGCCGAAGGCGTTGCGGTAGACGGCGCTGCCCGACCGGACCTGGGCGGCGACGTCGTAGGCCTCGGTGTCGAGGGACGCCACGCAGTCGACGGCATCGTCGGAGACGCCGGCGTCGGCGAGGTAGCGCGGATCGACCGCCACGGACGACACGATGCCGGCGCCGGCCGAGTGGCCCAGCAGCGTGAGGCGCGTCGGGTCGCCTCCGTAGGCGGCGATCTCCCGCTCGGTCCAGGCCACGGCGTCGGCCACGTCGCGGTTGTGGGTGGGGTACGTGACGAGTGGTGCGCCGTCGGGTCCCGGCTCGGAGAGCCGGTAGTTGACGCTCACCAGCACCCAGCCCAGCTCCCGGGCCAGGTCGACCTTGTCGGCCATGCGGTTCGCCTTGTCGCCCTGACGCCACCCGCCGCCGTGGACCCAGACCAGCACCGGCACCGGGCCGCACGGCGAGGTCCACCCGGGCTCGTACACGTCGAGGGCGAGCAGGTTCGCCTCCACCCCCTCGACGTCGGCGTAGGCGAGGTCGCGGTGCGGGGTCATGGTGGCGGCCGGTCCGCAGTCGGCGGACCCGGCGACCTCGTCGCCTCCGGTGGGGCCGGTCGTACCGGCGGCACGCGTCGAGGTGGTGGTGCCCGTCGATGCGGTCGTCCCCCTCGGGGGATCGTCGCTGCAGCCGACGAGCACGCCCGCGCCCAGCGCCGCCACCAGGGCCAGCACTGCGCACAGGGCTCGTCGACCGGGCATGGCCCCATTGTGGGCCACGACCATGAGCACGAGATGAGGAGCCGGTGAACGCCGGGCGAGGCGCCGGTGCCCGGTCGCCCCGCCACGGCCCACGGCGCCCCGTCCCGTGATGGGCGGTAGAGTCGGCCGCGCCCCGCCAGGGCGGCCACAGGTCGGCCGGGGCAGCGCTCCACCACGTGTCCGACCAAGGAGTCCCGACGTGATCCACGGCAACTTCACCCAGTTCTCCGAGACGACGGCGACCGACCCGTTCACCCACCAGAACAAGAAGCTGCTCAAGGTGAACCTCGCCTACGGGCCGATCAAGGCCCAGCTCGGGTCGATGGTCGCCTACCAGGGTGACGCCCGCTTCGAGCACGCCGGCTCGGGCGGCATGAAGAAGATGCTCAAGTCGAAGCTGACGGGTGAGGGCACGCCGCTCATGGACGTCGTCGGCAACGGCGAGGTCTTCCTGGCCGACCTGGCCAAGGACATCGAGATCATGTACCTCGAGAGCGACATGATCAGCGTGAACGGCGGCAACATCCTCGCCTTCAGCGCCTCCATCGACTGGGACATCCAGCGCATCGGCGGTGGCTCCGCCGGCATGATGGCGGGCGGCCTGTTCAACGTGAGCCTGCGCGGCACCGGCTACGTGGCGGTCACCACCGACGGCCCGCCGGTCGTGCTCGACGTGGCCAGCGCGCCCACCTTCGCCGACGCGCAGGCCGTCGTGCTGTGGACCGCCGGGGTGCAGATGAACATCAAGACCGACGTGTCGATGAAGACCTTCATCGGCAAGGGCTCGGGCGAGTCGATCCAGATGGCCTTCGGTGGCCAGGGCTGGGTCATGGTGCAGCCCTCCGAGGGCTTCTCGCTCAACGCCGGTGCCACCGCCGGCGGTGGCGGGGGCGGCGGCCTCGGCGGTTTCCTCGGGGGCTGAGCCCCACTCGACCTGGGGTGCTCTCGCGCGACCGTGGACACCCGGCCCCCGAATCGGTGGTCGGATTGCCGCTGTCGATCGCGTGCGGGCAGCGGGCAGCGGGCAGCGGGCAGCGGGCGTCCGGGCAGCGGCCCGCCTAGCATCTGACACCATGTCAGAAGAACCGCAGCCGCCCGTTCCGCTCCGCGAGTCGTTGGTGCCGATGCCCGGCGGTCGGGCGCTGGGGTACGCGGAGTTCGGCGACCCCGACGGCCGCCCGGTGCTGTGGTTCCACGGCACGCCGGGAGCTCGCAAGCAGATCCCGCCCGACGGGCCGGCGGTGGCCCTGGAGCACGGCGTGCGCCTGATCGGCGTGGAGCGTCCCGGGACCGGCTTCTCCACGCCGTACACCTACGGGCGGGTGCTGGACTGGGTCGACGACCTGGAGTGCTTCGTGGACGGCCTGGGCATCGACCGGTTCGCCTGCGTCGGCCTCTCGGGCGGTGGCCCGTTCGTGCTCGCAGCCTGCCACGGCCTGCCCGACCGGGTGGTGGCCGGCGCGGTGCTGGGCGGCATCGGCCCCACCCGGGGTGCCGACCAGGCACCCGGCTACACCCGACTGCTCCCCCTGGTCGAGCCGGTGCTGGCCTTCACCCGACCGGTCCTGGGCGAGATCGTCACCCACGGGATCCGACCCCTGCGGGCTGCGTCGTCGCGGGTCTTCGACCTCTACACGAACATCGCCCCGCCCTCGGACCGTCCGGTCATGCGACGGCCCGAGATGAAGGCCATGTTCCTGGAGGATCTGGCCACCGCTGCCGAGGGCGGCCTGCGCGCGCCCGTGTCGGACCTGGTCGTGTTCGGCCGGGAGTGGGGCTTCGCCCTGGCCGACATCTCGGTGCCGGTGAAGTTCTGGCACGGCGACGCCGACGGCATCGTGCCGCTCAGCCACGGGGAGTTCCAGGCCGCAGCGGTGCCCGGCGCCGAGTTCGAGCTGTGCCCGGGCGGCGGCCACTTCGCGGGGTTCGTCCTCACCCGCAAGGTGCTGGGCTGGATCGACGGGTACTGGCCCGAACCGGTCGACGACGCCTCCGGCGAGGTCGCGTCGGCGACCCCCTGACGCGCAGGCGCCCTGACGCTCAGGCGCCCTGACGCTCAGGCGCCCGGTGCCGCCTCGTCGGGGCTGCCGGGGCTCGTGCCGTAGAGGATGACGGCGGCACCGGTGGGGATGGCGTCCCAGATGAAGTCCTGGTCGGCGTAGCTGATGCGCACGCACCCGTGGCTGGCGGGGTAGCCGGGCACGCTGGTGGAGCCGTGCACCGCCCAGCCGCCCTTGAAGTAGAGCGGACGGTAGAGCGTGCCCAGCGGGGCCTTCTCGGCGCCGTCGATCCGGCGCTCCACCGCGTACGTGCCGGTGGGGGTGTAGGCCACGGCGCTGTAGCCGTCGGGATGGCGGTAGGTCTCGCCGTTGCCGCTCGAGACGTTGACGATGGTCACCGTTCCGGCGGCGTCCACCACGAAAGCGATCTGGCGGTCCAGGTCGACCTCGATGCGCGGGACCGGCAGGCCGGGCTGGGGGCCGGCGCCCTGCGGCGTGGCGATGCGGCCCAGGACCTCGGGGCCGGCCACGCCGTCGCGTCCGAGCCCCTCGTGCTTCTGGAAGGCCATCACCGCCGACGCGGTCGAGGCGCCGTAGCGGCCGTCGGGCGTGCCGGGGCGGTAGCCCAGCTCGGTCAGGCGCACCTGGAGGGCCTCGACCTCGGGACCCTCGTCGCCGGTGCGCAGCATGGTCGGCGCCGGCGGAGCCGTCGTGGTCGTGGACGTGGAGGTGGTGGTGGGGGCCTCGGTCGGGGTGGGGGCCTCGGTCGTGGTGGTGGAGGTGCTGGTGGAGGTCGAGGTGGACGTGGAGGACTCCTGCTCGGCCACCGGCACGGCCTGCTCGTCGTCGCCGCACGCCGTCAGCAGCACCGCCACCAGCGAGAGCAGCGTCACCGTGGCGACCACCGCGCGGCGTGGCAGCCGCGGCGGCCGGGCCCTCGGGTCTGCGACGTCCGGACAGTGGGCGGTCATGGCGGTCCGGCGGTTCCTCTCGATCGACACTTCGGACGTAGCACCGTACACGTCGATACCTGTCGGCGGCCGCCATGAGCGGTTACCGCCTCACGCCTGGTCATCGGTCACGTGGCCACGCCGCCAGCCGCCGGGACGAGGGCGTCATCGCACCCCCGTGAGGGGCATGACGACGCCCTCGTCGCGGCGGCACCGTCAGTCGAGGTCGTCCTCGGGCCAGTTCGACCGGAGCTGCTCGGCCAGCTCGCCGCTCGAGCGACCCTCGGCGGCCAGCGCGTTGAGCACGGCGTTGGTGAGCGCGATGCGGAACGGCCGCCGCAGCTCCACGTCCTCGGGGCTGGGCGGGGCGGCCTCGCTGCGGCGCAGGACCTCCTCCACGCAGCGGAAGAAGGCCACGAAGACGTGCTCCACGTGCTCCACGTCCTCGTCGGTCTCCCAGAAGAACACGGGCCCCCGGTCGGCGGCGGCCTCCCACTCGGTGAGGTAGGTGTCGAACGAGACGCAGACGTCGGAGCTCAGCGTGGAGCGGACCGGGCCCGGATCGGCCACGAGCGAGGCCAGCATGTCGCGGCAGAAGCGGAGGTAGGCCTTGGCGCTGTCCGAGGGAACCGGGCCGATCTCGACGTGCACGCGCTCACTGTACGGGCCTCGGCACGGGTCGCCACCACCCGCGCCGTCCGGGCGGTCGGCGACCGTGCTGGATCGACCATGCCGTCGTCGGGGAAGATGGCGGTGCAACCCGACGGTGTCCAGACGGGCACGGACCGTGAGGAGCCAGAGCATGACCAGGTTGTCCGAGTTGTCGTCCTCCGGACCCGTGGTGCTGGTCGACCCCGGCGTGCTGCGCGACATGGCCGCGTCGCTGAACGGGCTGTGGGACCCCGCCGAGGAGCACGACCCGGACCGTCGCGAGCAGCTGGTCGCGGCGGCGCGCCTGCGCCTGTACGGCGAGCGTGACCGGTCGGGCTGGTTCCTCGTGGCCACGGGGAGCGAGCGGGACGCGCTGCTCGATCGTGACGACCTCGACTGGGTGCTGGCCTTCGTCCCCTCCGTCGAGTCCTTCGAGGACGCCCCGGCGGGCCCCGACGTGGAGGCGCTCGTCAAGCTCTACCGCCAGAGCGAGGACATCGAGGCCGAGTCGGCGCTGACCCTGGCCTACGCCATGTTGTGCGACCAGGTCGGTCTGGTCATCTCGCGCACCCCCCGTCGCTTCCGCCACAGCCGCCGCCACGACCTGCCGGCGCGCCTCGAGCTGCTGACGGTGGTCGAGGCGGTCGACCGCCTCGCCATCGCGCCGGGGGAGGAGCCACCGACGCGCCTGCCCGAGGGGTCGCTGCTGGCCGAGCAGACGCCGTGGTGGATCCCCTCCTGAGGCCGCGCCGGACGGGGCCCCTGCGGCGGGCCGGCTGAGCGGTGGCCCGCTGGGTCGAGGTCGAGCTGGGCCCCGGGGACGTCGACGCGGGTCTGGTCGACGAGCTGTCCGGGCGGCTCTGGTCGCTGGGGGTGGTCGGCATCGAGGAGCGGCCCCTGGACGGTGGTGGCGTGCGGCTCGTCGTGGGACCGGCCCACGACGACCCGGCCGCGGTGCTGGCCGAGCTGACGACGCTGCGGGAGGGTGACCGCTGGGGTGGGCTGCGGGTTCGGGCGCTCGCCTCCGACGAGGAGCCGTGGCTCGACGAGTGGCGGGCTCACGCCGAAGTGGTGCGCGTGGGCCGGTTCGTGGTGCAGCCGGCCTGGCTCGCGGCGGCGCCGACGCGTCCCGGCGACGTGGTGGTCGTGCTCGACCCGGGACGGGCCTTCGGGCACGGCGCCCATCCGACCACCCGACAGGCGTTGGCCGCGCTCGAGCGACTCGTCTCGGCGGGTACGAGCGCGCTCGACGTGGGGTGCGGCAGCGGCGTGCTGTCGTTGGCCGCCGCGGCCCTGGGGGCCCGGGTGGTGGCCGTGGACGTGGCGGGCGACGCCGTGGCCGCGACGCGGGCCAACGCCGAGCGCAACGGGGTCGCGGCGTTCGTCGAGGTGTCCGACACGCCGGTCGGGGCGGTGCGCGGGCGCTTCGACGTCGTGGTCGCCAACATCGGCGCCGCCACCCTGGTGGAGCTGGCCGGCGCGCTCACGGCACGGACCGCGCCGGGTGGCGTGGTCGTGCTGGCGGGGGTGCTGGCGCAGCGGCGTGACGAGGTGCTCGCCGCCTACGACCGAGCCCTCGGGACGTCCGACGGGGTGGTCGACGCCACGGCCGTCGCCGCGGCCGACGGGGCGTCCCACGACGGGCGGTGGCGGGTCCTGGCGGAGGACGTGCTCGACGGGTGGTGGTGCGTCAGCCTGCGCGCGCCGGCGGACCGCGAGCACGTGGACGCCGGTCCCGGCTAGGGACGAAGGTCCCCTGCATCGCGGCCCTGGGGTCGGTGCCGTCGTCCCGGCAGCGTGAGAAGCTGAGCCCTCTGCGCAGTGACCCCGGGAGGGACCCATGCCGATCGACAAGTGGCCGGGCAAGCCCTATCCCCTGGGTGCGACCTACGACGGGTTCGGGGTCAACGTGGCCGTCATGAGCACGCAGGCCGACGCCATCGAGCTGTGCCTGTTCGACGACGCCGGCGTCGAGCGCCGCATCGAGCTGCCCGAGATGCACGGCTACGTGTGGCACGGCTACTTCCCGGCGCTGCCGGTGGGTCAGCGCTACGGGTTCCGGGTGCACGGGCGGTGGGACCCCGACCAGGGCTACTGGTGCAACCCCGCCAAGCTGCTGGCCGATCCCTACGGCCGGGCCTTCGAGGGCGGGGTCACCCCCCACGCGGCGCTGCTCTCCTTCGACCGCGACGACCCGGACCGGCCGAGCACGCTCGACAGCGCCCCCTACGTCCCCCGCTCCATCATCGTGAACCCCTACTTCGACTGGTCTGGTGATGAGCGACCCCACACGCCGTGGTCGGAGTCCATCGTCTACGAGATGCACACCAAGGGCGCCACCATGCGCCACCCCGACATCGACCCGCACTTCCGGGGGACCTACCTGGGGGTGTCGCAGCCGGCGTTCATCGAGCACCTGCACACGCTCGGCATCACCGCGGTCGAGCTGTTGCCCGTGCACCAGTTCGTGCACGACACGTTCCTGCAGGACCGGGGGCTGCGCAACTACTGGGGTTACAACACGCTCGGGTTCTTCGCCCCGCACAACGAGTACGCCGTCCACGGCCAGCGCGGCGAGCAGGTGCAGGACTTCCGCCAGATGGTGAAGACCCTGCACCAGGCCGGCATCGAGGTCATCCTCGACGTCGTCTACAACCACACCTGCGAGGGCAACCACCTGGGCCCCACGCTGGGCTTCCGGGGCTTCGACAACGCCTACTACCGCACGGTGCCCGGCGAGCCCCGCCACTACTTCGACACCACCGGCTGCGGCAACAGCATCAACATGCACAACGCGTTCGTGCTGCAGCTCGTGATGGACAGCCTGCGCTACTGGGTCACCGAGATGCACGTCGACGGGTTCCGGTTCGACCTGGCGGCCACGCTGGCCCGTGAGAACGGCGACGTGACCCGGCTGTCGGCCTTCTTCGACCTGGTGCAGCAGGACCCGGTGATCAGCCAGGTGAAGCTCATCGCCGAGCCCTGGGACATCGGCTGGGGCGGGTACCAGGTGGGCAACTTCCCGCACCTGTGGGCGGAGTGGAACGGCCGCTATCGGGACTCCGTGCGGGACTTCTGGCGCACGACGGACGGCACGCTGCCCGAGTTCACCGAGCGCTTCGCCGGGTCGAGCGACCTGTACGCGGACGACGGCCGACGTCCGTACGCCAGCGTGAACTTCGTGACCGCCCACGACGGCTTCACGTTGCGCGACCTCGTCTCCTACAACGGCAAGCACAACGAGGCCAACGGGGAGAACAACCGCGACGGCACCGACGACAACCGCTCGTGGAACTGCGGGGCCGAGGGGGCGACGAGTGACCCGAAGGTGCTGGAGCTGCGCCGCCGGCAGGAGCGCAACTTCCTGGCCACGCTGTTCCTCAGCCAGGGCATCCCGATGCTGCAGGCCGGCGACGAGCTGGGCTGGACCAAGGGGGGCAACAACAACAGCTACTGCCAGGACAACGACCTGAGCTGGTGGGACTGGTCCCACGCCGACCCCGAGCTGTTCGCGTTCACCGCGGGGTTGGCGGCGATGCGGCGCAAGCACGCGGTGTTCCGGCGGCGTCGGTTCTTCAGCGGCAAGGTGCCGACGAACGGGTCGCTTCCCGACATCGTGTGGCTCCGTCCCGACGGCACCCCGATGACGGGCATGGACTGGTCACATGCCTGGGGGCACGCCTTCGCGGCCTTCCTGAACGGCGAGGCCATCCCCTCCACCGACGACTACGGCCAGCCCATCGTCGACGACAGCTTCCTGTGCCTGTTCAACGGCCACCAGGACCCGGTGCTGTTCCGCCTGCCGCCCTCGGACTACGGCGAGCTGTGGACGGTCGTGCTCGACACGCGCGGCACCGTGGTGCCCGACCCGTCGCCGCGGGTGCCCGCGGGCGGGTCGATGGGGCTCCTCGGCCGGTCGATGGCGGTGCTCACCCGGCCCCGCACGTCGACGGCGCACGCCTGAGGGCGAGCACGCGGCGTCACAGAGGCGTGACGGGGATCACCGACGTCGGGTGCTCCACGCCGCCGTCGAGGCCGATCACCTTGCCCGTCATGTAGGCCGCCGCCGGTGAGGCCAGGTACAGCGCCAGCGCGCCGGCCTCCTGGGGGGTGCCGACCCGCTTGAGCGGGGTGTTCTCGGCGTTCTCGCGCTTGAAGTCCTCACTCAGCCAGGTCTCGAAGGCCTCGGTGCCGACGGCGCCCAGCTCGATGGCGTTGACCCGCACCTTGGGCGCCCACTCGTAGCCCATCTGGCGGGTCATGAACGACAGGGCGGCCTTGACGGTGCCGTAGGCCACGAAGCCCTGCTGCACCATGCTGCCCGCCCGCGACGAGATGTTGATGATGCAGCCGCCGCCGGCGGTCTCGACCATGTGGGGCACGCACATCCGCGACAGCAGGAACGCGGTCATGACGTTGAAGTGGAACGCCTCGTTGAAGGCGGCCTCGCTGGTGTGCAGGGCCTCGGTGGGAAGCCACCCGCCGGCGTTGTTGACGAGGATGTCGATGCGGCCGAACTCCTCGAGGGTGGCGGCCACGAGGTGCTCGAGCTGGTCGCGCTGCATGACGTCGGTCTGCACCACCAGGGCGCGCCGGCCGACCGAGCGGACGTGCTCGGCGGTCTGCTCGAGCTGGTCGACGCTGCGTGCCGCCAGCACGACGTCGGCACCCCCCTCGGCCAGGGCCTTGGCGATCCCGGCCCCCACCCCGCGTCCCGCGCCGGTGACGACCGCCACCTGGTCGGTGACCTTGAACAGATCGAGGATCACGTGTCCCCCCTTGTCGTCGAACCGGTTGACGGTACTCGCTCAGGCGTCGATCAGGCGGCCGTGCAGGTAGTCGTCGTAGGCGGCGAGGTCGAGGTGGCCGTGGCCGCAGTAGTTGAACAGGATGACCCGCTCCTCGCCCGACTCCTTGGCGGCGAGGGCCTCGTCGATCACCTTGGCGATGCCGTGGGCGGCTTCGGGGGCCGGGACCTTGCCCTCGCTGCGGGCGAACTGCAGGGCGGCCTCGAACACCTTGCCCTGCGGGTAGGCGATGGCCTCCATGCGGCCGTCCTTGACCAGCTTGGAGATGATGGGCGAGTCGCCGTGGTAGCGCAGGCCGCCGGCGTGGATGCTGGGCGGCACGAAGTCGTGGCCCAGGGTGTACATGGGCAGCAGCGGCGTCATGCCGGCGGTGTCGCCGAAGTCGTACTCGAAGCGGCCCTCGGTGAGGGTGGGGCAGGAGGCGGGCTCGACGGCCACCAGGCGCACGCCCTCGTCGGGCACGAAGGGGAAGGCGAGCCCGCCCAGGTTGGAGCCGCCACCGCAGGGGGCGATGACCACGTCGGGGTGGCTCTCGCCGGCCAGCTTCAGCTGGTCCCTGGCCTCGAGGCCGATGACGGTCTGGTGCAGCAGCACGTGGTTCAGCACCGAACCGAGGGCGTAGTGGGTGTCGTCACGGCCCACGGCGTCACGCACGGCGTCGGAGATGGCCGCGCCGAGCGAGCCGGGATGGTCGGGTTCGTCGACGGGGGAGGGCACGACCTCGCCGCCCCAGACCTCCATCATGATCTTGCGGTACGGCTTCTGGTCGTACGAGGCCCGCACCATGTAGACCTTGCACTCCATGTCGTACTGGCTGGTGGCGAAGGACAGGGCCGTGCCCCACTGGCCGGCGCCGGTCTCGGTGGTGAGGCGGGTGACGCCCTCGGCCTTGTTGTAGAACGCCTGCGGCACGGCGGTGTTGGGCTTGTGCGAGCCCGCCGGCGAGACCGACTCGTCCTTGAAGTAGATGCGGGCCGGCGTGCCGAGGGCGGCCTCGAGGCGCTCGGCGCGCACCAGGGGGGTGGGCCGCCACAGCTTGAGGATGTCGAGGACCTCGCCGGGGATGTCGATCCACGGGTCGGTGGAGACCTCCTGGGCGATGAGGGCCATGGGGAACAGCGGCGTGAGGTCGTCGGGGCCGATGGGCTCGCGGGTGCCGGGGTGCAGCGGCGGCTCCATGGGGCTCTCGAGCCGGGGCAGGACGTTGAACCACGCCGTGGGCAGCTGGTCTTCGGCCAGGATGAAGCGGGACATGGCCCCTCCTCGGGTCGTCATCTCGGCGCACCGGGCTCGTGCCGCTCGTGCACCGCCGCCCCCTGGCGGCCGCAGCAGCGTAGCCCCTGGCGAAATCTCGTCCTGCAACCCCACCGCTCACCGAAATCTCGTCCTGCAACCCCGCCTTCCGGGGCTGTGTGACGAGATTTCGAGGAGTTGGGGGAGGGACCGGCGGGGGAGCCGGTGGGGGCGTGGGGATGGGATCAGGTCAGGCCGAGGCGGGTGAGGTCGAGGCCGGGGAGGAAGCGGGCGCCGTCGATCAGCGGGCGTGGCAGCTCCTGCGGTGGGACGTGGCCGGCCTCGACGGCGGCGAGCACCTCGGGCGCGAGGCCGAGGCGCGCCGCGAACTCGTCGGTGGGCACGCCGTGGTGGCCGCGCACGGCCAGGGCCACGGCGCCGACGAGGGGATGCGCGG
>JALOLF010000206.1 GCA_025456085.1 Acidimicrobiales bacterium
GCTGCCCTACGCCTTCGCCCGGGCCGGACGCGAGCTGCGCTCGACGGTGAGCTTCCGGCTCTCGTCCCCGCTCGACCCCGACGCCATCTGGGTGTTCGGAGACGGCGATCCGCGCGGCACCATGGTCGTCGGACCTGCGCAGGACCTGTGCCTCGTGGCTGGACGGCGACGGGACGCGGCGGGCACGGCGCTCGTCGCCACCGGGCCCGATGCCGACGCGGTCCTCGCTCTCGTGCGTACCTTCGCCTGACCAGCGTTCGGCGTCGTCACACAGGGCTCGGTGGGTGAGGGACCGGCATCCCGCGTCGCGTCGACCCGATGCTCGGTCGGCTCCGCCGACGTGCGGGCTGCCTTCGTCGTCACCGTGTGTGGGGCACCCCATGACGTATCGGGCACCGTGGCGTCCGCAGGAGGAGGCCCGAGGTGATCCGGGAGGTCCTGGGCGATGAGGGCCTCCCGTCCGACGATGCTGCACAGACCGCCGGGTTGTGCGTCGGAGCGGCCATCGCTGTCGACGGTCGGGGAATCGTCGAGATGATCGGCACCGCACCCACCTTCCCCGCACAGATGCTGGTCGCCGGGCTCGCCGATGCCGTCGTCGCCCGTGATCTCGCCGCCCGATGCGGACTGCACCACGTCGACGGCGAGGGTCTTCGGCGCATCCGTGCCGAGCGAGGGCTCCTCCCGGCGCCGTCGTCTGTCTCCGACGACTGGCGCTGGGCGGTGGGGACCCGTGTGGAGGCCACCGCCGGCACCGACAACATCATGCAGCTCAAGTCGGTGCAGCGGGCCTCCACCGCACGCGACGTGCTACTGAACGGGCTCATGGGTGAGAGCCTGCGGAGCCATGCCCAGCGTGGCCCCGACTCGATCCGGAGCCACCACGCATCCGGCCCGTGGGGGATCGCCCGAGGCCGGGCCGAAACGAGCGGTCGGCGGACCCGGCGGAGGCCAGGAGCCTCGGCCACGTCCGGGCGGCCACGGAGGTCGAGGGACGGGTGGCGCTGCTGTGGGAGGTGGTCGCCGACCGCGGCGATCGTGCCTGGGACCACATCGACTGATCCCAGGTGGAGCGGTGGACACCGCACTACGACGAGTTGCGCTCGATGCCCGGCCACGTGCTCGACGCCTAGGGTCGCGCCATGGACTTCGACCCGCAGAAGCGCAAGCTCGGCCTCGAGACGATGGCCAAGGTGTACGGCTGGCCCGAGCCGACCGAAGTGCACGGCGACTTCCTCGCCTACACCGTCGACAACCTGTTCGCCGACATCTGGAACCGCGAGGGTCTCAGCTACCGCGACCGGCGCATCCTGCTGCTGGGCGTGCTGGTGGGACGCGGGCTGCACGACGTGGCCGACCTGCAGATGGAGACCGCGCTCGGCAACGCCGAGCTGACGCCCGACGAGCTGCGGGAGATCGCCATCTTCCTGTGCTACTACGCCGGCTGGCCCAGCGGCGCCAAGCTGCACAGCGCCGCCGAGGAGGTCATCGCCCGGGTGGCGAGGCGCACGGCCGAGGCCGAGCGGCCTGCCGAAGGTTCCTGAGCCGGCTCGTCTTCTCGGCCGGCAGTGCTCTCAGCGGTCCGGGGGCCACAACGGCGCCGGTGCGCCACCCAGCGGGTAGTGGCCGGGCTGCCCGCCGCCGACCGCACGGTGCATGCGTCGGGTCATGGCGTCGGAGAGCGTGCCGTCGCGGATCATCTCCAGGAACACGGACGCAGCGTTGCCGTAGTCGAACCAGTCCCGTTGCCAGGCCCACTGCCGGTCACCGGCGTAGCGGAACCAGCTCCCACCGATGCCGGCCACCTCGTAGTGCGAGCCGTCGGCCCGGGTGGCATCAGCGATCTGGCGCCAGAACCCCACGACCTGGCCCTTCTGGTCGTCGATGAGGATCGCCTGGTAGGGATAGGTCCACCCGCCCAGGCCGCCCATCTCCAGGCCGATGGCGACCTCGCGGATCTGGTCGCGGCCCACGGCCATGAAGTCGTGCTCGGGGCCGTAGTTCCATCCGTACGTCGCGTCGGGGGTGTAGAAGCCGGCCAGGCCCGTCCAGTCACCGGTGGCCTCGGCGTCGGCGTTGGCCTGCAACCAGGCCTCCACCATCGACTCGAGCTCGGCGCGGGGGAAGGCGGGCATGGTGCTCCTCGGTGGGTGGGCCGGCTGGGGGACGCCGACGGCAGGGTGCGGTAAGGATCGCGCACCCGGGCGCGCCGGGTCGGACGAACCGAGGAGACGACGCCATGCCGATCGACGACGCAGACCTCGCCGAGGCACTCGACCACCTGGCCATCACCCGGCTGCAGGCCGCGTACGGCGATGCCGTGACCCGCCGGGCGTGGGACGAGCTCGAGGCCATGTTCCTCCCCGACTGCCGGGTGCGCCTCGACCTGCGTGGCGGCTCGGTGCTCGAGAAGGTGGGCGGCGCGGAGGTGGCGGCGTTTATCGCCGCGAGCGTGGAGCGCTTCGAGTTCTTCGCCTTCACGCTGCAGAACACCGTGGTGGAGGTGGCACCCGGCGGCGTCGAGGCGCGTAGCCGGCTGTACATCCGGGAGCTGCGCCAGGAGCGCGCCACCCACCGCTGGACCACCGCCTTCGGGCTCTACCGCGACACCTGCCGCAAGGTCGACGGGCGGTGGCGCTTCGCCAGCCGGGACTACGCCTCGCTGGCCCGTGGTCCGGTCGAGGGCGGCAGCATGGACGTGTTCCCCGTCCCCTCGGACTGAGCGTCGGTGCCGCTCGACCGGTGCGGTGGGGTGTGGGGGAACCGGGCCGTCACGTCGGACAGGCGTAGGGGCTCGCCGCAGTGCCCGCACACGACCTCGGTGTCGATGTCGTGGTCGCACGTCGTGTGGTGCAACACCACGGGCGGGCCGTCGGGGGCGAGCCAGCGGTCCCCCCAGCGCATCATGGCGGCGAGCACGGGGAAGAAGTCACGGCCTTTGTCGGTGAGGCGGTACTCGTGGCGCAGCGGGTGCTCCCGGTACGGGACGCGCTCGAGCATGCCCTCGTCCACCAGACGGTTCAGGCGTTCGGTGAGGATGTTGCGGCTGATCCCCAGCCGGCGCTGGAAGTCCTCGAAGCGACGCACGCCGTAGCAGGCGTCGCGCAGCACGAGGGGGGTCCACCAGTCGCCGAGCAGGTCCGTGGTGCGGGCCACCGAGCACGGCCACTGCGCGAAGGAGGTGCGGCGCATGTCACGAGGCTATCAGTTGCATGACTGAACTGACCGCCCTAACGTCGTCGGCGAGGACCCGGCCCGGTAGGTGCGCCGGGTCACCCGAGCCCGACCAGGGGGGCACATGACCGACGTGGCCGACACCCACACGACCCGCTCCGGCGCCGCGGTCGGCGCCGGCGCGTGGCAGCCCACGGCCTGCATCCTGTGCGAGTGCAACTGCGGCATCGAGGTGCGTCTGGGCGGCGTCGACGGGCGGCACTTCGAGCGCATCCGGGGCGACAAGTCACACCCCGCGTCGCAGGGCTACACGTGCGAGAAGGCGCTGCGACTCGACCACTACCAGCACGGGCGTGACCGGGTCCGGACCCCGCTGCGGCGCCGACCTGACGGCACCTTCGAGGAGATCGACTGGGACACGGCCATCCGCGAGGTGGCCGAGCGCCTGACGGCGGTGCGCGACGCCCACGGCGGCGAGGCGATCTTCTACTACGGCGGTGGGGGCCAGGGGAACCACCTCGGCGGCGGCTACAGCGGCGCCACGCTGCGCGCCCTCGGGGCCCGTTTCAAGTCCAACGCCCTGGCCCAGGAGAAGACGGGCGAGTTCCTGGTCGACCAGCGCATGCTCGGCGCCCTGGTGCGCGGCGACGCCGAGCACGCCGAGGTGGCGCTGTTCGTGGGCAAGAACCCGTGGCAGAGCCACGGCCTGCCCCACGCCCGCACCACGCTGAAGGAGATCGCCAGGGATCCCGACCGCTGCCTGATCGTCGTCGACCCCCGCCGCAGCGAGACGGCCGACCTGGCCGACGTCCACCTGCAGGTGCGGCCCGGCACCGACGCCTGGCTGCTGGCCGCGCTGGCGGGAGTGCTGGTGCAGGAGCGCCTCGTGGACCGGGCCTTCCTGCGCGACCACGCCGACGGCGTGGAGGAGGTCGTGGAAGCGCTCCGGGTCGTCCCCGTGCCGGCGTACGCGGAGGCGTGCGGCATCTCCGAGGCCGTGGTCCGGACGACGGCCCGGCGCATCGCGTCCGCCCACAGCGTCGCCGTGTTCGAGGACCTGGGCGTGCAGATGAACCGCCACTCCACCCTCGTCAGCTACCTCGAGAAGCTGGTGTGGCTCCTCACCGGGAACCTCGGTCGACCGGGTACGCACTACCTGCCGTCGAGCCTGGTACCCCTCGTGAGCGGCATCGACAAGCCCTGGGGAGGTGCGTCCGCGGCGCGGCGCAGCCCTGTCGTGGGCGCCGAGATCATCGCCGGACTGGTGCCGTGCAACGTGATCGCGGACGAGATCCTCACCGACCACCCGGCCCGGTACCGGGCCATGATCGTCGAGTCGGGCAATCCCGCCCACTCGCTCGCCGACAGCCGACGGCTGCGCGACGCGCTGGCTGCACTCGACGTGGTGGTGGTGATCGACGTGGCCATGACGGAGACGGCGCGGCTGGCCGACTACGTGTTGCCGGCCCCGACGCAGTACGAGAAGTGGGAGGCGACGTTCTTCAACTTCGACTTCCCCCGCAACGTCTTCCACCTGCGGCGTCCCCTGCTCGATCCGCCCCGGGGCCCGCTTCCGGAGCCCGAGATCCACGCCCGCCTCGTCGAGGCCCTCGGTGCCCTCGATCCCGAGGTCGTGGCTCGGCTGCGAGTCGCGGCCGGGGAGAGCAGGGCGGCCTTCGCCGAGGCGTTCTTCGCGGCGCTGGCCGAGCAGCCGGAGCTGGGTCGGGTGGCCCCCGTGCTGCTCTACCGCACGCTGGGGCCGACGCTGCCCGACGGTGCGGCGGCGGCGGCGCTGCTGTGGGTCGCCGCCCACCGCTGCGCGCAGTCGTTCCCGGCCGGCGTCGCCCGGGCCGGCTTCGGTGAAGGGCTCGAAGCCGGCGAGGCGTTGTTCGAGGCCATCCTGGCCAGCCCGTCGGGCCTGGTGTTCACCGACGACGAGCCGGCGGAGAGCCTGTGTCGCCTCCGCACGG
>JALOLF010000019.1 GCA_025456085.1 Acidimicrobiales bacterium
CTGGCCGGCACGGTCGAGGCCGTCGGAGCCGAGGTGGAGGGGCTCCGCCCCGGCGACGCGGTGTACGGCACCGCCCGGGGCACCCTGGCCGAGTACGCCGTGGCCGACCCCGCACGGCTGGCGCCCAAGCCCCCGTCGCTCACCTTCGCCCAGGCCGCGGCCGTGCCCGTGTCGGCCGAGACGGCGCTGCACGCCCTGCGCGACCAGGGTCTGGTCCGGGCCGGCCAGCACGTGCTGGTGCTCGGCGCCTCGGGTGGGGTCGGCACCTACGCCGTGCAGCTGGCCCGAGCCCTCGGCGCCCGGGTGACCGGCGTGTGCCACGGCTCGAAGGCCGACCTGGTGCGCGCCCTGGGTGCCGACGAGGTGCTCGACTACACGAGGACCGACCCGACCGACGGGCGCACCCGCTACGACCTGATCGTCGACATCGGCGGCAGCCGACCGTTGCGATCGCTGCGACGGGCCCTGACGCCCGCCGGCACCCTGGTGGTCGTCGGCGGTGAGGGTGGCGGTCGCTGGCTCGGCGTGGTCGGCCGTCAGGTGCGGGCCGCGCTGTGGTCGCCCCTGGTGCGCCAGCGGCTGCGCATGCTCGTGGCTCCCGAGCGCCGCGAGGACCTCGAGGTGCTCACGGCGTACCTCGAGTCGGGCGAGGTGGTCCCGGCGATCGACCGGGTGGTCCCGCTGGAGGAGGCCGCCCACGAGCTGCAGCGGCTGCAGGACGGCCTCGTCCGGGGCAAGGTGGTGGTCGAGCTCGCAGGAGGTGGTTGAGGTGCTGGCACGGATCGGTGTGGTGGTCGGCGGGATCCTCGCCGTGGTGGCGGTGCTGCTCGGGATCTGGTTCCTGGGGATGCGCACCAAGGCGCCCGCGGTGCTGGACTTCCAACGTCGGGTCAACAAGCGGGTGTTCAACCCCCGTCAGCTGCGCTCTGCGGGCACCCCCGGTGCCTACGCGGCGGTGATCCGCCACGTGGGGCGGCGCAGCGGCGCCCCCTACGAGACGCCGATCGTGCCGCTCCCGACCGACGACGGGTTCGTGATCGTGCTGCCCTACGGCACCCGGCCGGACTGGGTCCGCAACGTGGTGGCCGCCGGCTCGGCCACGCTGGTGCACGAGGGCGAGACCATCGAGGTCGTCGCGCCCGAGGTGATCACCGTCGACGGGGCGCCCTACGACTTCCCCGCCTCGGAGCGACGCAACCTGCGCCTGTTCGGCAACACCCAGTGCCTGCGGGTGCGGCGAGCGCCGGTGGCGGCGGGTTCCTGACGGGCGTCAGCCCGCCCGGTCCGCGAGCAGCGCCCGGACCTGGTCGGGCGACGGGACCCGTCCGGAGACGAGGACCTCGTCGTCGACGACCAGTGCGGGGGTGCGCATGACGCCGTAGGAGGCGATCTGGCCGGGGTCGCGGACGTGGTCGATGGCGGCGTCGAGGCCCAGCTCGGCGAGGGCGGCGTTGGTGTTGGCTTCGAGGTTGGCGCAGTTGGCGCAGCCGCTGCCCAGGATCTTGATGTCCACGGTGGGTCCCTTCTGGGGTGGGTGGGTCACAGGACGGCGTTGAACAGGTAGCCGATGGCGACGATGCCGGTGGCGACGACGGCGGCGAAGCTGGCGATGAGCGGCGGGCGGAGCACCCGGCGCAGCAGGATCATCTCGGGTAGGGACAGCGCCACGACCGACATCATGAAGGCCAGCACCGTGCCCATGGGCATGCCCTTGTCGTAGAGGGCCTCGACGAGGGGCATCACGCCGGCGGCGTTGGAGTAGAGCGGCACCCCCAGGCCGACGGCGATGGGCACGCCGAGGGGGCCGACGGCGTGGGTCTCGAACCAGTCAGCGGGCACCCAGCCGTGGATGAGCGCGCCGAGGCCGATGCCGACGAGCAGGTAGGGCCAGATCTTGCGCAGGATGGTGGCGACCTCCTCGCGGCCCATCTGGAACCGGTCGTCCCACGTGAGGCCCTGCGCAGGGTCGACGAGTTGGCCGCGCAGACGGGTCTCGAACACGAAGGGCTCCACCCAGCGCTCGAGTCGGAGTCGTCCGATGGTGTAGCCGGCGACCGTGGCCACGACGAGCCCGGCGGCGATGTAGAGGGCGGTGATCTCCCAGCCGAAGAGGCCGAAGAGCAACACGATGGCCACCTCGTTCACCAGGGGCGAGGCGATGAGGAAGCTCATGGTGATGCCCAGGGGGACGCCGGCGGCGACGAAGCCGATGAAGGCCGGCACCGCCGAGCAGGAGCAGAACGGCGTGACCACGCCGAGGCCGGCCGCGGCGGCGTTGCCGACGCCTTCGCGGCGCCCGCCCAGCAGGGCCCGGGTGCGCTCGACGCTCATGAAGCTGCGCAGCACGGTGACCACGAAGATGATCCCGGTCAGCAGCAGGGCGATCTTGGTGGTGTCGTACACGAAGAACAGCAGCGAGTCGCCGGCCCGCGACTCGAGGTCCATGCCGGCCACGTCGCCCAGCAACCACTCCCAGAACCCCAGGTTCACCCGGTACAGCCCCACCCACGCCACGGTGGTGAGGGCGAGGCCGCCCCACCGGCGCAGCGCCGCCCCCGGGTGGTGCACGGCAGGGGCGGTCACGACCGTGCCCCGATCGCGTCGCCCCGGATCGTGAGCCCGAGGGCCTCGTCCAGCGTGGCGAGCGTCTCGCGGTCGAGCGTGTAGTCGATCCAGCGGCCCCGGCGGGTGGCGGTGATCAGCCCTGTGTCGCGCAGCACCGCCAGGTGGTGCGACAGCAGCGGTCCCGGCACGTCGACGCGCGCACGCAGCTCGCACACGCAGCGGGTGCCGCCGGCCAGCTCCCGCACGACCCGCAGACGGGTGGGGTCCCCGAGGGCCCGGAACCGGGCGGCTGTCAGTTCAACCGTTGTTGAATCCTCCACGAGCCCATCCTGCGCCCCGCGCGGCACGGGTCACAGGGCACAAGGTCCCGACGCGCCGGGGCCGTCGCGGTGCGCCCGACGCCTCGGGTCGGCGGCTCAGCTCGTCGGCGGCTGCAGGTGGAGCGACGCCATGAGCTCGACGACCCGTCGTCGGATCTCGTCGCGGATGGGACGCACGGCGTCGAGGTCCTGGCCGGCCGGGTCCTCGAGGGTCCAGTCCTCGTAGCGCGTGCCGGGGTAGAGGGGGCAGGCGTCGCCGCAGCCCATGGTGACGACGACATCGGCGGCGCGGACGATCTCGTCGGTCCACGGCTTGGGGAACTCCTCGGTGATGTCGATGCCCACCTCGGCCATGGCCGCCACGGCCGAGGGGTTGATCTGCGACGCGGGTTCGGAGCCGCCGGACCACACGACGACGTCGTCGCCGGCGAGGTGGCGGAGCCAGCCGGCCGCCATCTGGGATCGGCCGGCGTTGTGTACGCACAGGAACAGCACGCCGGGGACGGTGGTGGCGGTGCGGCCCTCCACCCGGGCCAGGGCGCGGAGGCGGTCCTTGGCGAACTTCTCGGCCAGCACGGGCAGGAACTTCGTGACCCTGGCGGAGGGGGCGAGCTGCTCCATCGAGTCGACCACGAAGCGCTCCACGGTCTCGGCGCCGAACGTCCCGGCGAACTGCGGCGCGACGCGCGCCACGACGGTGCGCACGGTGTGCTGCTGGTCGAGGGGCAGGTCGTCGATCGTCGGTTGGGGCATGGCGTCGGCCTTTCGGGTGCGGAGGGGGCGGGTGGGCGTCAGGAGGTGCCGTCGAGGAGCTCGGCGACCAGGCCCCGGACCCGGCGGTCGATCTCGTCGCGGATGGGACGGACGGCCTCGACGCCTTGCCCGGCTGGGTCGGCCAGGACCCAGTCCTCGTAGCGCGTGCCGGGGTAGAAGGGGCAGGCGTCGCCGCAGCCCATCGTGATGACCACGTCGGAGGCCGCCACGGCGGCGTCCTCGAGGCGTTTCGGGTGGGCGCCGAGGGCACGCAGGTCGATGTCCCACTCGGCCATCGCTTCCACGACGGCGGGGTTGACGTCGTCGGCGGGGGCGGAGCCGGCGGAGCGCACGACGACCCGGTCGCCGGCGTGGTGGGCGAGCAGGGCGGCGGCCATCTGGGAGCGGCCCGCGTTGTGCACGCACACGAACAGCACCTCGGGTCGTTGTCGGCTCACGACGCGTCCTCCGAGCGGTTGTGGGGGTAGAAGAGGCGCACGAGGCCGAAGGCGACGACGACGCCCACGAGCTGCATGGCGATGAACATGGGGGCCGATGCCGGTGCGATGCCGGCAAAGGAGTCCGACAGGGTGCGGGCCACGGTCACGGCGGGGTTGGCGAAGCTGGTCGAGGACGTGAACCAGTAGGCGCCGCCGATCCAGGCGCCCACCGCGAAGGGCACGACGGCGGCACGGCCGGTGCGCACGCAGCCCTGGATCAACAACAGCAGCGTGACCGTGGCGACCACCTCCGACAGCCACAGCGCCGGCGAGGAGCGCTCCTTCGTGGACCACTCGACGGCGGGCAGCTCGAACATGACGTTGACGAGCACGGCGCCGAGGCAGCCGCCGACGACCTGGGCGACGATGTAGAGACCGGTGTCGCGGTTGGAGGTGGTGCCGAGCCAACGGTCGAGCAGCGTGACGGCGGGGTTGAAGTGGGCGCCGGACACCTCGCCGAACATGAGGATGAGCCCGATGAGGGCGCCGGTCGTGGCCGCCGCGTTCTGGAGGAGCTGCAGGCCGACGTCGCCGCTCGACAGTCGGCTGGCCATGATGCCCGATCCGATCACCGCCACGATCAACAGCCCGGTGCCGAGCGCCTCCGCCGCCAGACGGCGCACGAGGTCGAGGCGCAGCGCCCCGGTACCGGTCTCGACCTCGACCGACAGCTCGGCGTCGGACGGGTGCAGCGGATCGTGGAGCTCGCTCACGTGGCCCCCGTTGTCTCGACGACGCGATCGACCCGCTGACGCAACTCCTCCACCACGTCGTCGAAGGCCGCGTCGGTGCCCACGGGCACCGGATCGGCGATCGACCAGTGCAGCCAGGACGGGTCGGGGTCGAGCTCCTCGTGGGCCCGGTCGCACACCGTGACCACCAGCGCGGGCCGCTCGGTGACGTCGACGAGGGCGCGAGGCGTGGCACCGTCGAGATCGAGCCCGGCACGGTTCGCCACGGCGACCGCCCCTTCGTGCACCCGCTCCGCCGGATGGGTCCCCGCCGAGGCGGCCGGCCGACCGGTGTGACGACGCCACACGGCGGCGGCGAGCTGGGACCGCGCCGAGTTGGCGCTGCACACGAACAACGCCGGCCCCGGCGGCACCGGCCGACCGGGCACGAGTCCGTCCAGCCCTCCGCAGCGCAGGTGCACGTAGCGGCGCCGGCCGTCGCCGCTCGAGCGGGACCGCTCGATCAGCCCCACGCGCTCGAGCACATCGAGGTGATGGGCCAGGAGGTTCGACTCCAGGCCGAGCCGACGCCGCAACTCCACCGGCGACCGGTCCGACGCGGTCAACTCGTCCACGATCGCCAACCGCACGGGATCGCCGAGCGCGGCATGTCGCCTCGCCCGGTCCTGCACGGCGGCCTGCTCGATTCCCACCTTGCCACCATGCCACTCAACTTCTACTGAGTCAATACTCTCTGAGTGGCTTTGCTCACCGGGGGTCGGGCACGGGCCGTCTTCCATCGCGACGACCCGACCGGGAACCCGGCTCGGGACGCGGCCCTCGAGCGGTCCGAGCGCGGACGGGCGTCGTCCCGTCGCCGAAGGTGGTCAGGCGGTGGTGGGGTAGAAGCGGCGTCTCGTCCACAGGGAGACGTAGACGAGGGCGACGAGGGCGGGGACTTCGATGAGGGGACCGATGGTGCCGGCGAGGGCCTGGCCGGAGGTGACGCCGAACACGGCGATGGACACGGCGATGGCGAGCTCGAAGTTGTTGCCGGCGGCGGTGAAGGCGACGGATGCGTTGCGGTCGTAGGGGAACCCCATCCGGTAGCCGGCGAGGAACGAGCCGCCCCACATGAGGGCGAAGTAGACGAGGAGGGGGACGGCGACGCGGGCGACGTCGAGTGGGTTGTCGGTGATCTGCTCGCCCTGGAGGGCGAAGAGCACGACGATGGTGAACAGCAGCCCGTAGAGGGCGATGGGGCCGATGCGGGGCAGGAAGGTGTGCTCGTACCAGTCGGTGCCCTTGCGGGCTTCGCCGATGGTGCGGGTGAGGTAGCCGGCGGCGAGGGGGATGCCGAGGAAGATGAGCACGGATCTGGCGATGTCCCACATGGACACGTCGAGGTCGGCGGTGTCGAGGCCGAGCCAGCCGGGCAGCACGGTGAGGTAGAACCAGCCGAGGATCGAGTACATGGCGATCTGGAACAGCGAGTTGACGGCCACGAGCACGGCGGCGAGCTCGCGGCTGCCGTGGGCGAGGTCGTTCCAGATGAGGACCATGGCGATGCAGCGGGCGAGGCCGACGATGATGAGCCCGGTGCGCAGCTCGGGGAGGTCGGCCAGGAACACCCAGGCCAGGGTGAACATGAGCAGCGGCCCGATCACCCAGTTCAACAGCAGGGACAGGGCGAGGGTGCGGCGGTCGGTGAGCTCGTCGCCGATGTGGGTGTAGTGGACCTTGGCCAGCACCGGGTACATCATGGCCAGCAGCCCGATGGCGATGGGCAGCGAGACGGTGTCGATCTTGACGTCGTCGAGCCAGTCGTTCAGGTCGGGGATGGCCCGGCCCAGGAGCAGGCCGGTGGCCATGGCCAGTCCGATCCACACCGGCAGGTAGCGGTCGAGGGTCGACAGGCGGGTGGCGACCGCCACGTGCTCGTCGGGTCGGCCGGTCATGGCGCTCGTCGGGCGCGGACGAAGGCGTTGGTCACGACGCCGTCGACGTCGTCCAGCGCGGACGCGAGGTCGAGGTCCGCGGGGAGCTCGAGCTGTCCGGCGAACTGCTCGATGCTGGCCCGGTCGTGGACGTGGGTGGTCACGATCTCGACGTCGGTGAACCCGGCGGCGGCGAGCTTGGCCTCGTAGTCGGTGTCGACGAGGGCGCCGGCCACGCAGCCGGTCCACAGCCCGACGAGCTCGGCCAGCCGGGGCGGCAGGGGACGACGCAGCACCACGTCGGACACCGCGAAGCGCCCGCCGGGGCGCAGCACGCGGTAGGCCTCACGCAGCACCACGTCCTTGTCGGCCGCCAGGTTGATGACGCAGTTGGAGATGACGACGTCGACCGAGGCGTCGGGCAGCGGGATGTCCTCGAGCGTGCCGTGGAGGAACTCGGCGTTCTCCACCCCCGCCTCGGCCTGGTTGCGCTGCGCCAGCTCGAGCATCTCGGGGGTCATGTCGAGGCCGTAGGCCTTGCCGCCGGGTGCGACGCGACGGGCGGAGAGCAACACGTCGATGCCGCCACCCGAGCCCAGGTCGAGCACGATCTGGCCAGGCTGCAGCTCGGTCAGCGCGGTCGGGTTGCCACACCCCAGCGACGCTGCGAGCGCGGTCGCCGGGAGCACATCGAGGTCGGCGGCGTCGTAGTGGGTGGCGCCGAACCCGCCCTCGGGGCCGGGGATGGCGCAGCACCCTGCGGAGACCTCGTGGACGGTCAGGGCCGCGGTGGCGTAGCGCCTGCGGACCTCGGTGCGGATGGTGTCGCCGTCGTCGTGGTGCATGTCGGGTCCTCCCCGTCGTCGGTCGTCGCCGGCCTCAGCAGCAGCCGGTCGGTGTGTCGCTGTCGCGCCCGCCGCTGCGGCGGCCGAGCGACACGGGCTCCGGTTCGGCCGCGGGTGGCGCACAGCACACCGCGCCGTCGTCGAGGAGCTCGTAGGAGAGCTGGTCGGTGTCGCCGGTCTTGACGTACCACTCCCACCGGGCGCCGTCGGGGTCGGTGACCCAGGTCTCGACCTTGGTCGCGTAGCAGCACACGGTGTCGTCGACCCCTGTGGTCGCCAGACCCGTGCCCGTGAGGCGGCTCTCGGCGGCGAGCACCTCGTCGGGGGTGTCGGTCTCGACGCCCAGGTGGTTGATCGTCCCACCCTCGGGCCCCTCGAACAGCACCAGCTTGAGGGGCGGGTCGGCGATCTCGTAGTTGGCGTAGCCGGGCTTGCGCTTGGCCGGCTCGGTGGCGAAGAGCCTGGAGTAGAAGTCGACCGCAGCCTCGAGGTCGGTGACGTTGAGGGCGAGCTGCAGGCGGGACATGGCTTCCTCCGGTAGAGTGCATCGATCAGTGTCGATCTGTTCGCACCCTAGCATCAGATCGACAGATGTCAATATGTGCGGATCGATCTCGACGGGAGCAGCCATGACGGGGACCCCGCTGCAGGACTGCTGCGCGACGGTGTCGGGCGGGTTGGACGAGTCGCAGGCCGCCCAGCTGGCATCGGTGTTCAAGGTGCTGGCCGACCCCGCCCGGTTGCGGCTGTTCTCGCTGGTGGCCTCGGCGGAGAGCGGCGAGGCCTGCGCCTGCGACCTCGTCGAGCCGTTGGGTCGCTCCCAGCCCACGGTGTCCCACCACCTCTCGGCGCTGGTGGACGCCGGCCTGCTCACCCGGGAGAAGCGGGGCCGCTGGGCCTGGTACCGAGTCGTGCCCGAGCAGCTCGCGGCGCTGCAGGCTGCGCTGGCACCCTGATCCACGAGTGTCGAAAGGCTCTACCGGTCACGTTCCCGCAGCGCGAGCGTGGCGCTACGCACCGTTGCGGTGCGGAACCACGAACCGGTGACGTGCAGGAGGGCGGACCCATGCGGGTGCTCCGTGACGCCAACTGCCGACGCACGAGGGTGGCGAGACTGCGCCGGGCGAGCAGCGAGCGCTTCCTGCGGCGGTCGCTCGCTGTCGACCACGTGTTGCGGGGCGCGCCGGCCGTACCGCTGCGGCGCACGACCCGTGGGGTGGTGGTGTGGGCCCACATCCCCTTCGAGGACACCGACGAGTGGAAGCTGCGACCGGCGCTGGTCGCCGCGGTCGAGGGCATGACGCTGCGGCTGCATCCCATCAGCGGGGCGCTGAGCCGGCTCGGCCGCCCCGGCTACCTCGAGATCCTCGACCTCGACGCCGTGGGCCTCGAGCGTCCGTGCGCGGTGAACCTGGCCCGCCTGGTCGAGGTGGAGCGCATCGACACCCTCAGCGTGTCGGGAACGCTGTCGGTGCAGGACACGCTGCGCTTCGAGGTGGCCGCTGGGCTGCAGCCCTTCGCGTCGCTCCCCGTTCGCCCGTAGGCGGGTGCGCGTCACGGTCGGCGCGTGACCGACGGTCCCTCGGAAGGGACCTGGGACCCGCGCCCGGCGGTCCGGCGGCCCTGGGGGAGGCGTCGCCGTCCTCCTACGATCCCAGTGAGTGGACACGCGCCCGGGAGCGAGGTGACCCCATGACACCAGATCCGGGTACCAGGCAGGGCTCGGCGAGACTGGCCTGGATCGTCGCCGCGTCGGCCCTCGTCGTGGCCGCCGTCCTGGGCTTCCTGCTCGTGACCGGCGACGACGAGGACGCGGACGACGAGGCGGCGATGGAGGAGCTGCTCTTCGAGCCGGCCGCGTCGATCGGACCCGACGCCTTCACCGCATCGGTGGCGACCGAGTCCGGCATCTGCGACACCGAGCTGTTCGTGCAGGAGCTCCAGTCCCGGCCCGACGCCCTGCGGGAGTGGGCCGAGGTGCTCTCGATCCCGGTCGAGTCGGTGCCTGCGTACGTCGAGACGCTCGAGCCGATGGTGTTGGAGCAGGACACCGCGGTGCTGAACCACGGCCTGCGGGACGGCCAGGCCTACCCGCGTGCCTCGACGCTGGAGGCCGGCACGGCCGTGCTGGTCGACACCGACGCCAGTGCCGTCGTGCAGGGGTACGTGACGCCGGAGGTGCCGGAGGTCCCGCCGAGCGACTCGACGGCGTCGTCGTCGACCCCCGGTACGCAGAACGGCTCGACGCCGGAATCGTCGGAGCCGGCGTCCTCCACGACGACGACGGCGGTCACGACGACCACCGGTCCGGCCACGACGATCCCGGGCGGGGGCCTGCCCGTGACCCGCTGCAGGTGCGGCAACCCGCTGCTGCCGCTGGAGGTGGAGGCGTTCACCCCCGGCACGGCGGAGACCACGGTGACCACCGCCCCGCCGGGGACCGGGACCACGTCCTCGGGCTCGACGTCCTCGTCGTCGACCTCCTCGTCGTCGACCAGCTCGTCCACGTCGTCGAGCGTGCCCGACTCCAGCTCCTCGTCGAGCTCCAGCACGCCCGACGACGTGCCGGGCACCGACGACACGAGCACCAGCTCGTCGATCGTGGTGACGCCCGATCCCTCCGACGTCGACGACCCGGCACGGTTGGCGGTCCCGCTGCCCCGAAGCTGAGCGACCCGGCTCGACGTGGGTCCCGTCGGGAACCGACGTCTACGAGCCCCACCGGTCGGCGAACGCCTTGCCGCTCGCGCCGAAGGACCGGGGCGGGTGGTGTTCGAGCGTGAGGCCGACGTCCTCGCAGAGTTCGCGGGAGCGCTGACCGGCGTCTACGAGCCCGGCGAGGTGTCCGGGTTGCGCGACGAATGGGGCTGACCGTTCTCGACGCCGGCGTCCTCATCGGCTTCCTCGATGGCAACGACGCCCACCACGCTGCGGCCCGACGCGCGCTCGCGGACGCGCTCGGCCGAGACGACCGCCTCGTCCTGCCGGCGTCGGCGTATGCAGAGATCCTGGTCGGACCGTCGCGGTCGGGCGCGGTGGCCGTCGAGGCGGTTCGGGATCTGGTCGACCGCGTCCCGATCCGCATCGAGCCCCTCGATGCCGAGACGGCTGTTGCCGCCGCAGCGATCCGCGCTCGGCACGGTTCGCTGAAGCTTCCCGACGCGCTCGTGATCGCGACCGCAGGCCGGCTCGACGCCGATCACGTCGTCACGACGGACCGGGGGTGGCCGAGCCGATCCCGGCTCGAGTTGCGGGCGTCGATGCGCGAGATCTGACCGGGCCGGCCCCGACCCGATCCCGGCCTGCCGGCCGCTCGCCGGGCGGGAGCCCGGCCACGGGCTGCTCGCCACCCGTGGCCCCCAACTGATCGGACCGCGGACGGGTGCCGGCTACAGTCCGCAGCGTCGAGGAGGATGGGATGCCGATGCACCGCGGGTCCACGCCGGGGAGCAGGTGCCGTGCCTGACGGCACCGACGCCGACGACGTCCGGCGCTACGAGGAGCTGGTGGCGCAGGGCACGCAGCACTTCGGTGACGTGAAGATCGGACGCCCCGGACGGTCCCGCTGGTACCCCTGGATCGTCGGGGGGTTGATCCGGGTCTTCCTCTTCGTCATCCGGCCGTGGCAGCGCATCCGGATCGTCGACGAGCACCACATCCCCCGGACCGGCCCCGTGGTCCTCGTGAGCAACCACGAGTCGTTCATGGACCCCATCGTGGTCGTGGCCAAGATCTGGCGACCGCTGACCGCCTACGCCAAGGTCGAGCACTTCCGGGGACGGTTCGGGTGGTTCTACCGCGGCATGGGGCAGATCCCCCTCGAGCGGGGCAGCGACGGCTCGACGGACTGGTCCCACGCCGTCGGGGTGTCGGTGCTGCGCCTGGGCGGCGCCGTGTGCATCTACCCCGAGGCCACCCGGGTGCCGGGCATCGTGTGCCGCTACTTCGGCCGACTCGTGGTCCCGCTGCTCGAGGACTGCCCGGGCACGCCGCTGGTGCCCCTGGCCGTCACCTACGACAAGCGCCGGTTCGGTCGGGTGGCCGTCATCCGGGTCGGCGAACCCCGGCACCACGCCGCCGCGGATCTCGCCCGAGGCGACGAGATCATGCGGGAGCTGCGGCTCTGGACGAGCGAGGCGTCCGGCCTGCCCACGACCGGTGAGCCGGCTCGGGACGTGAAGCGGCGGCGGACGGAGCCGGCAGTCGGGTAGGGGGCGCCCCACCCACCTCGACAACCTCACACGTCGGGAAACGGACCCCTTCCGCGCTCAGCATGAGGGTGTATAGTTAGGCGTATGCCACGGATGCAGGTGTACCTGCCGGACGACCTGTACAACGAGCTCAAGGAGCGCGGTCTGCCCGCGTCGGAGCTTCTCCAGGAGGCGGTCCGTGCAGAATTGCGACGCCAGTCGCTCCTCGACGCGACCGACACCTACCTGGCTGAGCTGATCGACGAGGTGGGTGAACCCACGCCGGACGAGATCGCTCGAGCGGAGGCCATCGCGCGACGGCTCGCAGCCCACGCAATCGATCGCGCCAGCTGAACCGTGTTGGTGCTCGACCGCGGAGCGGTGACGAAGCTCGCGCGCCGCGATCGGCAGACGGCCGCGATCATCGGCGTCCTGCGACGCGATGGCCTGTGGCCCCCCCTCGTACCGTCCGTCGTGATCGTGGAGTCGATCACCGGACGGCCCGGTCCGGACGCGAACACGAACCGCCTGCTGAAGACCTGCGACATCATCACGGAGCTGCCTGAGCGGACGGCGCGACGAGCGGCGCACCTACGGTTCCGTGCGAAGCAGGGATCAGCTGTCGACGCGCTCGTGATCGCGCTCGCCGAACCCGGCGGTCAGGTGCTCACCGGCGACCCCACCGACCTCCGAGCACTCGCCGAGCACGCCGAGCACGTGCGGGTGGGCGCGATCTGACCACGCAGCCGGATCAGTCCGCCGACGGTCTCCACGAACCTCGTCCTGCTCTGCCAGATCCACCACACCCTCATCTACCGACCCGGCTGGCGACTGGCCCGCCTACCCGACGGCAACCTCGACGTGACCGGCCCCGACGGCACCACCGTCCGCCTCGGCACCCGACCACCCCCGTCGCGCCCCTCACCCTCACCCTGGCCCCCCTTCGCCCACGACGTCATCGTCCACCACCGGCTCCAGGCGAGCTGACCACGCGCCAAGGCCGCGGCAGGTGCCGTAGATTGCGGTTCGCCCGCCCTCGTAGCTCAGGGGATAGAGCGACCGCCTCCTAAGCGGTAGGCCGCAGGTTCGAATCCTGCCGGGGGCGCTCAGGGTGTCTGCGGTCGGTCAGTCGGCTCGTCCAGCGTGCGCAGCACCGCCACGCTCAGCACCACCGACACCAGGGTCAGCACGGCGAAGGAGCCGATGTAGCCGACCTTCTCGCCGGCCGTGAGCGGCACGTCCTCCACCAGTTGCGCGATCCCCTGGCCAAGCAGCGCGACGCCGATGGCCAGGTTGAACAGCACCAGGAACACGCCGAGCTTCGATCCCAGCGGCGTGCGGCGGCGGTAGGCCACGGCAGCCAGCACCAGGCTGGGCACGATGATCCCGAGATCGAGCATCGAGGTGACGTCGCTCGTGTAGCGCTCCACCAGGTCACGCGTCTCGGCACCGAACGCCTCGCCCACCAGGGCCGGCAGCCAGGCGAAGGTGAGCAGCGCGGGCACCACGAACAGGTACACGCCGAGCGCCTTGCGGGGGAAGCGCGGCGAGCGGGCCACGTGGACCGCCTCGGCGTCGAGCGAGGTGAAGGCGAGCACGAAGGCGAAGAACGACAGCGAGAACGTGGCCAGGTACACGAGGTACAGCCCGTTGTAGGCCGTGGCCAGCGACATCGAGGCGTAGTAGTAGAGGAACCACGCCAGTGCCCCCGTGAGCAGCAGGTGGCCCCGCAGCGACCCCCGGCGGAACCACACCAGCGACACCAGGAGCAACGGGATCTCGAGGAACAACGTGGCGGCGTCGGTGCCGCGGTTGCCGGCGCCGATGAGCCAGGTGTCGTCGCGGTACAGGCCGGTGCCGTAGAGATCGACGACGCGTCCACCGATCGTGGTCACCTCCCGCGGGCCGGTGCCTCCCGTGGAGAACACCCCGACCGCGGTGGCCACGGTGGCCAGCGCCGCGATGCCGGCGACGAGGAGGCGCAGCGAGCGCTCGTGGGCGGGAGCGGGTGGCGAGATGGGCAACCTCCCGGTCGGTGACCGCTTCCCATGATGGGCCTTCAGCCGGCCGTGGTGCGAATGCGGCGCAACGGCGGCTCGGTCCTCGGGGGCTGGCGTCTCGGCGGCAGCCCGGCCAGCAGGTCGGTCGTGGCCTCGGCGACCCGCCGCACGGCCAGCTCGAACGCTTCGGCCGTGGCGGCCGACGTGGCCTGGACGCCGCTCACCTTGCGCACGTACTGGCGGGCGGCGGCGTCGATCTCCTCGGGCGTGGCCGGCGGCTCGAGGCCCCGCAGAGTCGTGATGTTGCGGCACATGCCGCCATGGTCGCGCAGCTCCGAGCCGCGCCCCGGGTGCCTTGCTGTGGGCCGGTACGGTGTGACCCCATGCGCAGATGGATGGTGGCGGTCTCGACGGTGATGCTCCTGGCGCTGGCGGCGTCGTGCGGTGATGGCGACGACCCCGAACCCTCACAGGCTGCGCCGACCACCGAGGAGGACACCTCCACCACCGAGGACCCCGGCGACGAGGACCTCGCGGAGGCCTACGTGGACGCCATGATCGACGGCGCCGACGCGTCCGACACCGAGTTCGTCGAGTGCCTCGCCGAGGACTTCGTGGACATCGTGGGCGCCGGGGAGATCGACGCTGCCGGGGTCGATCCGCAGGAGTGGGGCGAGATCGAGTCGCTCCAGGCCGCCGACATCGAGGTCACCGACGAGCAGGTCGACGACATCCGGGCCGTCATGGACGACTGCATCGACGACGACGTGTTCGAGGAGATCGCGTCCTCCTACCCCGAGTTCGGCGACAGCGTCAGCGATGCAGAGCTCGAGTGCCTGTCCGACGAGCTCGACCGAGACATCCTCGTGGAGTACTCCACCTGGGCGTTCGTCGCCGGCGAGGAGGGCGACGACACCCTCGAGGCGCTCGACGAGTTCCTCGCCGAGATGGACGCCGTAGCCGTGGCCTGCGTCGACGACGACGTGCCCCCCCTCGGCGACGGGGGTGCCTTCGGCGATGTGTCCGTATCGGGCACACCGTTGGCCGACTCCGACGCCTCGGGCGGCGACCCGGCAGTCGGCCAGCCCGCTCCGCAGCTGTCGGGCACGTCCTACGACGGCAGCGCCGTGGCCATCCCGAGTGCGGGGACGCCGACGGTGGTGCTGTTCGTCGCCCACTGGTGCCCGCACTGCCAGAACGAGGTCGCCCAGGTCCAGACGCTCCTCGACGCCAACGGCATGCCCGACGGGGTGGCGCTGGCGGCCGTCGCCACGTCGACCGATCCCAGCAGCCCCAACTTCCCGCCGGGGGAGTGGCTGACCGACGAGGGCTGGACGGTCCCGACGCTGCTCGACGACGAGGACGGCACGGCCGGTGAGGCCTACGCCGTTGGCGCGTTCCCGACGGTCGTGGTCATCGCCGCCGACGGCACCGTGGTGCAGCGCACCACCGGCGAGCTGACCCCGCAGCAGTGGGGTGCCCTGATCGAGGCGGCCCGCACTGGTCAGCCCTCGCAGTAGCGCGAACGCGGACCGGTCGGTTGTCGGCCGTGACCGAGGGAGGACATCGCCGTGGCCGTGAAGCTCTACCCCGACGTCCCCGCCCGTCGCAACGCCACCATCGCCCGAGACGTGCTGCTCGTGGGCCTGCTGGTGCTGTTCGGCTGGCTGGGCTGGCGCACCTATCTGCGCGTCGAGAGCCTCACCGTCGTCGCCGACGGCGTGGAGGAGGCGGGCACCTCGGTCGAGGACGGCTTCGATTCGGCGGCCGGCGCGGTGGATGGGCTGCCCGTCGTCGGCGACGACCTGTCCGGCGCCCTCACCGACGCCGGGGACGACAGCGGGGGCGAGGTGGCCGAGTACGGCCGGCAGGGCGCCGAGGACATCCGTCAGCTGGCCACGCTGTCGGGACTGCTCGTGTTCGGTCTGCCCGCCGCCGTCACCCTGCTGGTGATGGTGCCGCCCCGGGTGCGACAGATCCGTCGGATGCACCAGGCCCGTGCCGTGCTTGCCGACGTGCACGATCCGGAGCGCCGCCGTCTGCTCGCCATGCGCGCCGCGTTCGGCCTGCCGTTCGAGACGCTCCTGCGCCACACCCGCGACCCCCTCGGCGACCTCGCCGCCGATCGGCTGGACGGGCTCGTCGAGGCGGTGCTGGAGGAGGCCGGCCTGCTCGCCGTGCCGGCGGGCTGGTCCACCGAGTAGCTGTCGGATTCCGACGGCGGGACGCGGTGCCAGGCGTCGGCGTGTGCTGGTCCGCCGAGTAGCTGTCGGATTCCGACCGTGCGACGCGGTGCCAGGCGCCGAGCGGGCGTGAGTCTCAGCGCATCAGGTGACGGGCGGAGTACACGGGCAGGTCGAGGTAGGTGAGCACGCCCGGGTCGGCCTCCACCACGTGGGGGATGGCGTTGATGACGTGCATGGCCGTGCCCAGGCAGCCGGCGTAGTTGTGGTCGCCCACGTGGGAGGACACCTCGACCTCGGCCTTCACGCACGGGTCGCCGTCGATGAGGATGCGGTAGCCGCTGCCGTGGGGCCAGTCGGGGGCGTCCTCGTCGCGCAGGCGGGTGACGTGCTCGACGACGATGCGGGCCTCGCCGCCGATCATGCCCCGGATCTCGAAGCGCATGCCCGAGATGGTGCCCGCCTCGATGCGGCCCGAGGCGATGTCGAAGCCCCGGTCGGCCCGGATCACCTCGTGCCACTCGGTGATCTCGTCGAGTTCGACGCCGAGCGCCTCGGCCACCAGCGCCACGACCGGGCCCCACGCCAGCGCCGTCGACCCCGGCGACAGCAGCAGCGACTGCGACGGTTCGGTCTTGCCGAAGCCCATGATCTCGAACATCGTGAACGGGTTGTCCCACGTGGCGTAGTTGACGATCTCCATCATCCGCACGGAGGTCACCTCCTTGCAGAGGGCCAGCGCGCCGACGGCGACGCCCACGTTGCCGTAGCCGGGATCGATGCCGGAGGTGTAGAAGGACGTCCCGCCCTCCAGGCACGCGGCCTGGAGCCGGTCGTGCACGCCCTCGCCGGCGGCCTTGGGGAACAGCAGCGGCACGAACGAGGTGTTGACCACGTTCTTGCCGGCTCGCAGCATGCGGCAGATGTCCTCGACGACCTGGTCGGGCCGCACGTCGGAGTGGGCCATGTACACGATGCAGTCCGCATCGGCGGCCAGCAGCGCGTCGGCATCCTGGGTCGCGGTCACCCCGAGTGGGGCCACGCCGCAGATCTCGCCCGCGTCGCGGCCCGCCTTGTTGTCGGAGTGCACCCACAGGCCGACCAGCTCCAGGTCGGGATGGGCGGCGATGGCGGGCACCGAGTGGATGCCCACGGTGCCGGTGGCCCACTGGATGACGCGGTAGCTCATGGTCGTTCCCCCGGAGATCTCGACGAGCATCTCAACGTAGTGCTGCGTCGCCGGCGCGTGCCGGGTCGGCACCGGGGAACGTCGACGGGCCGGGCTGCTGCCCGGCCCGTCTGGTGGTGATCGTCGTGGCGCTCAGCCGCTGACGATGATGATGCCGCTGCGCAGGTAGCGGGGCGGCAGGGGCTGGGGGTTGAGCATGACCCACGAGTAGCGGCTCGAGAACGACGTGGTGAACATGGGGCTCCTCGGTGTGTGTGCGCTCCTCCTGAGCGGACACCACCCAGGACGACGCCTCCCCCGACCCGTTGCAGGTCAGGCGTCACACGTCCTGCTCGACCGTTCTGGCGCGATTCGGCGCCGCTTGCCGGGCTCGGAGGACCCGATTTCGGGAGGCGGGTCAGCCCTGGAGGGCGGCCAGGGTGAGGCGGGCCATCTCGTTCACGTCGGCACCCTGGTCGGCGATCCCGCCGCTGCCGGGGCCGCCGAGGCGCACGACCACGAGATCCTGCGACGGGATCACCAGGATGACCTGGCCGCCGAGGCCGAGCGCGGCGTAGGCGTCGGTCGGGGCGTCTGGCCACTTGAGTGTGTCGAGCGACTGGTTGCCCATCTCCCCGCCGGAGTTGAGCCACCACAGGAAGCCGTAGCCCTTGTTCAGGTCCTGCGACGGCTGCGTGGCCTCCTCCACCCACGCCGCCGGCACGACCTGCTCACCGTTCCAGGAGCCGTCCTGCTCGAACAGCCAGCCGAAGCGGGCCGCGTCGCCGCAGCCGGCCTGCACCCCCATGAACGTGAGGGGGTTCCCGGCGGCGTCGCGCTTGATCGACACGTCCATGCCGATGGGCTCGAAGAGCTTCTCCTGCGCGTACTCCACCATGTCCCGACCCGTGGCGCGCTCGAGCACCGCCTCGAGCGTCTGGATGGCGGCGTTGTTGTACTCCCAGTGCTCCCCAGCCGGGTACTGCTGGCTGAGCCCGATGGAGAACGCGGTCTTGTCCGGCGCACCTGCGGCCATGGCCACGTAGTCGTTCTCGAACGTGTAGAAGCGGCCCGAGTCGTTCGAGATGAGGTTGCGGATCGTGACCGACTCCGAGTCGGTGCCCTGCCACTCGGTGATGAAGTCCGACGCCGGCTGGTCGATGTCGAGGTACCCCTCGGCCTCGGCGATGCCCACCAGCGTGGACGACACCGACTTGGAGGCCGAGAAGATCTCCTGGTCGCTGTCGGCGGTGAAGTCCCCGAAGTACCACTCGCCGGCCAGCTTGCCGTCCTTCACCACCGCCACGCAGGTGGTGGCCCCGTCGTCGAGGAAGGCGGGGAGCTCGTCGAGGGCCGCGGCGTCGAAGCCCGCCTCGGCGGGGTCGACCGCCTCCCACGGGCCGTCCGGCGCCACGGGCGGCGATGCCGTCTCCTCGACGACCGGGTCGGTCCCGGTCGGCGCCACGTCGCCGGTGGCGGTCTGGTCGGCTCCGGAGTCCGAGCTGCAGGCGCTGCCGGCCAGGATGGCCAGGCCCAGCAGGGCGGCGGGAAAGGCGTGTCGGCGCATCGGCTCAGACGCTATCCGCGTTGCCGGCTTCCCTTGCCATCGCGGCTGCCCGTCGGGCGATGCGGTCCTGGACCCGGTTCAGCGCGCCCCACGCCGGTCCCGCCGCGACGCGCAGGAGGGCCGACTGGCGCTCGGCCATGATCCAGAAGCGCTCCCGCTCGATGCCCTCGGCGATGCTGCGGGCCACCCGCTCCGGCGACAGCGGCGCGATGCCGGCGCCGATGGCCTGTGTCTCGGGCGGTTTGAGGTGCTCCTCCTCGGCGAGCATGGGCGTGTCGACGTCGGGCGGGCAGCACAGCCCGACGTGCACGCCCAGCGGCCCCAGCTCGGCTCGCAGGACCTCGAACAGACCCCGCACCGCGAACTTCGAGGCGCCGTAGGCGCTGTAGCCGTAGATGCCGACGATGCCGGCGTCGCTGCTCACGCCAACGATGCTGCCGGTCCCCCGGCGGGCCAGGTCGGCGGCGACCACCCGCACCGGCCACAGCGTGCCGAAGTAGTTGACGGCCACGAGGTGCTCGAAGTCGGCGTCGGCGAGCGCCAGGAAGCGCCCGGGGCGCGACCTGCCGGCGGACGTCACGAGGAGGTCGCACGGGCCCCGGGCGCCGGCGACGGCGTCGATGGCGTCGGCCACCGCCGCCCGGTCGGTGACGTCGACGGCCCGGTGTCCGGCCTCGATGCCGGCCCTGCGGAGGGCGTCGACGGCCCGGTCGAGCGGGCCGGATCGCCGCGCGAGCAGCGACACCCGGGCGCCCCGTCGTCCCAGCTCCAGCGCAGTGGCCAGGCCGATGCCGCTCGAGCCGCCGGTGATCACGGCATGGCTGTCGGCGATGCGCATGGCCGAACGGTAGCGGGTGGACATGGGCCCCGGGGCCGGCTGCCCGGGCGCTCAGGCTCGTGCCGTCGAGGCGAGGCAGTGGCGCCAGCCGCCGTGGCGGGTGATGTCCACGCGTCGGCCAGTCCGGCCGGCTCGGCGATGGTCGCAACCGGCCGTTCCGGTAGGCGGTGCGCGGCGTCGCGACGCGCCGCCTCGGGTGCGTCGGCCGCGGGCGGGGCCTGTGGGTTCATGCGTCAGCTCCCGGGAGCACGAGTCGGCCGATCGACTGGCGGTCGGTCTCGTGGGGGTCGACGATGCCCTCCTCGGCCAGACGGGGACCGAGCCCGAACTCTCCGGCGAGGAGCCAGTGCCTGAGCTCGCGGTAGGCGTGCTCCGACCGTGCACCAGCGCCTGTGTACGGCGTTGCATCCACCCGGCGAACGCTACGGACCCTGCCTTTCCCGAGGATGTCCCGGCCCTGACGGCCTCAGGTCGACCTCCCGCCCCGGCTCCGGCGCCGGCTCCGTGGGTGACCTTCGCAGCGACACCGCCGGCGTTAGGTTGCGGCCCATGACGCGTTCCCCACGGGTGCATGCCGCGGCGCTGCTGGCGACGGCGTTGGTGCTCGTCG
This sequence comes from Acidimicrobiales bacterium, assembly GCA_025456085.1. GTDB lineage: Bacteria > Actinomycetota > Acidimicrobiia > Acidimicrobiales > Acidimicrobilacustridaceae > JALOLF01. The sequence continues at coordinate 20,148 of JALOLF010000019.1, forward strand.
CCTCCGTCGCCGGTTGCGGCGAGGAGCAGCGAGACGAGATCCGCCAGGGGATCGAGGACGCGGGCCAGTCGTTGTCGACGGCGACGTTGCCCGACGTGACCGTCCCCGACGTCACCATCCCCGACGTGTCGCTGCCCGACCTGGCGAGCACGACGTCGACGTCGGAACCGGCCCGGCCCGAGGGGTCGAGCACCACCACGAGCACCGGGGCCGCCACCCCGACCACCGATGCGACGGCTCCGACCTCGACGTCCACCACCACCACGTCGACCTCGACCACCACCACCGAGGCGCCGCCGACGACGACCACCGAGGCGCCGACGACGACGACCACCGAGGCGCCGGCGACGACGACCACCGAGGCGCCGGTGACGACGACCACGACGGAGGCGCCGACGACGACGACCACCGTGGCGCCGACGACGACCACCGAGCCGGTGGAGGGAGACGACGACGGTGGGGTGCCGCCCTTGGCGTGGGTCGTGCTGGGCGCCGCGCTCGCCGGCCTGGTGGCGCTGGGCGTGGCGTGGTGGCGGTCGCGCCGCGGCCAGGAGCCCCCGCCGAGTGGGGAAGGGCTCCCGCCGGTGGAAGGTGGGCCGCCCGGGTGGACCTCGGCCGTCGACGATACCCCGACGCAGCCGCTGCCCCCGGTCGAACCCTGAGCTCGCGAACCGGAACATCGCCGGGCGTGGAGGTGTCAGACTGAGCGACAGCTCGACGCGAGAGGGAGTGGGGACATGAGCGACTGGGACGGCGGAGACGACGCGGAGATCGAGGTCACCGAGTCCGACCTGGACAGCGACGGGATCGTCGACGTGGTCGACGCATCCACCGCGGTGGCCTTCGACGCCGACGGCGACGGGTTCGTCGACAGCGTCGACCTGATCGAGGCCGAGGCGCTCGACCTCGACGGCGACGGGATGGCCGACGTGGTCACGCTGACCGAGACCATCGTGTCGGACCTCGACGGCGACGGCGTGGCCGACTACGTCGAGGTCATCGAGACCTCCGCCGTCGACGACGACGGCGACGGCGAGATCGACGCCATCTACGAGACCTCGACCGTGGGCATCGACCTGGACGGCGACGGCGTGCTCGACGTCATCGAGGTGAGCGAGACGATCTCCGGTTCCGAGGAGCTCTTCGAGGTCGATTAGACCGAGGACGTGGCCACCGGGGACGAAGCGGCCGCCGAGGATGACGTGGCCGCCGAGGAGGACCTGGCTGCCGAGGAGGACGCCGCGGCTGGTGGGCCCTGGGACGAGGGCGCGGACGCCTCCGGGGAGGACCAGGACGAGAGCACCGAGCGCGTCCCGCCTGCCAAGAAGCAGGGTGGGGCCGCCCCCGCCGGGTCGTGATCCGCTCCTGCTAGGGTCCGCGGCGGAAAGGCCGCAGCAAGGGGGCGATAGATGACCGACGTGGTCGCCGAGGTCAGCGAACAGGTCCGGGGCTATCTCGAGGAGTTCCTCGGCAGCGTGGAGGACGAAGACGGCGCGCTGTGCTTCCGCTACGGCTCGGCCCGCGTCTTCGTGCGCACCGAGGTGTGGGACGAGGACAGCGCGGTGGTCAAGATCGACGCGCCCCTGGTCACCGGGGCCGAGGCCTCGCCGGAGCTGTTCCGCCACATCGCCACCCACGAGGTCGGCCCCAACTTCGGGCACCTCAAGGCCGTCGAGCGCGACGGCGTCATCGACATCCACTTCGGCCACACCCTGCTGGGCGAGCACCTCCAGCCCGCGCAGCTGCGGCTCGCCGTCGTGGCCGTCGCCTACGGCGGCGACCAGCTCGACGACGACCTCGTGGCCCGCTTCGGTGGGCGCCGCTGGTACGAGGACTGACCGGCCGACGTGCGAGCCGTCGTCTGCCGGGAGTTCGGACCGCCGCGCTCGCTCGTCGTCGAGGACCGCGAGCCGTTGACCGCCGGCCCCCGCCAGGCCGTGGTGCGCGTCGAGGCCGCGGGGGTCAACTACGTCGACGCCCTGTTCGTGGCGGGTGAGTACCAGATCAAGCCACGCCCGCCGTTCGTGCCCGGCATGGAGGTTGCGGGCACCGTCACCGCGGTCGGCGACGACGTGACGACGTGTGCCGTGGGCGACCGGGTCATGGCCATGTGCGGGCTGGGCGGGTTCGCCGAGGAGGTGGTGCTGTCCGCCGACCAGCTGGTCGCGGTCCCCGACGTGCTCGAGCTGCCCCGCGCCGCAGCCTTCATCCAGAGCTACTGCACGGCGCTGTTCGCCCTACGGGACCGGGGCCGTCTGCAGCCGGGCGAGTGGGTGCTGGTGCTGGGGGCGGCCGGGGGCGTCGGCCAGGCGTCCATCGACGTCGCCCGGGTGCTCGGCGCCACGGTCGTCGCCGCCGCGTCCTCGCCCGCACGGGTGGACGAAGCGCTGAGCCGGGGTGCGGCGGCCGGCATCGACTACACCGCGGAGGACCTCAAGACCCGCGCCCGGGAGGTCAGCGGTGGTGGGGTCGACGTCGTGGTCGACCCGGTGGGCGGCGAGCTCAGCGAGGCGGCGCTGCGCTCCCTGGGCTACGACGGCCGCTTCCTCGTGATCGGCTTCGCCGGCGGGCCCATCCCGTCGCTGCGCACCAACCTGGTGCTGCTCAACAACCGCAACGTCGTGGGCGTGGACTGGGGCGCCTGGGCGCTGACCCACCCGCGTGAGCAGCGCACCCTGCTGGGCGACCTGTTGGCCATGGTGGAAGCTGGCCGTCTGCACCCCGTGCAGCCGACCACCTATCCCCTCGAGCGGGTGGCCGACGCGCTCGAGGACCTGCGCAACCGGCGGGTCACGGGCAAGGTCGTGCTCGTCCCGTGACCTGACGTCGTCACCAGAGTGGGGACCTAGGTCCCTAGGGCCGTCGCAGCAACACAGGCAGGATGGGCGCGTGACCGTAACCACAGAGTCTCCGGAGACGGCGACGACCCCCGACGGGTCGTCCGCCGTCACAGCACCCCGATGGGCCACCGTCGACGGCAACGAGGCGGCGGCCCTCGTCGCGTACGCCCTCAGCGAGGTCGTCGCCATCTACCCCATCACCCCGGCGTCGCCCATGGGGGAGTCGGCCGACGCCTGGAGCGCCGCGGGGCAACCCAACCTGTGGGGCGCCGTCCCCACCGTCGTCGAGATGCAGAGCGAGGCGGGTGCCGCCGGTACCCTCCATGGCGCGGCCATGAAGGGCGCGCTGGCCACGACCTTCACGTCGTCGCAGGGCCTGTTGCTCATGCTGCCCAACATGTACAAGCTGGCCGGTGAGCTGCTGCCGACCGTGATCCACGTCGCCGCCCGCGCCATCGCCGGACACGCCCTGTCCATCTTCGGCGACCACTCCGACGCCATGGCCGCCCGCACCACCGGCTTCGCCCAGCTGTGCTCGTCGTCGGTGCAGGAGGCGCACGACTTCGCCGCCGTCGCCCACGCCTGCGCGCTCGAGAACCGGGTGCCCTTCCTGCACTTCTTCGACGGCTTCCGAACCTCTCACGAGGTCAACCGCATCCAGCTGCTGTCCGACGACGACCTGCGGGCGATGATCGACCCGGCCTGGATCGAGGCCCACCGCGCCCAGGGCCTCTCCCCCGAGCGCCCCGTGCTGCGGGGCTCGGCCCAGAACCCTGACGTCTTCTTCCAGGCCCGGGAGGCCGCCAACGCCTGGCACGACGCCGTACCCGCCGTGGTGACCCGGGCCTTCGAGAACCTCGCCGCCCGCACGGGCCGGCACTACGACCTCGTGGAGTACCACGGCGCCCCCGACGCCGAGCGGGTCGTGGTGCTCATGGGCTCGGGAGTGGGTGCGGCCACCGAGGCCGTGGACCGGCTGGTGGCCGAGGGCGAGAAGGTCGGCCTGCTCACGATCCGCCTCTACCGACCCTTCCCGTCCGCGGCGCTGCTGGCCGCCCTGCCCGACACCGTGAGCCGCATCTCGGTGCTGGACCGGGTCAAGGAGCCCGGCGCCGTCGGTGAGCCGCTCTACACCGACGTCGTCACCGCGCTGGCCGAGGCGGTCGCCTCGGGTGAGCGGGTGTCCATGCCCCGCGTCGTGGGTGGTCGCTACGGCCTGGCCTCCAAGGAGTTCACCCCGGCCATGGTCAAGGCGGTGCTCGACGACGCCGGCGCCGAGCGGCCCCGCAACCACTTCACGGTGGGCATCGTCGACGACGTCACCCACACCAGCCTGGCGTACGACCCGACCTGGAACACCGAGACCGCCGAGGTGCGGGCGGTGTTCTTCGGTCTGGGCAGCGACGGCACCGTCAGCGCCAACAAGGGTGCGGTCAAGATCGTGGGCGAGCAGGCCGAGCGCTACGCCCAGGGCTACTTCGTGTACGACTCCAAGAAGTCGGGATCGGTGACCGTCTCGCACCTGCGCTTCTCCGACGAACCGATCACCTCGACGTACCTGGTCCAGCAGGCCGGGTTCGTGGCCTGCCACCAGTTCAACCTGCTCGAGCGCCTCGACGTCCTGGCCTATGCCGAGCCGGGGGCCACGTTCCTGCTCAACGCCCCGTATCCGCCCGACGAGGTGTGGGACAACCTGCCCCGTGAGGTGCAGGAGCAGCTCATCGCCAAGCAGATCCGCCTGTTCGTGATCGACGGCTACCGGGTGGCCCGCGAGGTCGGCATGGGCAACCGCATCAACGCGGTGATGATGCCGCCGTTCTTCGCCCTCTCGGGCATCCTGCCCCGCGAGGAGGCCGTGGGCCACATCAAGGCCAGCTTCGAGAAGGCCTACGGGCGACGCGGACGGGCCGTGGTCGAGCGCAACAACGCCGCCGTCGACCGGGCGCTCGAGGAGGTGCACGAGGTGGCGCTCCCCGCCGCGGTGAGTGCGACCCGCGGCCGTCGGCCCGCCGTGCCCGAGGGCTCACCCGACTTCGTGGAGCGGGTCACGGCCCGCATGCTCGCCGGCGAGGGTGACCTGCTGCCCGTGAGCGCGCTCACCCCGGGCGGCGTGTTCCCCACCGCCACCGCGCAGTACGAGAAGCGCGAGCTGGCCCTCGAGATCCCCGTGTGGGATCCCGACATCTGCATCGACTGCGGCAAGTGCGCGCTGGTGTGCCCGCACCAGACCATCCGCATGAAGGTCTTCGACCCCGCCGAGCTGACCCGCCTCGAGGGCGAGGGCGCCCTGCCCGACGACTTCCTGTCCAAGGGCTTCCGCTCCAAGGACCTGTCGGGCATGCGCCTCACCATCCAGGTGGCGCCCGACGACTGCACCGGCTGCGGCGTGTGCGTCGACGTGTGCCCGGCCCGCTCCAAGGAGGTGGCCCGCCACAAGGCCATCAACATGGAGCCCGTCGAGGACCACCGCGACGTGGAGCGGGCCCGGTGGGACGCCTTCCTGGCCCTCGACGAGGTGCCACGCGACGCCCTGGGACACGACAGCGTGAAGGGCGCGGCGCGGCTCGAGCCGCTGTTCGAGTTCTCGGGCGCCTGCTCGGGCTGCGGTGAGACGCCGTACCTCTCCCTGCTCACCCGGCTCTTCGGCGACCGCACCGTCATCGGCAACGCCACCGGATGCTCGTCCATCTACGGCGGCAACCTGCCCACGACGCCGTACACCACGAACGACGCCGGTCGGGGACCGGCGTGGGCCAACTCCCTGTTCGAGGACAACGCGGAGTTCGGCCTCGGTCTGCGTCTGGCCCACGACCAGGCCGCGATCCTGGCCGCGCAGCTGGTGCGCAGCCTGGCCTCCGAGATCGGCGACGCGCTGGTCGACGACCTGCTCGGTGCGGACCAGTCGACCGAGCCGGGCATCGACGCCCAACGTGACCGGGTGGCCCTGCTGCGGGTCCGCCTGGCCGACCTGACGGCGCGGGGCGGGCCGGTCGGCGAGCGCGCCGCCATGCTGAGCGGCGTGGTGGGCGACCTGGTTCGCCAGAGCATCTGGATCGTGGGCGGCGACGGCTGGGCCTACGACATCGGCTTCTCCGGCCTCGACCACGTGCTGGCTTCCGGTCGGAACGTGAACCTGCTCGTGCTCGACACCGAGGTGTACTCCAACACCGGCGGACAGGCCTCGAAGGCCACGCCGCGGGGTGCGGTGGCCAAGTTCGCGACGGGAGGCAAGCCCACCCCCAAGAAGGACCTCGGCATGATCGCCATGGCCTACGGCAACGTCTACGTGGCCCAGGTGGCCATGGGCGGCAACGACGTCCAGACCGTCAAGGCCTTCACCGAGGCCGAGGCCTGGCCGGGCCCGTCGCTGATCATCGCATACTCCACCTGCATCGCCCACGGCATCGAGATGTCGACGTCGATGACCCACCAGAAGGACGCGGTGAAGTCCGGCTACTGGCCTCTCTACCGCTACCACCCGGGTCTGGGGGAGCACGAGCACCCGTTCCGGCTCGACTCCCACGACCCCTCGATCCCGCTGGCCGACTTCGCCAAGAAGGAGGGCCGGTTCGCGGTGCTGGCCCGCACCCATCCCGAGGAGGCGTCGCACCTGCTGGCGCTGGAGCAGGCCGACATCGACGAGCGGTGGCGTCTGTACCGCCAGCTCGCCGGCATCGAACGCACCGTGGCCCACGAACCCGACGTGCTCGACCCCGACCTGGTCGGGGACGTGGCCAGCGCCGGCGTCGAGGAGGACTGATGATGGCTGATCTGTCGACCCGCTACCTGGGTCTCACCCTGCGCTCGCCGCTGGTGGCGTCCTCGTCGCCCTACACGGGACGGCTCGACACCCTGCGACGCCTCGAGGCCGCCGGGGTCGGTGCCGTGGTGCTGCCCTCGCTGTTCGAGGAGCAGCTCGAGGCCGAGGAGCTCGGCATCGACGCCATGCTGGGCCAGGTGGCCGACGTCTTCGCCGAGGCCCAGAGCTTCTTCCCCGAGCTGCAGGACTACAACACCGGCCCGGACCGCTACCTGACCCTCCTGGAGCAGGCCAAGTCCGAGCTGTCGGTGCCCGTCATCGCCAGCCTCAACGGCAGCTCCGTCGGCGGGTGGGTGCGCTACGCGGCCATGTTGGAGCGCGCCGGTGCCGACGCCCTGGAGCTCAACGTGTACCGGTTGGCCGCCGACGCGACGAAGTCGGGGGCCGAGGTCGAGCTCGAGGTGCTCGACCTGGTGCGCGCCGTGCGCGACGCGGTGTCGGTGCCCGTCTCGGTGAAGCTCAGCCCCTACTGGTCGAGCCTCGCCGCCTTCGCCGAGCAGTTGGTGCAGGCCGGGGCCGACGGGCTGGTGCTGTTCAACCGCTTCTACCAGCCCGACCTCGACCTGGAGTCCCTCGAGGGCGTCCCCCGACTGGTGCTGTCCACGCCCGACGAGCTGCGCCTCACCCTGCGCTGGGTGGGGATCCTGCACGGCCAGGTACGGGCCAGCCTGGCGGCGACGAGTGGCGTGCACCGTGCCGAGGACGCCCTCAAGGTGCTGCTCGCCGGCGCCGACGTGGCCATGATGGCCTCCGCCATCCTGCACGAGGGCCCCGAGCACGTGGCCACGGTGGAGGCCGGCGTGCGGGCCTGGATCGCCGAGCACGGCTACACCGGCGTCGAACAGCTCAAGGGCTCGGCCAGCTACCACTCCGGCCCGAACCCGACCGCCTACGAGCGGGCCAACTACGCCCAGACCCTGTCGAGCTGGGGAAGCTGAGCGACAGGCGGGCGACGCGGGCATGCAGCTGCGCCGACTCGGCCGGACCGGCCACCACAGCTCGATCGCAATCCTCGGCGGGGCGGCCTTCGGGCAGGTGTCCCCCGAGGCGGCGGAGTGGGCCTTCCACCACGCCCTCGCCCGGGGGGTCAACCACCTCGACATCGCTCCGACCTACGGCGACGCCGAGCTGCTCATCGGACCCCACGTCCCTGCCGTGCGCGACCGCCTCTTCGTGGCGGGCAAGTCCCGTCGGCGCAACGCCGACGGCGTACGTGCGCAGCTCGACGAGACGCTGCGCCGGCTGGGCACCGACCGCCTCGACCTGTACCAGCTCCACGCCGTCACCGACCTGGACGACCTCGACTCCCGGGCCGACGCGGTCGAGGTCCTGTTGCGGGCGAAGGCCGAAGGGATCGTGTCGTGGATCGGCATCACGGGCCACGACCTGGGTGCGCCACGGGCGCAGCTCGACGCCCTGCGTCGCTGGGACCTCGACACGGTCATGTTCCCCGCCCACCCGCGGGTGTGGGCCGACCCCACCTACCGGGCCGACGTGCTGGCGCTGCTGGCCGAGTGCGCCCGCCGCGACGTGGGCGTGATGGCCATCAAGGCGGTGGCCCGCCGGCCCTGGGGGGAGCAGGAGAAGTGGGCCGACACGTGGTACGAGCCCTGGGCCGACGAGGGGCGGGTCACGCGCGGCGTGCGCTTCGCCCTGTCGGTGCCCGGCGTGCACGCCTTCTGCACCCCCGGGGACCTGGCCGTGCTGGAGCTGGCGCTCGACGCCGCAGATGCCTTCCAACCACTGGCGGGCCACGAGCTCGACGAGGCGGCAGTCGAGTCGGCCGAGGACGAGCTGATCTTCCCGTTGATCGACAAGGCCCGCTGACCCGCCGTCACCGCAGGGCACCTCACTCCTGGGCCACCTGCACCACCACCTTGCCCCTGTTCTCGCCGGTGAAGAGCATGTTGAGGGCGTCGGGGCAGCCGTCGAGACCGTCGACGAGCTCCTCCCGCCACCGCAGCTTCCCCTCGGTGGCCCACGTGCGCAGGTGGTCGAAGGCCTCGTCGAAGCGGTCCCAGTAGTCGAGGGTGATGAAGCCCTGCATGGTGCCCCGTCGGGCGATGAGGTTCAGGTAGTTGGACGGGCCGGGCGGCCGCCCCTGCTCGTTGTAGACGGCGATGGCGCCGCACAGCACCACCCGCCCGTGCATGGCCAGGGCCCCCAGCACCGCGTCGAGCACCCTGCCGCCCACGTTGTCGAAGTAGACGTCGACCCGTTCGGGGCAGGTCTCCTTCAGCCGGGCGGTGAGGTCCTCGGTGCGGTGGTTGATGCAGGCGTCGAAGCCCAGCTCCTCGACCACCCAGCGGCACTTCTCGTCGGAGCCGGCGATGCCCACCACCCGGCAGCCCAGGATCTTGGCGATCTGGCCGGCCAGCGACCCGGTGGCTCCGCCGGCGGCCGACACCACCACGGTCTCGCCGGGCTTGATGCGCCCCACGTCGGTGAGGCCGAAGTAGGCGGCGGCGCCGGTGGAGCCGAACACGCTCATCATGGCCAGCAGCGGTGTGTCCGGCGCCAGCGGCGTGGTGAACACGTCGTCGCGGACGATGCCGTACTCCTGCCAGCCGGGCAGCGAGTACACGAGGTCGCCGACCGCGTAGGCGTCGCAGCGGGTGGCCACGATGCGTCCGATGCCGCTGCCCCGCACCACCTCGCCGATCTCCACCGCGGGCAGGTAGCCCTCGCCCCGGTTGAGCCAGGTGCGCACCGTGGCGTCCATGCCCAGGTAGACGGTGCGCATGAGGGCCTCGCCGTCGGCCAACTCGTGCATGGGGGCGTCGACGAACTCGAAGTCGTCGCGGGACACGAGCCCGGTGGGGCGGCGGGCGAGGCGGACCTGGCGGTTGGTGGTGGGGATGCTCGCATCGGCCATGGCCGAAGTCTGACAGACGCTCCGGGACGGGAGTCGGGGTGGTCCTCGCCGCTACGCTGCGGCCGTGGCAGCGGCGTCAGCGGACGGTGGCCGAGACGGCGATGCACCGGGGCAGGAGCCGCGTGCCCTCGTCGTGGCCCTGGCGCTGTTGGCCGTGGTGCTGGTGGCCATCGGCACTGTGGCGCTGCTTGCCGGCGACGACCTGAACCGCCCCGCCGAGTCCGAGCCGGTGCCCTCGGCGACGGGGACGCCGGTCGACGTGGTGCTGCTGGGCGACTCCATCACCGAGGCCAACGAGGCCGCGCTGCGGGCGGCGATCGGGCCCGGCCACGAGGTGCGGGTGGCGGCCCACAGCGGCTTCAAGGTCGAGGGGCTCCTCGACGACGCCCGTGCCCTGGCGGCCGACCAGCCCGAGCGGCTCGTGGTGAACCTGGGCACCAACGACGTCTTCTACGCCTGGCCGCTGGAGGCGTCGATGGCGGCCTACGAGGAGCTGCTCGACCTCTTCCCGGCGGCGGACTGCGTGCGCCTGGTGACGGTCAACGAGGACATGTACGACCGCGTGGACGCCGCGCTGGTCGGCCGAGCGGTGAGGTTCAACCAGGCGCTCGCGGACCTGGCGTCCTCCCGGGGCGCCGAGCTCGTCGCGTGGCACGACGTGGTGCGCCGCGACATCGAAGCCGGGCATCCCGACGGCCCGATCGCCTTCGACACGGTGCATCCCACCGGACCGGGTGTGGTCCTGCTGGCCGACCTGTACCGCGACGCCGTCTCCTCGTGCCGTTGAAGGGACGGTCAGGCGGCGACGCGGGGGGTGGGGGTGAACCGCACCGGCATGACCTCGGGGCCGACCACGAAGTTGGCGTTGCGCATCTCCACGTCGCCGGCCAGCTCCAGGTCCGGCAGGCGGCGCAGCACCTCCTCCATCATCACCTTGATCTCCAGACGGGCCAGGCTGTTGCCCAGGCAGTAGTGGGCGCCGAAGCCGAACGCCACGTGCTCGTTGGGGTTGCGGGTCACGTCGAAGCGGTGGGGGTCCTCGAAGACCTCCTCGTCGCGGTTGGCCGAGGCGTACAGCAACAACAGCTTCTGACCCTCCCGGAGCTGCTGGCCCCGCAGCTCGACGTCGCGTGTGACGAGGCGGGCCATGTTCTTGAGGGGGGTGACCCAGCGCAGCATCTCCTCCACCGCGGTGGGCATGACCTCGTCGGTCCGCTCGGCCAGGAGCTGGAACTGCTCGGGGTTGCGCAGGAGTTGCAGCGTGCCCTCGCTCAGCACGTGGCGGGTCGTCTCGTCGCCGCCGACGAGGATGAGCAGCGACTCGTGGACGATCTCGTCGTCGGCCAGGCGGTCGCCGTCGACCTCGGCGTGCACCAGCACGCTCATGAGGTCGTCGGTGGGTTCGGCGCGTCGTTGGGCGATGACCCGGCGGGCGTAGGCGTCGTACTCACCGAAAGCCGTGGCGGCTTCGAGCATCTGCTCCTCGGTGGCCGAGCCGCTCTGGGCGCTCACCATGGCGTCGGACCAGCGCAGCAGGTCGTCGCGGTCCTCCGGGGCCACGCCCAGCATGTCGCCGATCATGATCAGGGGGAGGTGGGCGGCCACGTCGTAGACGAAGTCGCAGGAGCCCTGCTCGCACACCGCGTCGAGGATCTCGGTGGCGGCGCGGCGGATGGCCGGCTCGCTGTCGCGCACCCGACGCGGCGTCAGGCCCCGGTTCACCAGCTTGCGGCGCTGCCAGTGCTCGGGGTCGTCCATGTCGATCATCATGGGCAGGGGTCCGTAGTCGGGTCGGATGCCGCCGGCGTTGGAGAACGTGGCCGGGTCCTTCGAGACCGCCTTCAGGTCGTGGTACCTGGCGATGCCCCACACCTGGCCCGCCTCGTCCCAGTAGACGGGGGCGTTGGCGCGCATCCAGGCGTACAGCGGGTCGGGGTCGTTGCCGTAGAACCGGCCGTCGACGATGGCGATGTCCGGGTGGGTGGGATGGTCGGGCACGATTCCCCCTGTGGTGTCGGCGTCGCTGCGGGCTGCGGCGTCGGCGGACGCTCGGGCGCTGATTGTAGAACGGGTTCCAGCCCGTGCCGGCGGCCGGCCGCCACCTAAGGTGCAGGCACCCGGCGGCAGCGGAGGGACGACGAGGGTGAACGACGCGACGTTGGTGCAGCGGGCAGCCCGATCGGCCTGGGTGGGGGCGTCGCCGGGACTGGTGTCGGCCGTGGCGGAGTGGCAGCAGACCTTCGGCCACGAGCGCGAACGGCTGGGGGAGCGCGCCGTCGAGCTGGCCCGTCCGGGCGCGGTCGACCCCCGGCGTGTCGCCCAGCACGCCACCGCCGCGGCGCTGTCGCGGGTGGTGCGCGTCACCACGGGCCTGCCGGGCGCGCTGGCCTCGGGCGAGCTGCTGCGCGAGCCGGGCCGCTGGGCCGAGCGGGCCGCGGTGGAGGCCTTCGTCGACCAGCTGGCGTTGAGCGGCCCGGCCGGCGCGGAGATGGCCCGGCTCGTCACCGATGCCGGGGCGCTGTTCCCGGAGGTGCTGCGCGACGAGCTGGAGCGTCGCGACATCCGCACGCCCCGGCTGCGGCCGGCCGAGGTGGAGGGCATCGCCCGCCGGGCGGTCGGCGACGTGCGTGTCACCGGTCGGCTGCCCGTGGTGTCGAGCCCGGCCAGCCAGGCCCACGTGGGCGAGCTCGACGACGGCACCCCCGTGTTGGTGCGGGTGCGGCGTCCGGGGGTGACCCGGGCCCTGCGCACCGACACCACCCTCACCGCGGCCCTGGCGTCGGGTCTGGTGCAGATGGTGCCGGAGATGGGTGGGCTGCACCCCATCGGGTTCGTGCAGCTCATCGTGCGCCAGGTGCTGGAAGCGACCGACCTGCGCTTCGAGGCCCTGGACCTGGTCGAGCTCGGGATCGTGGCCGAGGAGCTGGGCGTCGAGCAGCTCGTGGTGGCCCGTCCGCTGCCGGGGCGGGCCGCCGAGCGGGCCGTGTTGACCGAGCTGATCGAGGGGACGATGCTGCCGGCCGGGGTGGATCGGCTGGCCGACCCGGCCGGCGCGCTGGCCGCGTTGGCGTCGGTCACCCTCGAGTCGGCGCTGGTCGACGGCATCTTCTGGGCCGACCCGGCGCCCGAGCACCTCATCGCCCTGCCCGACGGGCGACTCGGCGTGCTGCGCGTCGCCGTGCTGGGGCGCCTGACCCCGGAGCTGCGGGCCGCGGGCATCCTGCTGCTGAAGTCCATCGTGACCGGCGACGCCGAGGGTCAGGTGCGGGCCATGGCCCTGGCCGGTGCGCTGCCCACCGACGTCGACCCGGCACTGGTCGCCGCCGAGCTGTCCGCGTCACCGCTGCTCGACCCCATGCAGCTCCTGCTGGGCGGCCAGGACGCCCTGCTCGCCGCGTTGCGCGAGGTGGTGCGCATCATGCTCGCCCACCGCATGCGGCCCCCGGTGGAGGTGGGACTGCTGCTGCGCACCGTGTTCGCGCTCGGGCGACTGTCCGACGTGCTGCTCCCCCAGGGCGGCGGGCTGGCTGCGGCCCTGGTGCCGATGCTGCCCCGCCTGCCCGACCTGCTGGCCCGGGCCGAGGCCGCCGTGGCCGACGTGGATCTCTGACGACCCGTCAGCTTCGCGGGTAGGGTCCCCGCGTCCAGACCGGCCCGACCCGAGGAGTCCCGATGTCCGAGCCCGCCGTGCTCGTGGAGCGTGACGGTCACGTCGTCACGCTGACGCTGAACCGCCCCGACAAGCGCAACGCCTTCAACGCCGAGATGCTGTGCCTGCTCGCGGATGCCTGGGACCTGATCGACGGCGACGACGACGTGCGGGTCGCCATCCTCACCGGTGCCGACGGCAACTTCTCCGCCGGCGCCGACCTCGACCGCCTGGTGGGCGCGCTGTTGTCGGGCAAGCCGGCCGAGAACGAGTACGAGGAGCGCATCCGCACCGACTTCTCGCTCATCTTCAAGGGCTTCCTCAAGGAGTACCGCACCCGCAAGCCGCTCATCGCCGCCGTCGAGGGCTACTGCTACGCGGGCGGCACCGAGATCCTGCAGGCCACCGACCTGCGGGTGGTGGGCGAGAGCGCCCGGATCGCCATCTCCGAGGTGCAGCGGGGTCTGTTCCCCATGTCGGCCTCGACGATCCGCCTGCCCCGCCAGATCCCCTACGCGCTGGCCATGGAGCTGCTGCTGGTGGGTGACCCCATCACGCCGGCCAAGGCGCTCGCGTGGGGGCTCGTGAACGACGTCGTGCCCGACGGGCAGGCGCTCACCCGGGCCCGTGAGCTGGCCGAGCGCATCGCCGCCAACGGGCCCCTCGCCGTGCAGGGCATCAAGGCCTCGGTGCTGGCCTCGGAGGGGTTGCCCGAGGCCGACGCCTTCGCCAAGGAGATGGAGATCGGCATGGCAGTCATGTCGAGCGAGGACGCCCGCGAGGGCCCGAAGGCCTTCCTCGAGAAGCGCCCCGCCAACTTCCAGGGCCGGTAGCGCCGGCTATCCTCCGTGGACCGAGTCGAGGAGGAACGGGTGGACGTCGAGCCGGGTGGCCACGGGCAGGGAGTGAGTCGGCGGCGGGTGCTGCTGGGTGGCGCCGCCGCGACCGCGGCCGGGGTGGCGTGGGTGGCGCCGTCGATCCAGTCGGCCCAGGCGCAGCCGCCGGGAACGCCCCCGCCGGTGTCGGCCACCCTGACCGTCCTGCAGAACAGCTGCGCCGGCAACACCTTCGAGGTCAGGGTGGGGCTCGTCGGCCCGGTGAGCGCCGTCATCCGACTCTCCCGTTCGGTGGCAGGCGGGCCCTTCGTCGTGTTCTTCTGCGACGTTGCGATCGACGACACCTCGGGATCGGTCCCGATCACGACGAGCGGCGCCCCGTCCCAGGTCATCGCCGAGTTGGTGACGGGCACGTGTGCCGCCCCGGGGACGGTGCTGGCCTGCGAGCAGTCCGTGATCTGCAGCTCTCCCGCCTGAGCCTGACGACGGCCGGTGGTCACCCCGTCGTCGTGACCTGCCAGTAGGCGTCGAGGATCTCGGGCCCCAGCCACTCGGCCACGACGGTGCCGCCGGCCTCGTCGACGTGCACCCCGTCGGGGCGCAGCGTCGGGTCGAACACGCCGCCCGGCCAGGCCTCGAACCAGTCCGACAGGGCCACGACGCGCATCCACGGCCGCGTCGCCGCCACCTCGGCGACGAGCGCGTCGAGGCGCGCCATGCGGGCCGGGTCGTTCACGGCGAAGTCGTCGGTCGCCGGGGGCAGGTGGTCGGCGCCGAGCGCGACCGGTGGGTTGTCGAGCCACACCACGACCGCACCGGTGGCGTGGGCGGCGTCGGCGACCCGGGCGTACTCCTCGAGCAGGAAGGTGTCGTAGACCGGGTCACCCGGCGCGCGCCAGGTGCCGTCGCCGTCGAGGCGCCGGTCGGTGGCGTCCCACAGGCCGCTGGCCACCACCACCACGTCCGGCAGCGTCCTCCGCAGGTACTGGGGAACGTCCCAGCTCCACCAGCCGCACTCCTCGGGGACCGGCTCGGGCACCCGGTGGTTGACGCGCTCGCCGCCCCGACCGAACCCACAGCCGATGCGGGCGTAGTTGGCCGAGCCGAACACGCCCTGGCGCTCTCCCCAGCCGTTGAGCCCCACGTTGAGGTACAGCGCGGTCGAGTCGCCGATCATCACCAGGCGCAGCGGCCGGCTGGGCCAGCGCACGGCCTTGGCCGGCAGGGGTCCGGTGGGCGCGGGCGCGGTCGTGGTGGTGCTGGTGGCCGTGGTGGCGGGCAGAGGGACCACGGGGGAGGCGTCGACGGGACCGGCGGGCAGCGCCCGCTCGTCGACCACGAGCGTGCCCGAGGCGGCGTCGAGCACCTCGCGCTCGTCGGGTCGTTCGGCCAGTCCGACGGCGAGCACCGCGACGGCCACGGTCGCCACGGCCAGCGGTGCGAGACCGAGCCGGGCGGGCCGGGGCAGGTCGTTGCGTCGAGGCCAGCGACCCCGCCGGATGGGCTCCTCCACGTAGCGGGCCGACAGCGTCGCCAGCACCAGCGTGACCGCCGTGCCGACCACGAGGCGGGCGGGCGTGCTCAGCGCGGTGTGGGGCGGGGCCAGGAGCCAGAAGATCGGCCAGTGGAAGAGGTAGACCCCGTAGCTGATGCGTCCCAGGGCCCGGAGTGGCCACGAGCCCAGCAGCACGCCCACCGGGCTGTCCGGGTCGAAGGCGGCGGCGATGAGCGTGGCCGACCCCAGCGCGTACAGCGCCAGCCCGCCGGCGGAGACCCAGGCGTCGAGCTGGTCGGTGCGGGTCCACGTCACCGCCATGGCGGCCAACGCCGTCACCCCCGCGACGCCCAGCACCAGCCGTCCGGCGCGACCGAGGCCGAGGTTGCGGACCGGTCGGCCCACGAGGGCCACGGCCAGCAGCGCCCCCACCAGCAGCTCGGCGGCGCGGGCGTCGGTGCCGTAGTAGTGGCGGTCCGCTCCGAAGTCGAGCAGTCGGGGGAGGGCCGACGACGACGCGAGCAGCGCCACGAGGCCGCCGGCGAAGACCCGGCGTGAGCCACGTCCCACCTTCGCCAGCAGCAGGGCCAGGGGCGGGAACAGCAGGTAGAACTGCTCCTCGATGGCCAGGCTCCAGAAGTGCAGCAGGGGAGAGGGCGCGTCGAACAGCTCGGCGTAGGAGCGCTCGGCCGCGATGAAGCGCCAGTTCGCCACGTAGCCGAGGGCCGCGAGCCCGTCACCGCGGAAGTCGCGCAGCTGCGCACCGGTGCCGGCCAGGGCGGCCACCGCCACGGCGGCCAACACGACCGCCAGCAGCGCTGCGGGGAGCAACCGGCGGATGCGGTGGGCCCAGAAGCGGGGGAGGTCGATCGTGCCGGTACGCAGCTCCTCGGTGAGCAGCAGGCTCGTGATGAGGAAGCCCGAGAGCGTGAAGAAGGTGCTCACGCCGAGGAACCCGCCGGGCAGCCACGTCACTCCGGCGTGGAACACCACCACGCCCAGCACCGCGAGCCCGCGGATGCCGTCGAGCGCGCCGACGTGGGGCAGCAGGTGCGGCTGCACCGCCGGCGGTCGCGGGTGCAGCACGTGGTCGGTGTGCCGGCGCAGGACCGGGTCGAGCACCCGCTCCACGGGCCGCCCGCGCCAGTGCCGTGCCGGCGAACGCCAGCCGGTGGCGTCGGGCGGGTCCTCGAACAGGAGGCCCCTGGAGCGTTCCCGGGATGCGGTCGGCACCGGTGTGGTGCTCAGGCCTCGAGGACCAGCTCGGCGACGGTGCGCAGGTTGTCGAGGCTGCCGGGGGCGTAGACGAGCAGCGTCGACACGGGGCTCTCGTCCCAGGCAGCGAGACGTTCGCGGATGCGTGCCGGCGGGCCGACCAGGGAGATGGCGTCGGCGAAGTCGTCGGGCACGAGGGCGATGGCCTCGTCGCGCCGGCCCTCGAAGAAGGCCTCCTGGATGCGCAGCGCCTCCTCCTCGTAACCGAAGCGGCCCATGAGCTTGGTGTGGTAGTTCTGCCCCTTGGCGCCCATGCCGCCGATGTAGAAGCCGAGCATCATCTTGACCGGGGCCAGGCCTTCCTCCACCGAGTCGCAGATGTTGATCTGCGCGCCGGCCACGATGTCGAAGCCGGGTCCCGCCGGCGCCAGCGACTCGGCGTACACGTCCTGGTGGAACGGCGAGTAGTACAGGGGCAGCCAACCGTCGGCGATCTCCGCCGTCTGGCGCACGTTGCGGGGGCCCTCGGCACCCAGGTAGATGGGCAGGTCCCGCCGCAGCGGATGGGTGATGGCCTTGAGCGGCTTGCCCAGACCGGTGCTGCCGGGGCCGTGGTAGGGGTGCTGGTAGAACTCGCCCTGGAAGTCGAGCGGCTCCTCGCGGCGCAGCACGCGGCGGATGATCTCCACGTACTCCCGGGTGCGGGCCAGCGGCTTGTCGGACGGCCGGCCGTACCACCCCTCCACGACCTGCGGACCCGACACCCCGAGGCCGAGCTGGAAGCGGCCGTTGGAGAGGTGGTCGAGGGTGATGGCGGCCATGGCGGTGGCGGTGGGGGTGCGGGCCGCGAGCTGCACGACGGCGGTGCCCAGCTTGATGGTGGAGGTGTGGCCGGCGATCCAGCCCAGCGGGGTGAAGGCGTCGGACCCCCACGCCTCGGCGGTCCACACCGAGTCGAACCCCAGTCGCTCCGCCTCCTGGGTGATCTCGATGACCTGCGGTGGAGGGAGCTGACCCCAGTACCCCCACATGAGACCCAGCTTCACCGCGTCCTCCTCGTCCCGTCGCAGGGGCCGCCCCCCTGCGCCGCCTGAACGGCGGTGGCCGAGGCTATCCGGTGCGTGCCGGTCAGGCGTAGAGCTCGAGCTGCGCCAGCGTCGAGGTGCCGTAGCGGCCGCCGAAGAGCACCGTGTGGGCGAGCAGGGGGTAGAGCTGGTACAGCCCGACGCGGTGGTCGTGGCCCGCGGCCCGGGGGTGGACCTCGTCGTAGGCGGCGAACACCCGCTCGCCGAACCCGCCGAAGAGCCGCATCATGGCGAGGTCGACCTCGCGGTGACCGCCGTACACCGCCGGGTCGACCAGCCACGGCCGACCGTCGGTGTCGGCGATGGCGTTGCCGGCCCACAGGTCGCCGTGCAGTCGTGACGGTGGCTCCGGGGGGCCGCACAGGACCTCGAGGTGCTCGAAGAGCCGCTCGAAGCGCCCGACGGCCTCGGCGGGCAGCCGTCGCAGCTCGACGGCGGCGCGCACCAGCGGTTCGAGACGTCGCCGGGCGTAGAACTCCGGCCACGTCGCCGTCGGGGTGTTGTCCTGGGGGAGGGTGGCCAGCAGGTTGTCGGCCTCCAGGCCGAAGCGGGGGCACGGGAACCGGTGCAGCGCGGCCAGGGCGCGCCCCAGCTCCTCGTCGTGGGTGGGGCCGGGCCGCCCGGGTGGCACCCAGTCCAGCGCCAGGAACCGGGTGGCCACCTCGGCGCCGTCTCGCACGGCGAGCACCCGCGGGACCCGCACCGTGGCCGTCTCGCGCAGCCACGCCAGACCTGCGGCCTCGGCGTCGAACAGGCCGGGCGGGCCGTGGACGTCGGTCTTGACGAAGACCTGGCGCCCGTCGGCGAGCACCAGGCGGTACGCCTCGTTGATGTCGCCGCCCGTCACCGCGGCGCTGGCCGTGACCCGCACGCCCAGCGCGTCCCCCACGACCTCGGGCAGGGTGCCGCCCACCCAGCGCATCACGAGAGGCGGGGACGGACGTGGTCGAGCAGACCCCGGCACGCCGCCTCCACGAGGTCGAACACGAGGCGGAACCCGTCGGGCCCGCCGTAGTAGGGGTCGGGCACGTCGAGGAGGTCACCGGCGCCGGCCATGCCGGGCCCGAGCAGCACGCCCGGGTCGGCCGTGGTCGGGTCGCCGAAGGCGAGCTCGTCGCGCACCCACGGGTCGAAGATCCGCAGCAGCGTGGCCCGGTCACGCAGGGAGGCATCGGGGGCGAGGTCGACGAGGTCGGCCAGGTTCGTGCGGTCCATGGCGACGACGAGGTCGAAGTACGCGAAGTCGCCGGGGTGGAACTGCCGGCCCCGGGAGGTCATGGCGATGCCCCGTCTCGCCGCCTCGGCGGCCGTCCGCCGGTCGGGCGGGTCCCCGACGTGCCACCCGCTGGTGCCGGCGCTGTCGACCTCGATGCGATCCGCCAGGCCGGCGTCGGCCACGAGCCAGCCCATGACCGCCTCGGCCGTGGGGGAGCGGCAGATGTTGCCGAGGCACACGAAGCAGATGCGGAGGGGTTCGGCACCGGTCACGACCCCAGTCTGGCAAGCGGGAGCGGTCGGACGCGCCGCGCCCATCCACCACCTGCGCCCGGAGGGCCGGTACCTTGCGTATCGCACCAACCCCAGCCGCCCCCGCCCGTTCACCCACCCACCAGACGGGCGGGGGCACTGCGTTTTCGGGCGCTCCGGCAGCGACGTGCCGTGTAACCGAGCGGGGTCGGACAGCGTCGTGTGCGTCGGCGCCGAGACGAGGAGCACCGATGGCCGAGACCCGCTGGTTGACCGAAGAGGACGTGGAGCGCTTCCGGGGCAAGCTCGAGGCGTGGGGCGCGCAGCTCGACGACGCCGAGCGGGCCGTGCTGCAGCTCGTGCTGGTGCGGGCCTTCCCCGAGGCCGACGTCGAGGGCTACGCCCTGCCCGTGTCGCCACGGGACCCCGCCTCGGGGCTGCCCACCGGTCGCCGGATGCAGGGGCCGTTCACCATCGCCTGGTCGCCCGCCGGGTTCGTCGGGCAGCCCTACGCCGTGGGCGGCACCGACGACGACTCGCTCTGAGCCGCGCTCAGTTCCGTCGCAGCAGGCGGTCGCGCCAGGTCCGGTGGGCGACCCCGTCGAGGTTGCCCTGCTCCACGGCGCGGAAGCGCTCGGCCCGCAGCGCGTCGGCGTCGGTGTCGTCGAGCGGGTCCAGCGGGGCGCCGACCACCCACGCCAGCAACGCGTCGGCCAGGGCCGGGTTGCGGGCCAGCACCGGGCCGTGCAGGTAGGTGCCGACCACCCGCCCGTCGGCCTCGTCGGCGGTGGTGACCCCCTCGGTGCCGTCGCCGTTGCCCACACCGGCGACGACGCGACCCAGCGGGCGGGCGCCGGGGCCGAGCCGGGTACGGCCCCCGTGGTTCTCGAAACCGGTGAGCCGGCCCAGGTCGGCGAAGGCCGCGTCGGGTGTCACCAGCAGCTCGCCCACGGCCCGGGGCTCGTCGGTCTTCACGGTCACGCAGTCGAGCAGACCCAGCCCGGTCTCGGTGCGGCCGCTCCCGCCGGGGAAGCTGCGCCCCACGATCTGCATCCCGGCGCACACCGCCAGCACCACGGCGCCACGGGCCACGGCGCGGTGCAGCGGTCCGTCGGTGCCCAGCTCGCGGGCCGCTTCGGTCTGGGGGGCGTCCTCGCCCCCGCCGAGCAGGTACAGGTCGCAGGTCTCGGGGACCGTCGTGCCGGCTGCGATCTCGACCAGCTCCGCGTCGAGGCCCCGCCAGCGCAGGCGCTGCACGAGGATCACGGCGTTGCCGCCGTCGCCGTAGGTGCCCAGCAGCTCGGGGAACAGCAGCCCCACCCGCACGACCGAGTCCCGCGGGGTGCTCACGGCTCGCGTCCCACGGCGTCGAGGTAGTCCTGGAAGGCGGTGTAGTTGGCGATCAGGTCCACGTCGGGTGTGCCGCAACGCCGCACCGCGGCCTCCAGGGAGTCGGCCACGTCGTGGTCCACGTCGGCGTAGCGCAGGCGCACCGCCAGGTCGTGGCGACGCTCGCCCGTGGCCACCACCAGTCGACCCTGCAGGCGCTCGTAGGGGACGTCCCACAGCCACGACGGGTCGCGGCCGTCGGCGATGCGGGCGTTGATGGCCGCCACCACCGGGCGGGGGGCCGGTGCCAGCATGTCGATGGCCTCGGTCCAGCCGGCCGGGTTCTTGGCCAGCAGCATTCGTAGCCGGCTATCGGCAACGTCGGCCGATCGGTAGCGGCCGGCCACCTCGCGCACCCGACGAAGGCCCGGTGCCGCCGTCGCGGGTTCCACCCCCACGGCGTCGGCGGCGGCCAGTGCCAGCAGTGCGTTCCCGCGGTTCACCCGTCCGGGCAGCTCCACCGCCAGCGGGACGCGGGGTCCGTCGCGTTGCACGGCGTGGGTGCCGTCGTCGGTCCACGCCGGTTCGGGGCGGGCGAAGTCGCACGCCGTGCAGCGCCAGGTCGTCGGCGAGAAGTCGATGCGCCCCCCGCAGGCCGGGCAGCCGGCCGCGTCGGCGGTCCACGACGACCCGGCACCGACCCAGACCACGTGGGGTGCGCCGCCCGCGGCCCACACCACGAGCGGGTCGTCGGCGTTGGCGACCACGACCCGGGTGGCCAGGCGCCCCAGCGCGTCGCGCCAGGTGTCGGCGATCTTGCGGACCTCGTGGCTGCGGTCGAGCTGGTCGCGGCTGAGGTTCAACAGGACCACGACGGCGGGGCCGACCTCGCCCAGGACCCGGGGCAGCCAGCGCTCGTCGACCTCGAGCACCGCCGTCACGTCGTCGGGCGCCCGGTCCAGCGCCGCGACCATGCCGGGAGGCATGTTGGCGCCCAGCGTGTTGGACGCCACCGGCCCCGCGGTGCGCAGCGCAGCGCCCACGAGGTGCGTGGTGGTGGTCTTGCCGTTCGTGCCGCTGACCAGCACCGTGTCGTGCCCGGCGCTGAGTCGACCGAGGAGCAGGGGGTCGACGGCCAGGGCGAGCTTGCCGCCGATGACGCTGCCCGAGCCGAGGTGGGCGGCTCGGGAGAGGGTGGCGACGCCCCGCCCCGCTGCGAGTGCGGCGCGGCTGCGCCGGGGCAGCTCGGAGCGGTGCGGCGAGCGGGTCATGACCGCCCGATGCTACCGAGGATCAGCCGGTGACCTCGGCGTCATCGGGCCGGCGGCCCTTCGCTCCCTTGGACTTCCGGCCGGCCTTGCCGGCGTGCTTGTCCGCCTTCTTCGCGGCCGGGGTCTCGGTCACCAGGATCTCCTCGCCCACCGGCTCGATCGCGGGCTCGGGGACCGCGGGCGTCGCTTCGGCCACGGGGAGGTCCGTCAGCAGTTCGGCGGCGGCCACCAGCAGCGGGAGGGCGAGCACCCCGCCGATGCCCTCCCCGATGCGCAGCTCGAGGGCCAGCAGCGGGTTCTGGTCCAGGTGCTCCAGGGCCGCGGCGGCGGCCGGTTCGGCCGAGCGCTGGCTGCACACGACGTAGTCGATGACGTCGGGTGCGAGCCGTACCGCCAGCAGGAGCGCGGCGTCGGCGACCAGCCCGTCGACCAGCACGGGCACGCGCAGGGCGGCACCGCCCACGATGAAGCCGCACAGGGCGGCGATCTCGAGCCCGCCCACCTGCTCCAGCACGGTGAGGGGACCGGCCGCCGAGGTCACCCGTTCCAGCGCGGCGTCGATCACCGCCCGCTTGCGGGCCAGCATCTCGTCGTCGGCGCCGGCGCCGCGCCCGGTGATCTCGTCGGGGTCCCGAGCCGTCACCGCGGCGATCACGGCCGTGGCGGCCGTCGTGTTGCCGACACCCAGGTCGCCCGTGACCAGGCAGCGGGCCCCGGCGGCGACGCACCGCTGGGCCACCTCCACGCCGATGTCGAGGCACAGCAGGGCATCCACACGGCTCATGGCGGGGCCGGTGCCCATGTTGTCGGTGCCGGCGCGCACCGGACGGCGCAGCAGCGCCTGGCCCTCACGGTGGGCGATGGGGTGGCTGAGGCCGACGTCGACGACCTCGATGGTGCTGTCGAGGTGTCGGGCGAGCACGTCGACGGTGGCCGTCCCGTCCAGCACCGCCGTCGCCATGGCGGTGGTCGCCCCCGCCGGTTGGGGAGAGACGTTCCAGTCGGTCACGCCGTGGTCGGCGGCGAACACCGCCACCCGCGCCGGCAGGGGCACGGGCGGGGGCACGGTCCCCGCGATGGCGGCGAGCTGCACGCCCAGCGATTCCAGGCGGCCCAGCCCCCCGGAGCGGACCTGGGTGGCCACCCGGGCCGTGGCGGCCTGCGCGGCGTCGGCGTCGCTCTGGGTGATCGCGGCCCGGGCCAGCTCGAAGCGGTGGCCGGCGACGCGCTCCACCCAGCTCTGCACGGACCGGCCGACCCCGTCGTCGGAGGCGGTCACGTCGAGGAAGGGCAGACCGGCGGCGGTGGCCGCCTCCTCGGAGCGGGGATCCCCGGCCAGGAGCACCCGGCCGGGGTCGCGCAGACCGAGCTCGTCGAGCGCGGCGCGCAGGGTGTCGGGGTCGAGCCCGCCGGGTGCCGACGAGCCGGGTCCCACGATGCCGACCAGCCCGGCCGGACCGATCGTCGCCGTGCCGCCGGCGGCCGCGTCGAGCAGGGTCGAGGTGGCCGCCTCGTGGTCGGCGTCGCTGGTGAGCATGCCCACCCAGACCTGGGTGGCGAGGGAGGCGAGGTCCTCCACCAGGTGCAGGGGAAGGCCGTGCCCGTTGCCGTTGCCGTTCGTGTGGCCGTTCGCCCTGGGGTCGGGTCGGGTCTCGGTGACGGCCGGGGCGGCCAGCGTGCCGTCGAGGTCGACGAGCACGGCATCGAGGAGCGCTCTCACGGGCAGGTGTTCCCTTGTGTCATGTCGTCCCGTCCCGTGCACGTCGGTGCCCGGTTCCGGCCGGTGCCCCCGCTGACCGATCCCGGCCCTCGCCGCGCACCTTAGCGAGCCGCACGCCGCGCACGGCAACGGCCCGTGTTGCGGTTGTGTTGCCGTCGACGTCATCCGGCGGCAGTTGACGTCGTCGCGGGGGCTGTGCTGTTGTTCGGTGCAACTGCACAGGTCCGTCCCCGGGGGAAGCCGGTCGAATTCCGGCGCTGACCCGCAACCGTAGGTGGTCTCCCGACGGGGGCCGCGAGCCGGAACGCCCGAGCGGACTGCAGCTCCGATCAGCCGTCGTGGAATGCGGATGCGGGGCTCGGGTGGAACCGGCCGGGCGGCCGACTCTCCGGGGCTTCGTCGCCGGGGAAGGAGAGTGGGTGCGGATCCGACGCAGTGTGCGCCCGTTCGCCGTCCTCGTGGTCGCGGTCGGGGCCTCGGTGCTGCCCGTGACGACGGCCGCGATGCCGGCCGCCTGCGCCGCCGAGGGAGCCCGAGCGGGGGTCGTGGTCGACTTCGGGACCTTCGCCGACGCGCCCGCCCCGGAGGTGCACTGCGTGCCCGTCGCCGCCGGCGGCAACGGGTTCGACGTGCTGGAGGGGGCCGGCCACAGCGTCCGGCTCAACAGCGCAGGACTGGTGTGCGCCATCGACGGCTACCCCGCCACGGGGTGCGGCACGCGGACCGACGACGGGTACCGGTACTGGTCGTACTGGCACGGCGACGCCGCCGGGTGGAGGTACGCGGCCATCGGCCCCGGCACGCACCGACCCTCGCAGACCGTCGTCGAAGGATGGCGCTTCGTGCAGGGCGCGGGGAACGCCAGCGATCCCGCACCGCGGGGTCCCTCCGACCCGTCGCGGGTGTGCCCGCCCCCGCCCGCCACCACGCCCCCGCCACCCGTGCCCACCAGCGCTCCGGTGGCGACGGTTCCCGCCACCACGGCGCCGGTCGCCCCCGACCAGGTCGGAGGCCCCGCGGCGTCGCAGGACCCGGCGCCGGACACGTCGGGCCTCCCCCCGACACCGGAACCCGCACCGCCCACGACGTCGGGTGACGCGGTCGTGGCGCCCGACGCCGGTGTCGGCGCGACGGACGCGGCCGATCCCACCGTCGAGGACGCCACCGGCGGCGACGAGCGTGCGGGCGGCGTCGCCGTCGACCAGAGGTCGGGAGACGTCGGCGATCTCGCCG
>JALOLF010000096.1 GCA_025456085.1 Acidimicrobiales bacterium
GGGCCCGAGCGACTCGGGCCGAGCGAGGGCGACCGCTCGGCGGTGCGCACCGCGCTCGGCAACCTGCTGTCGAACGCCGTCCGGCTCGCGCCGCAGGGGTCGACCATCACCGTGGCCACCGGCGAGCACGTCGGGTGGCGGTGGGCCGCGGTGGTCGACGAGGGGCCCGGGCTGCCGGCGCAGCTCCACGCCGCCGCGTTCGAGCGCGGGTGGCGGGGCCGCCACGACCGCGATCGCGACCGCGCCGACGAGCCGGGCGAGCGAGGGCTCGGACTCACGATCTCGCGCCAGCTCGTCGAAGCCAACGGTGGGGTGCTGACGATCGAGTCCGCGGAGGGCTCCGGCTCGACCTTCACGGTGTGGCTCCCGGCATCGCCGACGGCTCGGGCGGCCGACGTGGTGGCCGCCGACCGGCTCCACCCGGTCGTGCAGCCGTGGCGCGAGATGCTCCACCCGGCCGTTTGACGGCCGCTTTACGCGCGCCTCCGTACGGTCGGCGGTGATGACGCTGATCGACCCCCCTCCCACGTCCGAGCTGCCCCGGCCGCCACGACGCAGCTGGCGCGACCTGCCGGCCTCGCCGCCGCTCGGCGACCTGCTCCCGCCACCCGATCCCGCCGGCCTGATCCCGCCGGCGTCGCCGACGGCCGAGTCCGCGCCGACGCAGGACGCTCCGCCGCCTCCGCGCTCGCGCCGCCGCACGGCTTGGATCGTCGCCGGCGGCGTCACGGTCGCGGCCGTGGCCCTCGGTGCGGTGCTGCTGCTCGACGGTGACGACGACGCCACCACGACCCCCACGGTCGCGGCCGACGAGCTCGGCAGCCCCGCTGCGGTGGCCGCTGCCCTCGGGCCGGCGGTCGTGCAGATCGAGATCGCCGGTGGCATGGGCGGTGGCGGCGTCGGCTCGGGCGTGGTGTACGACCCGGCCGGCCTCGTGCTCACGGCGCACCACGTCGTGGCCACCGCCGACGAGGTGGTGGTGCGCACGGCGGACGACACCGAGCTGAGTGGCCGCGTCGTGGGTCGGCTCCCCGAGCGCGACCTCGCGATCGTGGCGGTCGACACGCCCGACGAGCTGGTGGCCGCGCAGATCGCCGAGCCCGGCACCGTCGAGGTGGGCGAGGACGCCATCGCGCTCGGCAGCCCGTTCGGCTTCCAGGCGTCGGTGACGGCGGGGATCGTGTCGGGCCTCGAGCGCGAGCTCGAGACGCCGGCCGGCACGCTGACGGGTCTCATCCAGACCGACGCCCCCATCAACCCCGGCAACTCGGGTGGGGCGCTCGCCAACCGCTTCGGCGAGGTCATCGGGATCAACACCATGATCTACAGCCAGAACGGCGAGAACAACGGCATCGGCTTCGCCGTGCCCATCGCGACGGCCAAGGGCGTCGCCGACAAGCTCGTCGCCGGCGAGTCGGTGGAGCGGGCGTTCCTGGGTGTGAGCAGCCAGGCGCCCCAGGACGGCAGCGCCGGCGCCCAGATCGTCTCGGTCGAGTCGGGCAGCCCCGCCGCCGACGCCGGCCTGCGCCGTGGTGACGTCATCGTGGCCCTCGACGGCACCGAGATGCAGGGCTCCGCGGCCCTGGCCGCCGCCATCGGTGCCCGGCAGCCCGGCGACGTGGTCACCCTCGAGGTGGTCCGCGCCGACGAGTCCCTCGAGATCGAGGTGGAGCTCGGCACCAAGGGCTGAGCACCACCACCGCTCGCCGCGGTGCCCGGACGGACCAACGGGGGTCTCGTGTCCGGGCATCGCGACGGTTCCCAGCGAGGAGAGGCACCCGGTCCGCCGGGTGCCTCTCCGCGTGCATGCCCGCCGCAGAACCGTGGCTCCCGGTGCCGGTAGGCTGCTCGGCGCATGAATGAGCTCATCATCGTCGCCGTTCTCCTGGGCGTGCTCCTCGGGGTCGCGTTCGCCGTCGTGCAGGCGCGGACCAAGGCCCGTGACGCTGTTCTCGAACCCGGTCCCGACGCGCCGCGTGTCCCGCCCGAGGTCAAGCGCGAGGTCGCCGAGCACATGGCGACCCTGCTGGACCAGCCGGTGGGTGCGCCCTCGGAGGCGGAGCTGGCCGAGCGGGCCGAACAGGCCGCAGCCGAGGACGTCCTGGCCGTGGAGGCCGAGCTGAGCGCCGCCGAGCTGGCAGGGCGTACGCCGGTCGCCGACGAAGGCGGCCCCGCTGTCGAGGAGCCGGAGGTCGAGCCCGAGGCGCTGACCCCGGTGAAGCCCCGGTTCCGGGACCGTCTGGCCCGCGCCCGCAGCACGCTCGCCGGCTACGTGGGCGACCTGCTCGGTCGCGACAGGATCGACGAGGAGACCTGGGAGGAGCTCGAGGAGGCCCTCATCCGGGCCGACGTGGGCATCGAGCCCACGTCCGCGCTGCTGGAGCGGCTGCGCACCCGCGTCCGCGACGAGGACCTCACCGACGGCGAGCAGCTCGTCGAGGCGCTCAAGGACGAGCTCAAGTCCCAGCTCGGCGGGTTCGACCTCGACCTGGTCTACGCCGAGCAGAGCCCCACCGTGTGGCTCTTCGTGGGCGTGAACGGCGTGGGCAAGACCACCACCATCGGCAAGCTCGGCAAGCGGGAGATCGACGGCGGCCGGGCGGTGGTCATGGCCGCGGGCGACACCTTCCGTGCCGCCGCGGCCGAGCAGCTCGGCCTCTGGGCCGACCGGGCCGGCGCCGACCTGGTGCGCGGCAACGAGGGCGGCGACCCGAGTGCCGTCATCTTCGACGCCGTCGAAGCCGCTGCCGCCCGGGGTGCGGACCTGGTGCTGGCCGACACCGCCGGGCGGCTCCACACGAAGACCAACCTGATGGAGGAGCTGCGCAAGGTGCGCCGCGTCGCCGACAAGGGCGCGGGCACCGTCACCGAGGTGCTCCTCGTCCTCGACGCCACCACCGGCCAGAACGGCCTCGTCCAGGCCCGCCAGTTCACCGAGGCCGCGGACCTCACCGGCGTGGTGCTCACCAAGCTCGACGGGTCCGCCAAGGGCGGCATCGTCATCGCCATCCAGGCCGAGCTGGGCATCCCGGTGAAGCTGGTGGGCCTCGGCGAGGGCATCGACGACCTGGTGCCGTTCGACGCCGACGAGTTCGTCGACGCCCTCTTCTCCTGACCCGTCGCCATCGTTGTCCCTCTCGTTCTCGACCCCGACTGGAGCCGACCCATGACCGAAGCGCAGCGCCACACCCGGTTGCTCGACGTGTTGACCTGGCCCTTCGTGCAGGTGGGCCGGGCGGTGGCCGCCGTGGTGCGGCTGGGGGCCTGGGTGCTGGCCCTGCCCCTGCGGGTCGTGGCCGCCCTGGTGCGGGTCCTCGGCTTCAAGGGGTTCTCGTGCCTCGTCGTGGGGATCGCCCTGGGGCTGTTCCTGGCGCCCGGGCCCGGCCGTGAGCTGCGCACGAAGGTGCTGGCCGCCCTCCGCGGCGCGTCGGGTCCCAGCGACGCCGACCTGGCGGAGCGGGTCACCTTCGAGCTGGCCCACGCGCCGCGCACCTGGCACCTGCCCCAGCCCACGGTGACGGTGTCGGCCGGACGGGTGGTCCTGGCCGGTGCGGTGCCCCAGGACGCCGCACGTGACGAGCTGGCCCGCGTGGCCGCCGCCATCCCCGGTGTGCGGGAGGTCGAGAACCTGCTCGAGGTCAGCGCCGACGAGCTGGCCGGCGCGGCCGGCTGACCCGATCCCGGGGTCCGGTCCTCCGGGCCGGGTTCGTGGTGCCCGTCCGGCATGTCCGGCGCGGGCACCGGGAGCTCGCCGGGGCCGGTAGCATCGTCACTCCATGTTCGAAGCACTCTCCGACCGGTTCGAGGGCATCTTCTCGCGCCTGCGCAGCAAGGGCGTCCTCACCGACGACGACGTCGACGAGGCGCTGCGCGAGATCCGCCTGGCGCTGCTCGAGGCCGACGTCAACTTCAAGGTCGTCAAGAACTTCGTGGCCCGGGTCCGCGAGGACCTGGTCGGCCTCGAGCTCTCCAAGGCGCTGAGCCCCGGCCAGCAGGTCATCAAGGCGGTCCACGCCGAGCTGGTCAACACCCTCGGCGGGGAGACCATCTCGATCACCTTCTCCCACCGTCCGCCGACGGTGGTGCTCATGGCGGGCCTGCAGGGTTCGGGCAAGACGACGAACTCGGCGAAGCTGGCCTCGTGGTTCCGCAGCAAGGGTCGCAACCCGCTGCTGGTGGGAGCCGACCTGCAGCGTCCCGCCGCGGTGGAGCAGCTCCGCACGCTGGGAGCGCAGATCGGCGTGCCCGTGTTCAGCGAGCCGACCGACCCCGTCGACGTGGCGCGCCGCTCGGTCGAGGAGGCCCGCCGCACGGGCCGCGACGTCGTCATCGTCGACACCGCCGGTCGCCTGGCCATCGACGCCGAGCTCATGGACCAGGTGCGGCGGATCTCCGGGGCGGTCGATCCCGACTACACGTTCCTGGTCATCGACGCCATGACCGGGCAGGACGCGGTCACCACCGCCGAGGCCTTCCACGAGACCCTGGAGCTCGACGGCGTCATCCTGACCAAGCTCGACGGCGACGCCCGGGGTGGCGCCGCGCTGTCGGTCAAGGAGGTCGTCGGACGCCCCATCGCGTTCGCCTCCACCGGCGAGAAGCTGGCCGACTTCGACCTCTTCCACCCCGACCGCCTCGCGGGGCGCATCCTCGGCATGGGCGACGTGCTCACCCTCATCGAGAAGGCCGAGGAGGTCTACGAGAAGGACGAGGCCGAGGCCGCCGCGGCCAAGCTGCTCGAGGGCCAGTTCACCCTCGAGGACTTCCTCGAGCAGATGCAGCAGATCAAGAAGATGGGTCCGTTGTCGGGGCTCATCGGCATGCTGCCCGGCGTCCCCAAAGAGGTCCGAGACGCCGAGATCGACGACCGGGAGCTGGCCCGGGTCGAGGCCATCATCCACTCCATGACCCCGGCCGAGCGACGGGACCCGGACCTCATCGACGCCTCCCGCCGCGGCCGCATCGCCCAGGGCTCGGGCACCAACCCACACGACGTCTCCACGCTGCTCACGCAGTTCAAGGAGATGCAGAAGATCATGAAGCGCATGGGCGGCCTGGGTTCCAAGAAGACCCGCAAGGGCCGCAAGGACCGCAAGGGCCGCAAGGGTCCCGGCGGCGGACGGGTGACCCCCAAGGGCGCGCCGAAGCTGAAGCTGCCGAACCTCGAGACGGGCGGGCTCCCGGACCTGCACGCGCCGGGCGAAGGGTGGCCCGAACTGGGCAGTCCCGGCTCCGGCCTGCCCCGCCTGAAGTGAACGATCCGACCCGCGTCGACCGGTGGGCTTGAAACCACGGCCGTCCGCGGCGCAGGATATCCGGTCGGTCCGCCCGGCCACCGACCCCGAAGAGAGAGAAGAGACACCGTGGTAAAGCTCCGCCTGATGCGGATGGGCAAGAAGAAGCAGCCCACCTACCGTGTGGTGGCCGCCGACCAGCGCTCACCCCGTGACGGCCGGTTCATCGAGATCGTGGGCCACTACGACCCGCGCCGCGAGCCGTCCACCATCGTGATCGACAACGACAAGGCAGTCGCCTGGCTGCGCAAGGGTGCCCAGCCCACCGAGACGGTGCGCAAGCTGCTCGAGATCTCGGGTGCGTGGGACGAGTTCAAGGGGGCCAAGGCCTCGTGAGCGAGGTCTCGGATCTCGACACGGGTTCCGGCACGGAGCCCGCCCCCCACGCCCGAGCCGTGCTGGAGTATCTCGTGCGGTCCATCGTCGAGGCGCCCGACGCCGTCGAGGTCGAGGTCGACGACAACGGTCGGCGCCCCTCGCTGAACGTGCACGTGGGTGACGGCGACATGGGTCGGGTCATCGGCAAGCGCGGCCGGGTGGCCCAGGCCATCCGCACCGTGGTGCGTGCTGCCGCCGTGCGTGACGACGTCGACGTCGACATCGAGTTCCTCGACTGACACCTCCCATGGCCCACGAGGCGCCTGCGCCCGGTGGTCCCGCCCGTGAGGACGGCGCCGTCTGGCTGGAGGTGGGGCGCGTCGAGCGCCCGCACGGTCTACGGGGTGAGGTCCTGGTGCGCCTCGTCTCCGATCATCCCGCCCGACTGCGGCCCGGGTCGGTGCTGCGCGCGGGTGGCCGGATGCTCACCGTCGGCGCCGCCCGCCCCCACCAGCAGCGCTGGCTGGTCGTGCTGGAAGGTGTCGGGACACGCGAGGAGGCAGATGCCCTGCGGGGCGTGACGCTGGAGGCGGAGCCGCTCGACGACCCCGAGGACCCCGGCGCGCTGTGGGTCCACGAGCTGGTCGGTGCCACGGTCGTCGACCGCAGCGGCCGCGTCCGGGGCGAGGTGGAGGCCCTCCAGGCGAACCCGGCCAGCGATCTGCTGGTGCTGCGCGACGGCGCGCTGGTGCCGCTGGTGTTCGTCGACGGCTGGGACGACGACGGCCGCCTCGTGATCGATCCGCCGCTCGGGCTCCTCGACGACGAACCCGACGACGTGCCCGGGACCGGACCCGCCGGGTCGGACCGGGGCTGACCGTTGCGCATCGACGTGTTCACCATCTTCCCGGGGATGGTGGACGGGTTCGCTTCCCTCAGCCTGCTGGGCAAGGCCCGCGAGCGGGGACTGCTCGACGTCCGGGTGCACGACCTGCGCTCGGTCGCCACCGACCCCCACCGCTCCGTGGACGACACCCCCTACGGCGGCGGCGCAGGGATGGTGCTCATGCCCGAGCCCATCTTCGCGGCCGTCGAGGCCGCGGCGCCGCCACGTCCGTTGCTGCTGCTCGGGCCCGGTGGCCGCACGCTCACCCAGGCCGTGGCCCGCGACCTCGCCGTGCTCGACGGCTTCTCGCTGTTGTGCGGTCGCTACGAGGGCGTCGACGAACGGGTCCGCACCCATCTCGTCGACGGCGAGCTGTCGATCGGCGACTACGTGCTCGCCGGTGGTGAGGTCGCGGCCATGGTGGTCCTCGAGGCCGTCGGCCGGCTCGTGCCGGGTGTGATGGGCAACGACGCCTCGGCGGGCGACGAGTCCTTCAGCGACGGGCTGCTCGAGTACCCCCAGTACACGAAGCCGGCGGACTTCCGGGGGCTGACGGTGCCCGAGATCCTCCGATCCGGCGACCACGGTCGCATCGCCCGGTGGCGCCGGGCCCAGGCTCTGCGCCGCACCCTGGCCCGACGTGCGGACCTCGTGGCGTCCAGGGGTGGGCTCAGCGACGAGGAGCAGCGACTGCTCGAGGAGTTCCCCGCCCCGGGGTGAGCGCCGCAGCGGCGCCCCGGGGTGGAGCGCGCGCTTTGTCTCCGAGGGTGATCCCGGCCTATCCTGGCGAGTCCTTCCGCGCCGGTTGCCGGTGCGGGCGATCGAACCTGCGGAGCCATCGTCATGAACGCCATCGACACCCTCGACGCACGGAGCCTGCGCGACGACATCCCCGACTTCGCGCCCGGCGACACGCTGAAGGTGCACGTACGGGTGGTCGAGGGCTCCAAGGAACGGGTGCAGGTCTTCCAGGGCGTGGTCATCCGGCGCCAGGGTTCGGGCCTGCGGGAGACCTACACGGTGCGCAAGGTGAGCTACGGCGTGGGCGTGGAGCGCACGTTCCCGCTGCACACCCCCACGGTGGCCAAGGTCGAGGTCGTCAGCCGGGGTGACGTGCGGCGGGCCAAGCTCTACTACCTGCGCGACCGGGTCGGGAAGGCCGCCAAGGTCAAGGAGCGTCGCGACTGATCCGGTGCCCCGCACCGCCGAGCGGCGTCCGTCCCGGGGCCGCTCCTCGATCGCTGCCCAGCCGTGCGCGACCGGCCGTCACGCACCCATGGGGCAGCCCGCAACCGGTCGGGCATGGCCCGTTCCCAGCGAGAGTGGCCGTTGAGTGCCGAGGATCTCGAGGACTACGAGTCCGAGGTCGAACTGCAGCTGTACCGGGAGTACAAGGACGTCGCTCCCATGTTCCGCTTCGTCGTCGAGACCGAGCGGCGCTTCTACCTCTGCAACCGGGTCGAGCAGCAGGTGCAGGTCGACGGCGGGCGCACCTGGGTGGAGCTGGTGCTCCACGACGCCTGGGTGTGGGACATGTACCGCACCAACCGCTTCGTGGCCGCGGTGCGGGTCGTCACCTTCCGTGACGTGAACATCGAGGAGCTCCCCGCCGACGAGGAGCTCCCGTGACGTCCCGTCGCCTGGCACTGGGCGCCGCCGGCGAGGCCCTGGCGGCGTCGTGGTACGAGCAGCACGGCTACGAGGTGCTGGAGCGCAACTGGCGTTGCCGGGAGGGTGAGCTCGACCTCGTGGTGCGTCGGGGTCGCACCATCGTGTTCTGCGAGGTGAAAACCCGATCGTCGACGGCGTTCGGCGCACCGGCCGAGGCCGTCACCCGTGACAAGCGCCAACGCATCCGCGTGCTCGCAGCCAAGTGGCTGGAGGCGGGCTCGATCCGCCCGGCACAGATCCGCTTCGACGTGGTCGGCGTGCTCGACGGGGACGTCGAGGTGATCGAAGGCGCCTTCTGAACGTCACCGGTCACCCCTCAGGGGTCGAGGTACCGGGCCGCACCGGGGCCGTCACCGGCTCTGCAGGCCGTCGTCGAGGTGGACCACGTCGCTGAAGCGGAACAGGCTGAAGGAGTGCTGGCCCGAGATGGGGATGGGTCGGAGCTCGCTCACCGAGGCGTGGAAGGAGACGAAGCGCTCCCACTCCCAGGGCACGGGATCGATGCCCAGCAGGTAGCCGATGGCCGAGGCGTTCGTCCCCGCGTGGGCCACGACGACGACACGGTGGCCGGGGTCGCGCAGCTGCCACAGGGGCGGGTGGTTCGACGTGCGCTGGCTCCCGTCGGTCTCGAGGAACTGCTCGAGCCCGTGGGTGACCCGACGGTGGAAGTCGCGGAAGCTCTCCCCGCCGGGCAGGCCCTCCCAGTGCTCCTGCACCGGGCGGTGGCGGCTCTCGGCGAAGATGCGCTCGACGTGCTCGGCCGGCGTGCCCTGCCAGGTCGGATTGGCGATCTCCGCCAGCCAGGGCAGGATCTCGGGTTCGAGACCCAGAGCTCGGGCGACGGGCTCTGCGGTCTGGCGGGCGCGCCGCAGCGGCGACACGACCAGACGGTGCACCTCGGTGTCGGCCAGCCGGGCCGCCAGCCGCT
Source organism: Acidimicrobiales bacterium (assembly GCA_025456085.1). Classification (GTDB taxonomy): domain Bacteria; phylum Actinomycetota; class Acidimicrobiia; order Acidimicrobiales; family Acidimicrobilacustridaceae; genus JALOLF01. Next base: position 9,098 of record JALOLF010000096.1, read on the forward strand.
CGGCCTGGGCCCGGCCCCGGTCGGTGAGGTCGGGGTCGTCGACGCTGAGGCCGTCACGGACCCAGGCCGGCTCACCGTGGCGGACGAAGAGGAGCTCCACACCCGGCAGCCTAGGACCTCGTCTCCCGGGCCCGATCAGCCCGGATCAGCCCGGATCAGCCCGATCAGGCTGATCAGCCCGATCGGCCCGGGCGGCGGCGGTGCCGGGCCCGCCAGCAGCCCCGGTGCCAGTGGCGACGCAGGTCGGGGGCGGTGCGGGGGACGGCCACGACGTGACCGGTGCCGGGCGGGATGTCCTGGTTGCAGCCGGGGCAGAGGTAGCGCTTGGTGGCCTCGTAGGGCTGCACCGCGCGCACGTCGACCTCGTCGTCGTCGAAGAGGGCCATTCCGGTCGTCTCGTGGCCGTGCTCAGCCGCCGAAGAGCGCCCAGCCCACCAGCAGCGCGCAGATCACGAGCGCCGCCACGACCATGACGTAGTCGGCGGGGGAGCGCTTCTGGGGCCGGAAGGGGTTCATGCCCATGGCGCTCAGTATCCCGCCCCGCCGGGTGCGGCGCACCTCGGCGGCGGGGCGGCCATCCCGGGGTCGTGCCCGACCGGTAGGATGGCCGATCATGCGACTCGCCCGGACCCCGTTGCTGGTCGCCCTCAGCGCGGTGCCGCTGGGCGCGCTGGCCGCCTGCTCCTCCGATGCGCCGCAGCGTCCCTCGGACCCGGTGCTCGCGCAGGGCTACGACGTGTACCAGGCCAGGTGCGCCGCCTGCCACGGCAACGAGGGCGAGGGCGGAGCCGGGCTCAACCTGCAGAAGGTCGAGGAGCGCCTGACCCAGGAGCAGCACGTCGAGGTCGTGACCAACGGCCGCAGCTCGATGCCTGCCTACGAGAGCGTCCTCAGCCCGGAGGAGATCCAGGCCGTGGTGCGCTACGAGCGCGAATCGCTGTAGGACGACGACAGGCGTCGTCGCGGGCGTCGACAGCGTCACACCCTGTCGCTAGGGTGATCTCGTAGCTCCCCGGCCGCATGCCGGGCGCTCGTGGGCCGGCGAGACGACCCTCCTCCACTTCCCGTCGTGAGGAGGCCGCCGTGCTCGCCACCGTCTCGTCCGCCTGTCTGCTCGGTGCCGACGGCCACCCGGTCGCCGTCGAGGTGCACGTCAGCTCCGGCCTGCCCGGCTTCACCGTGGTGGGTCTGCCCGACGCCGCCTGTCGAGAGGCGCGTGACCGGGTGCGCGCCGCGCTGTTGTCCTCTGACCTGCAGTGGCCGCTCCAGCGGGTCACCGTCAACCTGGCTCCGTCGGGTCTGCGCAAGACGGGCGCCGGGCTCGATCTGGCCATCGCCGTCGCGTTGCTGGCGGCCTCCGGCCAGCTGCCGGTCGACTCCGTCGAGGGTTTCGGGTTCCTGGGAGAGCTGGGTCTGGACGGCTCCGTACGACGAACGCCGGGCGTGCTGCCGTTGGTCGACGCGATCGACGTGCCGACGGTCGTGGTGCCCCGGGAGTCGGTGCACGAGGCGGCGGTCCTGGGCCGTCACCGGGTGCACGGGGTGCGCTGCCTGCGAGACGTCGTGGACGCCCTCGCCGGTGATGCCGGGTGGCCGCCCGCTCCGCCGCCACCCGATCTCCCCCACGAGCCGCCGCCGCCCGATCTGGCCGATGTCCGGGGCCAGTCGCTCGCCTGCCACGCGCTGGAGGTGGCCGCAGCCGGGGGCCACCACCTGCTGCTCGTGGGCCCACCCGGGGCGGGCAAGACCACCCTCGCCCACCGACTGCCCGGGCTGCTACCTCCCCTCGAGGGAGAGGAAGCGCTCGCCACGACGCGCATCCACTCCGCCGCCGGGATCGGTCTCCCGCCGTCGGGGCTCGTGCACCGTCCGCCGCTGCGAGCCCCGCACCACGGTGCCTCGCCGGTGGCGATGATCGGCGGCGGCACCGGCGCGCTGCAGCCGGGCGAGGTCAGTTGCGCCCACAACGGCGTGCTTTTCCTGGACGAGCTGGGGGAGTACCCGGTCGTGGTGCTCGAGGCGCTGCGTACGCCGCTCGAGGAGGGGGTGGTGCGCGTGTCGCGTGCCCAGGCCAGGGTCACGTTCCCGGCCCGATTCCTGCTCGTGGCGGCCATGAACCCGTGCCCGTGCGGCGGCTCGGGGCGTCCGGGCGGCTGTCGGTGCGGGCCCGCAGCGCTCGCCCGCTATCGGCGGCGGCTCTCGGGTCCCCTGCTCGACCGGTTCGACCTGTGCCTCGAGCTGTCGCCTCCCGATCCGTCGCACCTCCTGCACGGGCCACCCGGCACGTCCTCGGCCGACGCGGCCCGGCGGGTGGCGGCGGTGCGGGAACGGGCCCGGGCTCGTGGCGTGGGGTCCAACGCCGGGCTCAGCGCAGCCCGACTCGACGAGGTCGCTCCGCTCGATGACGACGCCCGCTCCCTGCTGGAGGACTCGGTGCGCCGCGGGCGGCTCACGGCTCGAGGGGTGCGCCGCGTGCGCACCGTGGCGCTCACGTTGGCCGACCTCGCCGGGCACGAGCCGCCGCTCGGAGCCGGCGTGGTCAGCAGTGCCATGCGTCTGCGGTCCGAGCCGCGGCTGCTGGCCATGGAGGTCTCGGCGTGAGCGCCCTGTCGCCCGACGACGGCCGCCGCCGTGGCAGCGAGGGCGAGCCCGAGGTGCTCCCGTCGGAGGCGTGGCTGGTGGCGCTCGCCGGCCTGCCCGAGATGGGTCCGGTGCGTCTCGCGGCGCTGCTGCAGGCGTGGTCACCCGAGGAGGCCTGGCGGCAGGTGTGCGTCGGGCGGGCCCACGTCGCGCTGGTCGACGCCCGTCACGGCCAGCGTCGTCGTCGCAGCGAGCTCGGTGAGCTCGGTCGTGTCTGGGCCCGTGAGGCGGCCCGTTCCCAGGTGGGCGCGACCTGGCGGCGTCACGTGGAGGCGGGGGTCGGCGTGGCTGCGCCCGCCCGGGCCTCCTACCCGCCGCCGCTGCTCGACGATCCGGCCCGTCCGCCCGTGCTGTTCCACCTGGGTGACCCCGATGTGGTGGCGGGCGCCCGGGTCGCCATCGTCGGCACGCGATCGTGCACCCGGTACGGCAGCGAGGTGGCCCGGGGCCTGGGCCGCGACCTCGCCGACGCCGGGGTCGCCGTCGTGAGTGGCCTCGCGGCGGGGATCGACGCCGCGGCCCACACCGGCGCGTTGGAAGCCCGGGGGGCGCCGCCCATCGGCGTCGTCGGCAGCGGGCTCGACGTGCCCTATCCGAGGCAGAACGCCTCGCTGTGGCGCCGGGTTGCAGTCCGCGGCGTGCTGTGGTCGGAGTACCCGCTGGGTACCCGGCCGGCGGGTTGGCACTTCCCGTCCCGCAACCGACTGCTCGCCGCGCTGGCGGACGTGGTCGTGGTGGTCGAGTCACACCGCGGCGGCGGTTCGATGCACACCGTCAGCGAGGCGCAACGGCGCGACGTACCGGTGCTGGCCGTGCCCGGTCCCGTCACCAGTCCCTCGTCGGAGGGGACCAACCAGCTGCTGTTCGACGGTGCCGGCCCGGCGCGTGACGTGACCGACGTCCTCGTCCACCTCGGCCTGTCGGCTGCGGGAACCCGGTCGGCGGCCGAACAGCGCGCCGGCCCCGATCCCGTGGCGGCCGACGTGCTCGACGCCGTCGGGTGGCAGCCGTGCACGGTCGACCACCTGCTCGTGCGCACCCGGCTCGACCTGGGCGAGCTGTCCCTGGCCCTCGACCGGCTGGAGGCGCAGGGATGGGTGGCCTGCCAGGGCGGCTGGATCGAGCGGGTCTCGAGGGCGCGACGATGAGCGGGTGGAGGTCCCCCGGGCCGCCGCGACGCTCGGGTGCGATCAGTCCAGGCCGGCGAGTCGCCGCGCGAGCGCCACGCGAGGCTCGGCGTCGTAGCTGCGCAGGATCTGCATCTTCTCGGCTTCGATCGAGCCCTCCGCGTGCACCGCCAGCACGGCGTGGTAGCCACCGAAGTCCCGCACCGTCAGGTCGCTGATGAGGTTCATCACCCGGAGGCGATCCGAGGCCGGCGCGGCTGCGCCGTAGTACTTCTCCAGCACGGGGCGCACCTCGTCGCTGGCCCAGTCCTCGGCGCCGGGGCCCGTGACCAGCAGCCCGCCGGCGCAGTCCTGCACCAGCTCGAGTGCCTGGTGATAGCGCGTGGCGAACGTGTACTTCGCCAGGTTGGTGGTCATCGGGTCCGGATAGGCGATGCCGCGTTCGTCGACGCGGGCCCGCTGCGCCGCCAGCTCGGTGAGGCCCCGCACCGTCTCGGCGAAGATCACCAGCTGGGTCAGCTTCTCGCGGATGTGCCCCGCCCGGGCCACGCCGTTCATGTCCGCGATCACCGCGGCGGCGCCCACCAACGCGTCGAGCAGCGGCAGCTTGTAGGACACCGCGGTGAAGCGGTGGTACTCGACGAAGGTCAGCGCCACCGGACCGGCCAGCTCGGGTCGGCGGCACAGGAACACCCGGTCCCAGGGCACGAAGACGTCGTCGAAGACCGTCAGCGTCTCGAGCATCCGGTGCCGGCTCGACAGCGGGAAGTCCCACGGATCGCGTTCGCCACCCGAGAACGACGAGATGTACAGCGACAACCCCTCGGTGGCGACGGGGACCGCGAAGGCCACGGCGTGGTCGGCGTCCTCGGCCCCCATGGCCCGGGTCGGCAGCACGATGAGCTCGTCGGCGTTCGCCGCGACCGAGGTGTGGCACTTCGCGCCCCGGACCACGATGCCGTCGGCGCGCTCCTCGACGACGCGCACGTACAGATCGCGGTCGTCCTGGAGGTGCGGGGGACGGGACCGGTCGCCCTTCACGTCGGTCTGGGCCACCGCGACGGCCAGGTCCTCGTGTCGGCACCGCTCGAGGAACGACTCGGCGCGGGCCAGCTCCTCGCCTTCGAGCACCCGCTGGAGCGCGAACAGGGCGTCGGACCCGATCTCCTTGATGAGCGTCACCATGGTGCCGCCGAGCGAGGTGCACAGCTCGATGAGCCGGGAGCGCTCGAGGAGGTCCTCTGGGGTGCGCGGCACCCGGTAGTAGGCGCTGTACTCCTCCCCGGAGTCGGGGTCCTTCACGACCGCCAGGTCGCGGTGGGTGGGATCGTCGGCCACGCGGTAGTCGATAGCCGCGTGCTCGGCCGCGACCCGCAGGTCGGGCACGGCGAGGAGGTCGTCGACGCGCTCGCCCCGGTAGTAGAGACGGCGGCCGTCGGCGAGGCTGGACAGGTAGTGCTCGGCGCTTCGCAGGGACATGTGGTGCAGCGTAGTGAGCCGACCGGGGCCCGGATGCAGAACCGGTTCCGGCGCGGGCGCGGCCGCCACCACGGGGCTGTGGCGCTCCCCGTCGGCGGGCCCGGGGGCCGGTACCCTGCCGCCATGGCACGCATGCCGGAACCCCCTGTCCCCGGTGGCGTTCCCGCGGCTGACCACGGGGACGGAGCCCCGGCCGCAGCCTGGCGTGCGGGCGACTTCGTCGCGTCTCTCACCGCGGCTTCGCCGGCCACGGTCGAGGCCTACCGTCGCGACGTCGAGGCCTTCGTCGACTGGGTGGGCCGAGCCGGGGTGCAGGAACCGGCGGGGGTGCACCGACGGCTGCTGCGCCGTTACCTCGCCTTTCTGGCGACGCGCGGCTACGCCCGGCGCACCATCGCCCGCAAGGCCTCCTCCCTGCGGCGCTACTTCGGGTGGCTGCGCCGAACCGGCGTGGTCGACATCGACCCGTCGCTGGGCCTGAGCGCACCGAAGGGGGAGGGTCGTCTGCCCCGGGTGCTGCGCGACGACGAGCTCGGCGTCCTCCTCGATCGTCCACCCGCGCGCGTCGAGGGAGACGAACCGGCGGTGCGTCGACGTGACGACGCGGTGCTCGAGCTGCTGTACGGGGCCGGTCTGCGGGTCAGCGAGGTGTGCGGCCTCCGGCCGGAGGACCTGGACCTCGAGCGCGGCGTGGTGCGCGTGTGGGGCAAGGGCTCCAAGCAGCGCCAGGTCCCCGTGGGCGAGCCGGCACTCGACGCGTTGCGGGCCTACGTGCGTGACGGCCGTCCCGGTCTCGCCGGTCCGGAGAGCCCCGACGACGCCGTGTTCCTCAACCGTCGCGGCCGCCGCCTGAGCCCGCGCGACGCCCGGCGTCTGCTCGACCACCGTGCCGCGGCGCCCACGCACCCGCACGCGCTGCGCCACACCTTCGCGACCCATCTGCTCGACGGCGGCGCGGACCTGCGCGCCGTGCAGGAGCTGCTCGGCCACGCCGACCTGGCCACGACGCAGATCTACACCCACGTGTCCAAGGAGCGGCTGCGGGCCGTCGTGGAGGCGACGCATCCCCGTGCCTGAGCGGTGTCGACGCCCCCTCGCCGGCGCGGGGCGTCACCGGGCCGGTGCCCCGCCTAGGATTGGGGCGGGTGGTCCCGTCGATCGGATCGGACAGGAAGGACGCGGGTGGCAGAGGCTGGCGACGGCGAGCTGGATCAGCTGTGGGCCGACTTCAAGCAGTCGGGTGACCGCGAGCTGCGCGACCAGCTCATCGTGCACTACTCACCACTGGTGAAGTACGTCGCCGGCCGCGTCGCCGTCGGCCTGCCCCAGAACGTCGAGCAGGCGGATCTCGTCAGCTACGGGATCTTCGGGCTCATCCTGCGCTCCATCGACTGGGTGCCCCGATCGGTGCGGGCGAAGGCCCGGGCGGTCGAGAAGGCCATCGCCAAGCTGGAGGGCGAACGCCACCGCACCCCGACCGACGAGGAACTGGCCCTCGAGCTGGAGATGACCGACGACCAGTTCCAGCAGACCCTGTCCCAGATCTCCTTCGTCGGTCTCGTCGCGCTCGACGAGATGCTCTCCGTCGGCGGGGATCGGGGGGAGTCGCTCACCCTGGGCGACACGCTGGCCGACAGCGGCGAGGGGCCCGTGCAGGCCTACGAGGTCGAGGAGATGCGCCACATCCTCGCCGACGCCATCAACCGCATGCCCGAGCGGGAGAAGATCGTGCTCACCCTCTACTACTACGAGGGTCTCACCCTGGCCGAGATCGGTCAGGTGCTCGGCGTCACCGAGAGCCGGGTGTGCCAGATCCACACGAAGTCGGTGCTGCAGCTGCGGTCCCGCATCCTGGCGTCCGAGCGCGAGCCGGCCTGAACGACCGTGCCGTCGGGTCCGTCCCGTCGGATCCGTCCCGTCGGCGACCGGCCCTTCCCCGGCGCCGCCGCCAGCGCTAGGGTTCGCCTCGAGCCCTGACCGGGCGACCGTCTTCCCCCTACCGCACCTGCTCGCGTCGTGGGGGACCCGTGTCCCGTCGGTTCTGCTCCGTCCTGCTCGTCGTCGTCATCGTGGGCGCAGGGGGACCGCCCCCGGCCCGGGCCGAGTCGCCGCCGGTCGCCTACCTGGAGCCGGTCGACGCGCCGGTGGTCGACCCGTTCCGTGCCCCGTCGGGTCCGTACGGGGCCGGCAACCGGGGCCTCGAGTACGCCACCGTCCCGTTCGCCCCGGTGCACGCCGCGGCCTCCGGGACGGTGCTGTTCGCGGGTGCCGTCGCCGGCACGCTGCACGTCACGGTGCTCCACGGCGACGGGTTGCGCACCAGCTACTCGTTCCTGGCCGCAGTGGTCGTCGGGCCGGGTGCGACGGTGCAGCAGGGGCAGGTGCTCGGCCTCAGCGGCGAGCGACTCCACGTGGGCGTGCGCGACCCCGACGGCACGTACCTCGACCCCGCAGCGCTGTTCGGCAGGCCCCTTTCGGTCCAGCTCGTGCCGGGTGGCGACGACGGCGCTGTCGCCGATCCGACGTCGGTGGCGGGCGTCGAGCGCCGCGCCATCGCCGATCTGGTCGCCCTGTGGGACGGCCGGCTGGGCCTCACCGGCAGCGGGGACTCGCTGCTGGCCCGTGCCCGGTTGTGGGCCCACTACGGCTTCGAGGCCAGCCCGGGGGCGCTCCGCCGGCGCCTCCTCGGTCGTCTCGTCACCGAACGGGACCTGCTCGGGACACCCGACTGCACACCCGCCGCGACGGGCCCGCCGCCACCCCGGGAGCGTCGCATCCTCGTGCTCGTCGGCGGGTTCGGCACCACCAGCGAGAGCGCATCGGTCGACCACGTCGACAGCGACGCGCTGGGCTACGCCCCGGGCGACGTGGTGCGGTTCTCCTACCTCGGTGGGCGGGTGCCCGACGCCGAGGTCGACACCGGCCCGCTCGCAGGGCTCCCGGTCACCACCTACACGTCGCAGGACAGCCAGCAGGACCTCGTCGTGGCGGGTGCGCGCCTGCGGGTGCTGCTGGCCGACATCGCAGCGCGCCAGCCGGGCGTGCCCATCGACGTCGTGGCCCACTCCCAGGGTGGGGTCGTGACACGCATCGCCCTCGTCGGAGAGGGCACGGCCGTGCTCCCGAGCGAGGTGGACACCGTGGTCACCATGGGATCCCCGCACGACGGGACCGACCTGGCGACGGGATTGCAGGCCGTGCGTACGACCCCCGGCGGGGCGACCGCCCTGGAGGAGGTCGGCGAGGTGGTGGGCATCGACCTCGACCCCGGCTCACCCGCGGCGCGCCAGTTGGCCGAGACCTCGGACCTCCAGGTCGACCTCGCCCGCCGTCGCCTGCCACCGGACGTCGCGGTCACCACCATCGGCGCCCGGGGTGACCTCACCGTGCCCGCGGGCCACACCGCCCTGCCGGGTAGCCGCCACACCGTCGTCGATCTGACCGGTCGGTCCGCCCACAGCGACCTGCCCGGCGCGACGGTCACCACCCGGGAGATCGCCCTGGCGGTGGCCGATCTGCCGCCGACGTGCGTGTCGCGATGGAACCGGCTGACCGACCTCGTGATGGGCGAGACCATCGCGTGGGGAGAGGACGTCGCAGGGCTCACCGCAGCTGCGGCCGGGGCCGAGGTGACCGTGCTCACCGCACCGTGACGGCGCGGGTGGAGCGGGAGCGCCGCGCCGCCTAGACTCTCCCGTCGGCCCGGCGTCCGGTCGGGCTGCTGTCACATCTTCACCCGGGTCCTCCCACGGTCGCCCCCAGGGGCGTCGGGTCCGGGCTTCGACGAACCGATGGGGAAGGAGAACCGCCCACATGGCACCTGTCGTGACCCTGCGCCAGCTTCTCGAGGCCGGTGTGCACTTCGGCCACCAGACCCGGCGCTGGAACCCGAAGATGAAGCGCTTCATCCATGGAGAGCGCAACGGGATCTACATCATCGACCTCGAGCAGACGCTCGGTCGCATCGCCACCGCCTACGAGTTCGTGCGCGACCTCGTGGCCGACGGCGGGACGGTCCTGTTCATCGGCACCAAGAAGCAGGCCCAGGACCCCGTGCAGTCCTACGCCGAGCGCTGCGGCATGCCGTACATCAACGAGCGCTGGCTGGGCGGCATGCTCACCAACTTCCAGACCATCCAGAAGCGCGTCGACAAGATGAAGGAGTACCAGCGCATGCGGGACTCCGGGGAGTTCGAGGCCATGCCCAAGAAGGAGGCCCTCCGGCTGTCGCGCGAGCTCGAGAAGCTGGAGCGGAACCTGGGTGGCATCCGGAACCTGGAGCGCCTCCCGCAGGCGGTGTTCATCCTGGACACCAAGAAGGAGGACATCGCCGTCACCGAGGCCAACAAGCTGGGCATCCCGATCGTGGCCGTCGTGGACACCAACTGCGACCCCGACATCGTGCAGTACGTGATCCCGGGCAACGACGACGCGATCCGCTCGGCCACCCTCATGGCCCGCATCATCTCCGACGCCGTGCAGGAAGGCCGCTTCATCTACTCCCGTCGCAGCGGTGACGCGGGGCCCGCGGTCCAGCGCAGCGCCGACGAGGAGGCCGCGGTGGCTGCCCAGCAGGCCCAAGCTCGTCGTCAGGCTGCGGCGGCCGCCCAGGAGCGTGAGGCTCGCATCGCTGCGGCCCGCAGTGGCGAGACCACCCCGGAGGCCCCCGAGCCCGTGGCCGCCGAGCCTGCGCCCGAGGTCGCCGAGCCCGTGGCCGCCGCCGAGACGGCACAGCCCGAGGCCGCGCCCGTCACCGAGACCATCGACCCCCAGGAGTCCTGACCCCATGGCCGACTTCACCGCCAAGGACGTCCAGAAGCTTCGCCAGGCAACCGGTGCCGGCATGATGGACGCCAAGAAGGCGCTCACCGAGAACGACGGCGACTTCGAGCAGGCCGCCCAGTGGCTGCGCGAGAAGGGCCTGGCCAAGGTGGCCAAGCTCGCCGAGCGCGAGAACACCCAGGGCACCGTCGCCATCGGCACCGACGGCAACGCGGCTGCCATCGTGGAGTTGAAGGCCGAGACCGACTTCTCGGCCAAGGCCGAGGACTTCGTGTCCCTGACCCAGAAGCTGGCCGACCTGGTGGCGGCCAAGGGCACCGACGCGGTGCGCGAGCTGGCCGACGAGCTCGACGCGCTGAAGGTCGCCAAGCGGGAGAACATCGAGCTGGGTCGGGTCATCCGCTTCGATGCGGCGCCGGGCAACGTGCTCGACACCTATCTCCACGTGCAGGACGGCCGCGGCGTGAACGCCGTGCTCGTCGAGCTGGCCGGCGGCACCCCGGAGCTGGCGCACGACATCGCGGTCCACGTGGCCTTCACGAAGCCGCCGTACCTCACCCGGGACGAGGTCCCCGCCGAGGCCGTCGACAAGGAACGCCAGGCGCTGCTGGACATCACCAAGGCCGAGGGCAAGCCCGAGCAGGCCTGGCCCAAGATCGTCGAGGGTCGCCTCAACGCCTGGTACAAGGACCAGGTCCTGCTCGAGCAGGGCTACGTCCGCGACGACAAGAAGACCATCACCGATCTGCTCGGCGGCGCCGAGCTGGTGCGCTTCGGCCAGGTGTACATCGGGGTCTGACATGGGCGCCACCTCCGACGACGCCATGACCAGCGGGCAGGGCGCACCCCGCTGGTCGAGGGTGCTGCTCAAGCTGTCCGGCGAGGCCTTCGCCGGCGACGGCGGCCACGGGATCGACGGCGCCGTCGTGCAGCGCATCGCCCGCGAGGTGGCGGAGGTCCGCCGCGACCTCGGCGTCGACGTGGCCGTCGTCGTCGGCGGCGGCAACATCTGGCGCGGCATGACCGGTGCCGGTGCGGGCATGGACCGGGCCCAGGCCGACTACATGGGCATGCTCGCCACCGTCATCAACGCCCTCGCGCTGCAGGACGTGCTGGAGCAGCTCGGTCAGCCCACCCGCGTCCAGTCCGCGATCCATATGGCCCAGGTCGCCGAGCCCTACATCCGTCGGCGCGCCATCCGCCACCTCGAGAAGGGCCGGGTGGTCATCTTCGCCGGGGGCACCGGCAACCCCTTCTTCACCACCGACACCACCGCCGCCCTGCGCGCGGTGGAGATCGAGGCCGACGTCCTGTTGAAGGGCACCCACTCGGGAACCGACGGGATCTACACCGACGATCCCCGCACCAACCCCGACGCGGTCAAGCTCGACGAGGTCACGTACCTCGACGTGCTGAACCGGGGCCTGCGGGCCATGGACTCCACCGCCATCACGTTGTGCATGGACAACACGCTGCCCATCGTGATGTTCGATCTGGGGGGCGAGGGCAACGTGCGCGCCCTCGTCGAGGGGCATCCCATCGGCACGCTCGTGCACTAGCGTCGATCGCATGAGCACCGAGATGGCGCAGATGGTCCTCGACGAGGTCGAGGAGAAGATGGTCAAGGCGGTGGGTCACGCTCGTGCCGAGTTCTCGAGCATCCGTACGGGGCGCGCCGCTCCGGCGCTCGTCGAGAAGCTCATGGTGGACTACTACGGCACCGAGGTGCCGCTGCAGCAGCTCGCCGGCTTCCAGGTGCCCGAGGCTCGTCAGCTGCTCATCGTGCCCTACGACCGGGGCTCGCTGGGGGCCATCGAGAAGGCCATCCAGCACTCCGACCTGGGTCTCAACCCGAGCAACGACGGCGTCAACATCCGCCTCTCCTTCCCGCCGCTGACCGCCGAGCGCCGCAAGGAGCTCGTGAAGGTCGTGAAGCACATGGCCGAGGAGGGGCGGGTGGCGCTGCGCAACATCCGCCGGGCGGCGCGCCACGAGCTGGAGGCGCTCGAGAAGGACGCCGAGCTGTCCACCGACGAGCTGGCCCGGTACGAGAAGGACCTCGACAAGATGATCCACGTCCACGAGGCGGAGATCGACCACTCGCTCGAGGCCAAGGAACAGGAGCTGCTCGAAGACTGATGGCCGACGAGAACGCGACCCCATCCGACGAGCCCGCTGCCGACCCCACCGAGGGTGTCCGGCTGATCCCGGCCGACCGGGCCGCCGAGGCGGTCGAGCGGGGTGAGGCCGTGAAGCGGCGCGGTCAGCACGAGAAGAAGTACGGCGATCGTCCCGAGGCGCCACCGTCGGACGTGCGCCCGGCGATGCGGTTCCCGCTCGCCGACACCGCCGACCCCTCGGAGTTCGAGCGGCCCCGCGTTGCGCCCGTCGAGCCCCGCAGCGCCGACGCCTCCGGCGAGCAGCCCGTGCTCTCGGTCGGTCCGCCGACGGGTGAGACGAACCTGCCGCACTGGACCGAGCCTGCCACCGGTGAGGTGCCCAAGGTCATCATCGGCGACGCCGACGACGAGGCCGAGGCCGCCAAGTGGGCGGCCTTCGCCAGCTCGTCGCCGCGCTGGCGCGACCAGAGCACGGACTGGGAGCGCGACGACGACGAGCCGTTCGACTTCGCCCACGACGAGACCACCCGGGTCGGTGCCCTCGACTCACGCGACCGACCGACCCAGGAGGAGCTGTTGTCCTTCGACGATCTCGAGGTACCGGGGGGCGGTCCGCCCACGGAGGAGCGCCCCCCGGGCAGCGACCCCATCAAGATCCAGTCCGGCCGGGTGCCCGGTCGTGTCGCCGCTCCCCGGCCCGCTCGGGAGGGGGGCGGCCCCGTGGGCGGTGGCGCTGGCGGTGGCCCTGCGCGCCCGGCAGCGCTGGAGGGGGCCGGCGCGTCGTCGGCCGGTGGTGGCGGGCGAGACCTGCCGATGGCCATCGGCGTCGGCGTGGGCATCGCCGCCGTCGCCCTGCTGCTGTTCGAGCTCGGCCCCGTGTTCGTGATGCTGCTGGTGCTGGCCATCGTCGTGCTCGCCACGGCCGAGTTCTTCAACGCCGTGCGCCGGGGTGGGTTCCGCCCCGCGGTGCCCCTGGGCCTCGCCGCCGCCGTGGCCGTGCCCCTGGTGGCCTACAACGAAGGTGACACCGCCATCCCCATGGTGCTGTTCCTCACGCTGGCGTTCGGTCTGGTCTGGTACCTCGCCGGGGTCAGTCACGAACAACCGGTCCGGAACCTGAGCGTGACCGTCTTCGGGGTCATGTACGTGGGCATGCTGGCCTCCTACGCCGCGCTCCTGCTGCGGGTGGGTCCCGTCGGTGGAGGCGGCACCGACCAGGGCGTGAGCTTCCTGCTGCTGGCCGTGATCGGCGCGGTGCTGTACGACGTCGGCGGCTTCTTCATCGGCAGTCGCCTGGGGCGCACGCCGTTGACCGCGGTGAGCCCCAACAAGACGGTCGAAGGCCTGATCGGCGGCATGGTCACCTCCGTGGTGGCCGTGCTGGCGGTGCACCTGCTGTTCGGTGTCGCCGACCCGCTCGACGTGGGCCAGGCCTTCGTGCTGGCACTGCTGATGGCGCTGGCCGCGCCCATCGGCGATCTGGCCGAGTCGCTGCTCAAGCGCGACCTGGGCATCAAGGACATGGGTCACCTGCTGCCGGCCCACGGTGGTGTGCTCGACCGCTTCGACGCCCTGCTGTTCGTGCTCCCCACGGCGTACTACGTGCTGCGGTCCTTCGACCTCATCTGAGCGGCGTCCGGCCCGCGGCACACGCGCCCGCGACCTCGTGGAGGGTCGCCACCGCCGGTAGGGTTGGGGTGATGTCCTCCCGGGTCGCCGTCGCGGGGTGCACTGGCTCCATCGGTACGCAGACGCTCGACGTGCTGCGTGCCGAACCGGAGCACGTCGAGTTGGTCGCGCTCGGCGCCAGCGGGCGGGATCCGGACGCCCTCGTGGCCCAGGCCGAGGCGCACCGTCCCAAGATCGTCGCCGTGGCCGACGCCACCGTCGCCGCCGCGCTGCAGGCCCGCCTACCCCAGTGCGAGGTCCGGGGCGGTCCCGACGCGCTGGCCAGCCTGGCCGAGGACGCCGACGTCGTGGTCAACGGGGTGGTCGGCTTCGCCGGACTGCCCGTGACCCTCGCCACCCTCGAACGGGGGCGACGGTTGGCGTTGGCCAACAAGGAGTCCCTCATCGCGGCGGGGCCGGTGGTGCAACAGGCCCGCTCCACCCCCGGTGCCGAGCTCGTGCCCGTCGACAGCGAGCACTGCGCACTGCACCAGTGCCTGCGCGCCAACGACCAGCGGGGCCGGGTGGCGCGCCTGGTGCTCACCGCCAGCGGCGGGCCCTTCCGGGGGTACACGGCCGAGGAGCTGGCGTCGGTCACCGTCCAGGACGCCCTCGCCCATCCCACCTGGAGCATGGGTCCCAAGATCACGGTGGACTCCTCGACGCTCATGAACAAGGGCCTCGAGGTGATCGAGGCCAACGAGCTGTTCGGCGAGCCCGCCGGCGCGGCCGGGTGGGGGATCGGCTTCGACCAGATCGAGGTCGTGGTGCACCCCCAGTCCGTCGTGCACTCGATGGCCGAGTTCAGCGACGGCGCCACCATCGCCCAGCTCTCCCTGCCCGACATGCGCCTCCCCATCGGTTATGCCCTGGCCTACCCGGACCGGATCACCACTCCCTACGGACGCATCGACTGGGCAGACCTGCGCCGCCTGGACTTCGAGCCGCCCGACCTGGAGGCCTTCGGCTGCCTGCGGCTGGCGTACGCGGCCGGTCGGACCGGCGGGACCGCACCGGCGTGGTTGAACGCCGCCAACGAGGTCGCCGTCGCCGCGTTCCTCGACGGTGCCATCACCTGGACCCGGATCGCCGAGGTCATCGACGCCACGCTGCAGCACCACGATGGAACTCCGGCCACCGGTCTGGACGTCGTACTCGAAGCCGACCGGCGTGCCCGTGACCTCGCCCGCCGCATCATCACCAAGGACGCGATCAACCCGTGAGCGACTCCACGAACCAGCCCCCCTGGCCCTCCCGATCCGCCGGGGTGGTGTCCGTCGACGCCGGCGTGCCACCCGACGTCGACCCTGTCGGGTCCGCCGCCGGCGACGAGGCGAGCGGCGAACCCCTCGAGCACCCCGCCCACCACCACGTCGTGGAGGTCGGCGCGGGCTCGGGTGAGCCCCGCCACGCCTGGCTGCGGATGGTGCTGCTGCTGGGCATCACGGCCGCCGGCGCGGTGCTGGTGGGCCCGTGGATGTTCGCCTTCATCCTGGCCTTCATCATCTCGGTGGTGTTGCACGAGTTCGGTCACTACCTCACCGCGAAGCGCGCCGGTATGAAGGTGACCGAGTTCTTCGTCGGCTTCGGCCCCCGACTCTGGTCCTTCCGCCGCGGCGAGACGGACTACGGCATCAAGCCGATCCCCGCCGGCGCCTATGTGCGCATCATCGGCATGAGCAACCTCGAGGACGTCGACCCCGTCGACGAGCCGCGCACCTACCGGGCCAAGAGCTACCCCCGGCGCCTGGCGGTGGTGCTGGCCGGTCCCGCCATGAACATCCTCATCGGCTTCGTGCTGTTCGCCGCGCTGTTCATGACCTACGGCGTGGCGTCCGACGACAGCTGGCAGATCGACACGGTGGGCGTGGGCAGCGCCGCCGACGAGGCGGGGATCCGACCCGGCGACCGCCTGGTCAGCATCGACGGGGAGCCGGTGGGCTCGTTCGACGACATGGTCGGCACGCTGGAGGGGCGGGCCTCGACGCCGGCGACGATCGTGGTCGAACGTGACGGCCAGGAGCTCACCCTCGACGCCGAGCTCGGCTGGCGCCTGAACGCGTCGGCGGCCGAAGCCATCCCCTCGGATCCGGCGCTGCGCGAGGGTGACCTGGTGCTCTCCGCCGGTGGCCAGCAGCTCGCCGACTACGACCAGCTGCGTGCCCTGCTGGCCGAGGAAGGCGACGACGTCACCCTGATCATCGAACGGGGGAGCCACCTCTACGAGCTGAGCCTGCCCCGTCCGCTGGAGCTGCCCGCCGACGGCGACACGGGCTTCCTGGGTGTGAGCCGGGAGGCCGACTACGAACGACTGGGCCCGATCGATGCCGCGGGCGAGTCGGCGGCGATGTTCGGGCGCACCGTGGGTGCCTTCTTCACGGGCTTCGGCAAGCTCTTCAGCCCGTCGGGCATCTCGAACTACGCCGATCTGGTGGTCGAGAGCTCCACCGGTGGCGACGAGACCGCCGACGACGCCACCAACGTGTTGCGCCCCGTCGCGGGCAGCGACGCCCCGGAGCTGCTCACCTCGGCCGAGGAGGCCCGGCCGGTGTCGGTCATCGGCATCGCCCAGCTCGGTGGCGCCGCCGGCGAGCGGGGCGGTGTGCGCATCTTCCTGCAGGTGCTGGCCTTCGTGAACTTCTTCCTGGCCCTGGTGAACCTGGTTCCCCTGCTGCCCTTCGACGGGGGGCACGCCGCCGTCGCCACCTACGAGGCGATCCGGGGCCGTCTGCGCGGTGCGCCCTACCGCGTCGACATGGCCCGCCTCCTCCCGCTCACCTACGGCGTGGTCCTGGTGCTGGTGGTGCTGGGCGTGACCTCGATGCTGCTCGACATCAGCGACCCCCTCACCGCGCAGCCGTGAGCTCGTTCGACCGCCGGCCGACCCGGCAGATCATGGTCGGCGACGTGGCGGTGGGCGGGGCCGCACCCGTCACCGTGCAGTCCATGACCACCACGAAGACGGCCGACGTGGAGGGCACGCTGGCCCAGATCTACGCCCTGGCCGGAGCCGGTGCCGACATCGTGCGCTGCACGTGCAACGAGCTGGAGGCCGCAGAGGGACTGGCCCGCATCGTGCCCCGCTCCCCGGTGCCGATCGTGGCCGACATCCACCACCAGTACCGAATGGCGCTCGCCGCCCTCGAGGCGGGCGTGCACTGCCTGCGTCTCAACCCCGGCAACATCCGCCGCCCGGAGCACATCAAGGCGGTGGCCGAGGCCTGCCGCGACCGCGGCATCCCCATCCGCATCGGCGTGAACGGCGGCTCGCTCGATCCCGACCTGTACGAGCGTCACGGCGGCCGGGTGACCCCGGAGGCGATGGTCGAGTCCGCCCGCCGTGAGATGGCCTACTTCCGCGAGGTCGGCTTCGCGGACGTGAAGATCTCGGTGAAGG
>JALOLF010000207.1 GCA_025456085.1 Acidimicrobiales bacterium
CGCTGGGCTTCGTGCTCCTGGCCCGCTCGGTCAGCCGCTTCGACGACGGGAGCCGGCTCCACATCGAGGGCCCGGTCGCCAGCCGGGTCGTCGTGCTGCGGCCCGCCGGCGGCGGCGACGTCGTCCTGCAACTCGTCGGGTTCGACACGCCGGTGGCCGTTGCGGTGCCGCACCGGTCGGCGAACACGGTGGGCATCTGGCGCACCGCGCTGCTCGTCGGGGACCTCGATGCCGCTGCCGCCGATCTGGCCCGAGTGGGTGTCGCCACGCTGTCGCCGATCGGCTCCCTGACCCTGGCGCCCGGTCTGGACGTCCGCCTGGTGTGCTTCCGCGGCCCCGACGGCGAGGTCGTCGAGTTGATCGAGAACCCTCCCGGCGCCAGCGCCCCCTGAGCGTCAGCGGCGGGGGAACCGGACGCGCATGGTCGTCGGGCCCCGGTTGGCCCAGGCGTGGTACGGGACGACACGCACCCCGGCGACGGGTTCGACAGCCGGCTCAGCAACCGGGTGGTGCAGGCCGTCCCTGCCGGTGTCCACCCGCCGAGCGAAGGCCTGCGACGGCGGCCGGGTGGGGTCCACCACCAGGTCGCGCAGATCGACCCCGGGCACGTCGACACCCTCCACACAGCACACCACGGGCCCCCGGCGCAGGAACACCGTGCCCGCCACACCCTCGATGCGGTGGTCGCTCTCCCACCACTGGTCCTGCACCGGCAACTCGAGCACAGCACCGGCGTCGACGGGCACGTGCCCGTGACCGTCGGCCCACCCCGCCACCCGGACCCGGACCTCCCCGTCGGCGGGCGCGGCATCCACGTGCACCGTCACGGTGCCGTCATCGGGGTACCCACCCTCGACGGTGACGTCCCACCCGCCGCCCGTGACGTGCGCGGCCAGGGGCAGGTGGACGAGCAGGTTCCCGGCATCGTCGAGCTCCGCCAGCTGGTCGTGCACGGTGGCGAAGAGGCGGGCCAGGTTGGGCGGGCAGCACAAGACCTCGAACCACGGGTGGCGGCGGGCGGGGAACCACTGCAGCACCATGTTGGGGCCGTAGTCGAAGGGCTGCACCCAGGGGTTGGTCTCGCACGCCACCTCCGACACCGCCTGCGGCTGGGAGTAGAACCACGACTCGCCGTCGGCTCCGACCCCGCAGGGCACGGCGTTGAAGAGGCCCAGCTCGAGCTGGTCGAGGGCACGCGGGTCACCCACCAGATCCCAGATGCGTCGGCTGAACTGCGCGGCGGCCACCGCTGCGCAGCTCTCCGCATAGGCCATGGCGTCGGGCAGCTCGAAGGGCTTGCCCACCGACTCCTCCATCCAGCGCCCCCCGACCGCGCCCGTCGGGTAGGTGTGCTCGCGCACCAGCGAGTCGAACAGGCGCTCCGCCGCCGCCCGCCAGCGGGAGTCGCCGCCGACCCGAGCGATCTCGGCGATGCCCGAGGCGAGGTAGAGCGCCCGCACGGCGTGGCCCGAGAGCTCGACCGTGTCGATCGTGGCGCCGGACGCGCCGAGCAGGTGCTCCACCATCCAGCGCGCCTGGGCGAGGTAGCGCTCCTGTCCGGTTCGCTCGGCCAGTCGGGCCAGCGCCAGCTCGACCTCGGGGTGGGCGTCGACCCGCTCGTCGCGGCCCGGCCCGAAGGTGGCGCAGACGTGGTCGGCCCACCGACGGGCCAGATCCAGCAGGTCGTCGGACCCGGTGACGGCGTGGTGGGCGAGCGCGGCCTCGGTGAAGTGGCCACCGCAGTACAGCTCGTGGCTCGAGCCGAGATCCCGGTAGCGGGGCTGCGAGCCCGGGCCGACGTCGTAGTAGGTGTGGAGGTAGCCGTCGGGCCGGGCCGCGAGGTGCACGAGCTCGATGATCGGCTCGAGCAGATCGAGACGTTCCGCCCAGGCCGCAGCCTCCATCCACTTGTAGACGTCGGAGTCCGAGAACCACAGCCCCTGGCGGGGGGTGTCGGGCGCGCCGGGGGCGAGCCGCCGGAACGTGTCGAGGATGCCGTGGGACTCGAAGCGTTCGAGCAGCACCGGCAGGGTGTGGTCACGCAGCTGCGTCCGGCGGGGTGCCCAGAAGGCGTCCTGCAACTCGACCGCCGGCAACCTGTCGCGTCGTCCCCTCACGTCCACGAGCTTCGCGCGTCGCCCTACGCTGCGGGCATGACCGACTGGGCCGCCATCACCGCCACCCGGGGGCCGGACGGCCGGCGCCGCTGTGGTTGGTGCACGGGAGCCGCCGACTACGTCGCCTACCACGACGACGAGTGGGGTCGACCGGTGCTCGACGACGTGCGCCTCTACGAGAAGCTGTGCCTGGAGGGCTTCCAGTCGGGGCTGTCGTGGCTCACCATCCTGCGCAAGCGGGACGGCTTCCGCCGGGCCTTCGCCGGCTTCGACCCGCAGGTGGTGGCGCGCTTCGGCGAGGCCGACGTCGAGCGGCTCCTGGCCGACGCCGGCATCGTGCGCCACCGGGGCAAGATCGAAGCGACGATCGCCAACGCCCGGGCGACGCTGGCCGCGCAGGAGGCGGAGGGCTCCCTCGCCGGCCTCGTGTGGTCGTTCGAGCCCCGCCGCCGGCGGCGGCCCGTGCCGAGCCGACTGGGTGACGTCGCCTCGGTCACGCCCGAGTCGACGGCGCTGGCCAAGGCGTTGAAGCGCCACGGCTTCCGCTTCGTGGGACCGACCACGGCCTACGCGGCCATGCAGTCCCTCGGCGTCGTGAACGACCACCTGACCGGCTGCTGGGTGCGCACCGCCTGCGATCGGGAGCGACGAGCGGTCACTCCGCCGACGCCGGGAACCCAGCCGTCACCGTCGCTTGTATGAGTGAGTGCTCACTCACATACACTCCCCAGCGTGCCATCCGCCCCTGCCCGTCCCCCGACCCGGAGCCGCGCCAGCGCGCTGCCACCCGAGGAGCGGCGAGCCGCCATCGTCGAGGCGGTGCTCCCCCTGCTCCTCGAGCACGGCTCCGCGCTGACGACCCGCCAGATCGCGGAGGCCGCGGGCATCGCCGAGGGCACGGTGTTCCGGGTGTTCGCCGACAAGAGGGAGCTCGTCGACGCCGTCGTCGATCAGGTCTTCGACCCCACCTCGGTCACGGCGTCGCTGCTGACCATCGACAGACGCCTGCCGCTGGAGGACCGCCTGGCGCGAGCCGTCGAGGTGCTCCAACACCGGGTGGCCACCATCTGGGCGCTCATGACCGCCGTCGGCATCAGCCGACCACCCGACCGCCACCGGCTGGCGAAGCGACTGGACGCCCCGGACATGCAGGCACTGGCGGAGTTGCTCGCCCCGGACGCCGAGCGGCTGCGCCGCTCACCCGCCGAAGCCGCCCTGCTGCTGCGCAGCTTCACCTTCGCCTGCAGCCATCCGGCCATGGTCGCCGACGAGCCCATGACCCCGCCCGAGATCGTCGACCTCTTCCTCGACGGCATCCGCACCCCTCGCCCCGCCCCTGGCCGAGGTGGTGCCCCGTGCAGCTGACCAGCCTGCTGCGCACCTACCTGCGGCCCTACCGGCGCGAGCTGGTGATCATCGTCGTGCTGCAGTTCGTGCAGACCATGGCCACCCTCACCCTGCCCAACCTGAACGCCGACATCATCGACAACGGCGTGACCACCGGAGACACCGACTACATCTGGCGCGTCGGCGGCGTGATGCTCGCGGTCTCGTTCGTGCAGATCGCCTTCGCCATCGGTGCGGTGTACTTCGGCGCACGGGCGGCCATGGCCTTCGGCCGCGACGTGCGCGGCGCGCTGTTCCACCGGGTCACCAGCTACGCCACCCAGGAGGTGGCCGGCTTCGGGGCGCCCTCGCTGATCACCCGCATCACCAACGACGTCACCCAGGTCCAGGTGCTGGTGGTCATGACGGCCACCCTGCTGGTGGCGGCACCCATCACCATCGTGGGCGGCGTGATCATGGCCGTGCGGGAGGACGGTCCCCTGTCGCTGCTGCTCCTGGTGAGCATCCCCGCGCTGCTGGCGTGCGTGGGCAGCGTCGTGGTGCGCATGGTGCCCGCGTTCCAGACCATGCAGGAGCGCATCGACCGGGTGAACCAGGTGCTGCGCGAACAGCTCACCGGTGTGCGCGTCGTGCGGGCGTTCGTCCGGGAGCGCCACGAGACCGAGCGGTTCGGTGCCGCCAACGACGAGCTCACCGGCGTGTCGCTGCGAGCCGGCTACCTGATGGCGTTCATGTTCCCGTCGGTCATGCTGGTGCTGAACCTCTCGAGCGCCGCCGCGGTCTGGTTCGGCGGCAACCGCATCGCCTCGGGCGACATGCAGATCGGCTCGCTGGTGGCCTTCCTCAGCTACCTGGTGCAGATCCTGATGTCGGTCATGATGGCCACCTTCGTGGCCGTGCTGTGGCCCCGGGCCTCGGTGTGCGCCGATCGCATCCAGGAGGTCCTCCAGACCTCGCCGTCGATCACCGCACCCGAGGAGGCGGTGACCGCGCTGCCCCGTCGGGTGGGCGTCGAGCTCGACCACGTCACGTTCCGCTACCCCGGCGCCGAGGCACCCGTGCTCACCGACGTCACCCTGCGCGCCGAGCCGGGCACCATGACCGCCATCATCGGCAGCACCGGCGCCGGCAAGACGACCCTGCTCGACCTCGTCCCCCGCCTGTTCGACGTGAGCGAGGGGGCCGTGCGGGTGGGTGGGGTCGACGTGCGCGACCTCGACCCCGAGGTGCTGTGGAGCCGCATCGGACTGGTGCCCCAGAAGCCGTACCTGTTCTCGGGGTCGATCGCGGACAACCTGCGCTACGCCCAGCCCGACGCCTCCGACGACGAGCTGTGGGAGGCCTTGACCATCGCCCAGGCCGCGGACTTCGTGCGGGCCATGCCCGACGGGCTCGACACCGTCATCACCCAGGGCGGCACCAACGTCTCGGGCGGGCAGCGACAGCGCCTGGCCATCGCCCGGGCGGTCGTGCGGCGGCCCGCCGTCTACCTCTTCGACGACTCCTTCTCGGCGCTGGACCTGGCCACCGACGCCCGCCTGCGCGCCGCCCTGGCACCGGTCACCGCCGAGGCCACGGTCCTGGTGGTGGCCCAACGGGTGTCGACCATCGTCGGCGCCGACCAGATCGTGGTGCTCGAGGGCG
>JALOLF010000097.1 GCA_025456085.1 Acidimicrobiales bacterium
CCACCAGGTGATGCTGGTGGGCTACCTGCCACTGGTGCGCAACCTGGGCGAGCACGTGCGTGTCGTCGGCGTGCGGCGCGTCGTCGGTGACGACGAGGTCTGGCAGCCCGATCTGCAGGAGGCGGCTGCGGTCCTCGTCGAGGCCATGCTCGCCGCGCAGCCCGACGGCCCGCTGCACGTGCTCGGCGGTTCCCTCAACGGCCTGTTGGCCGTGGAGCTCGCGGCGCAGTGGGCCGCGGCGGGGCGTGAGGTCGGCGTGGTGGGCCTGGGTGACACCTCCTACCCGGGCTTTGCCAGGCTCGAGACCCGCCTCCTGCTCGAGCGGCGGGTCGCCAAGTACCGCCGACTCCTCGACGGTCGCCAGTTCACGGCGGCGCTGGGGGAGCTGGGGCGTGCGGCGGCACGACGGGTCGTGTCGCGACGCCCCGGAGGCCCCGCGCCGGCCGCAGCGTCACCGGGGGCACCGCAGCCGGCGGCGCAGGTGTGTGGACCCGACGCCATGAACGTGTCGCTCGAACGGGCCGGCAGGGTCTACGAACCCCCGGACGTGCCCGGGGAGCTCGTGCTCTACGCGGCCCGCGGCAGCGATCGCAGTCGCACCGTCGTGCCGTGGTCCGAGCGTTACCCCGACCTGATCGTGGTCCCCGTGCCGGGACGGCACTTCGGGCGGGGCAACTACCTGCGGGAGCCGAACGTGGCCGTGTTGGCCCGGGACCTCCAGCGTCGCATCGCCCGGTGGACCTGACGGTCCGGACCCTGCGGTCGGGGTCGCGCGCCGGCCCGATCAGCGCGTCGATCCCCGGCTGACCCCGAGCAGCCGGGCCACGATGTTGCGCTGCACGTCCGACGTCCCCGAGTAGAACAGGCCCCCGACGGCGTCGCGGATCTCACGCTCGTGCTCGAGTTCGCTCGCGTAGCCGTTCGCGCCGTGCACCTGGGCCGCGGCCACGGCCGAGGCCACGGCCCCCTCGCTGGTGGCGATCTTCGTCAGCGCGGCGGCCATGGCGCCCGAGTCGCGTCGTAGCGAGTGCAACGCCGCCTTGTACAGCAACGTCCGCGCCGTCTCGTGGCGCAGCTTCATGTCGGCGATGCGGTGTGACACCGCCTGCAGCTCGCCGATCGGGACGCCGCCCACCCTGCGTTCGCGGGCTCGGGCCACGCACCCTTCGAGCTGGCGTTCCATGGCCCCGATCTGGGTGACGTAGACGAACGCCCGCTCGACCTGCATGGCGGACAGGAAGATGCTCACGCCGGCACCCTCCGGCCCGAGGCGGGCCGACTCGGGCACCTCGACCCCGTCGAGGGTCAGGTCGCCGTACGGGGTGGTTCGCATACCCATCTTGTCGCGGTTCGGGCCGCGGACCACCCCCGGCACGTCCGTCGGCACCACGAACGCCGAGATGCCCCATCCCCGAGCAGAGGGATCGGTGGAGGCGAACAGGACGACGACGTCGGCGACGGGGGCCAGCGTGATGTGGGCCTTGCGCGCGTCGATGCGGTAGCCACCACCGGGCAGTCGCTCGGCGCGTGCCTCCAGGTGGTCGATGTCGGAGCCGTGATCGGGTTCGGTGATGGCGAAGGCACCGAAGGCCTCGCCCCGGCACAGGGCGGGCAGCCAGCGCTGCTTGTGCTCCTCGCTGCCGAAGGAGGCGAGCGCCACCTGGGCCGAGCACATCTGGCTGGCCGCGGCGTACAGCAGCCCCTGGTCGAGGGCGCCGACGGCGAGTCCCTCCAGGGTGAGCAGCGCGGTGATGACGTCGGCGCCGCCACCGCCGTCGGCCTCGGGCACGAACAGGCCGAGCACGCCGTGGTCGGCCAGGCGCTGCCAGCCGTCGTGGTCGAAGTGGGCCTCGCGGTCGGCCGCCACCCGGTCACGGTGGGTCAGGTTCGCCGCGGCCCAGGCCCTGGCCTCGGCCTTGACCGGGTGGTCCAGGTCGCACAGCGCGTCGATGGCCAGTGCCGCGAGCTCGGGGTCGAGCGTGGTGCTCATCGGTGCGCCTCCTGTCGTCCACGTGGTGCCGTGCCGGTCGCCAGGCCGGTCGTGAGCAGCCGGCCGTGCTCGTCGATGCGCTTCCACTCGTCCTGGAAGTCCTCGTTGTTCCACTGACCGAGGCCCGGGTAGAAGACCCGTCGGTCGCCGTGGCCCTCGATCTCGGTGCCGTTCCAGCGGTGATCCACCGGCTCGTCGGCGCGCTGGTAGCGGCTGTCCGAGCTGAGCCGGCAGCGGCCCGTGGGGGAGTGGTTGTCGAGTGCGCCGTGCAGGGTGTGCATGCCGAAGCAGAGCACGTCGCCGGGGGCGAAGTCGTTGGAGAGCCAGCGTCGGCCGTAGCGCTGCTGCACGACGACCGGATCGTCGTCGAGCCAGACCAGCCCGTCGACGTCGGCGTCGGCGCGTAGGTAGCCGGCATGGAGCTCCTCGCTGCGGTGGCTGCCCTCCAGCACCATCAGCGCGCCCTCCTCGAGACGGACACGGCCCAGGGGTATCCAGCTCGTGAAGACCCGGTCGGTGCCCCGGTTCATGTACGGCCCGTCGCAGTGGAACCCGCAGCCCTCGCCGGGACGCACGAAGCGGGGCCAGCGGAAGTCGTAGCAGTGGACCTCACCGCCGAGCAGGTCGCGGTAGAAGCCCAGGAGCTGCTCGTGGTCGGTCACGGCCCGATACCAGTAGCCGTTGCGCACCGACTCCGAGAACGCCCGGAGGTTGGCCGTGGCCACACCCGTGCGGTCGCCGGCGACGGCGTCGTCGAGGGGGAACCGGTCATCGATCTCGCCGAGCACGGCGTACTTGGTGAGGATCTCGCGGCGCGCCGCCAGCACCGTGTCGGCGTCGAGCAGCCGGGGGAAGAACAGATAACCCCGGTCGGCCATGGCCTCGCGCAGGCCTGCGGGGTCGCCCAACAGGTCCGAGGCGGGCTCGAGAGGGGCGAACCGGCCGGGCGCAGTGTCGACCCGCCGACCGTTGGCCGTCAGCTCCATCGGCGTGTGCTCCTCCTCGTCGGGGACCGATCGAGGTGGCATCGTAGAGCGAGTCGGACCACGACCCGGGGCCCGGCCGGTGTCAGTCCGTTTCGCGCAGCTCACCCAGTCGTCGCTCGAGTGCCGTGGCGTACCGGCCGGCGAGGCGTCGGTCGACCTCGCGGCGGTGGTCCCAGATGGCGTCGGCCGCCGGCCAGGTCCCCGGTGCGATCCCGACGTCGTGGGCGACCTCGTGGTGGCGCTCGGCCGGCACGCCTCGGTGGAACACCAGGGCCCGCACCTCGACGTACTGCTCGAAGGTGACCCCGTGCACCGGTGCCAGGACCGGATCGTGGGGCGCGATGGCGTCGTCGTCGGAGAACATCGACCGGGCTTCGCGCACGATGGCGCCGGGGATCGACAGCAGATGTCCGAAGGCGCCCGGCAGCGCCCGGGCCTGCTCGGTGTGCCAGGCGGCGTCGTCGCGCAGGCCCCAGTTGGTGTCGTCGGTGCGAGGCCGGAGGCGACGGCGCAGCATGGCGCGACGGTAGTGCGCGATCTTCGGACGCGCTTCACCTCGTCCTGACGGAATCCTCACGGCGGCGCCGTAGCGTTGCGGGGATGAAGAACCGATCGAAGTACGTCGTCGTCGCAGTCGTCCTGGTCGTGGTCGCAGTGGTCGCCGCGGGAGCGTTCTGGTTCCTGCGGGACGACGCCCCCGACGAGGTCAGCCTCGAACAGGCCACGGAGTCGGTCGACGGCGACGACGCTGCGACCACCGAGGAGGGCACGACCGCCGGCGCGGGGTCCGACGAGGCGACCGGCGCCGGCATCGACGGCACCTGGACCGTCGACAGCGAGTCGGGCGACTTCGACTTCGAGAGCGCGACGGGATCCTTCGTCGGCTTCCGGATCCAGGAGGAGCTGGCGTCGATCGGCTCCGCCACGGCCGTCGGCCGCACGGGCGACGTGACGGGCACGATGGAGATCGAGGGGACGACGGTCACCGCCGCCACCTTCGAGGTGGACCTGACCACGATCACCACCAACGAGTCCCGGCGTGACGATCGGGTGCAGCAGGCGCTCGAGACCGACCAATTCCCGACGGCGACGTTCACCCTGAGCGAACCCATCGAGCTGGGTGAGTCGGCGGCCGCGGGGGAGCCCGTCACCGTCGACGCCCCGGGCGAGCTCACCATCCACGGCGTCACCCAGCAGGTGGTGTTCCCCCTCGAGGCCCAGCTCGTGGAGGGCACGGTCGTGGTCGTGGGTTCCATCGACGTCACCTTCGCCGACTACGGCGTGGAGGTGCCGAGCGCCCCCGTCGTGGTGTCGGTGGAGGACACCGGCGTGCTCGAGCTGCAGCTGCTGCTCGTACCCGATGGCGCCTGAG
Organism: Acidimicrobiales bacterium; assembly: GCA_025456085.1. Taxonomy (GTDB): domain Bacteria; phylum Actinomycetota; class Acidimicrobiia; order Acidimicrobiales; family Acidimicrobilacustridaceae; genus JALOLF01. The sequence continues at coordinate 4,349 of JALOLF010000097.1, forward strand.
AAGGCGACGGTCGGGCCCCGGGTGCGGCCCCAGCGGGCGTGCTCAGCACGGCGAGCCCCCGTCTCGTTGTGCCTACCATCCCTTGTGTGTTAGGAATACCTAACACTACGTGACGGTAGGGAGGCGACGATGGTGAGCGACGACGGCATGCGGGCGCTGCGGCTGGCGGCGACCCTGGTGCATGCGCTGCCCGGGGTGCGGGTGCGGTTGCGCGACGGCGACCGGGCGGTGGTGGACGTGGCTCCCGCCGATGCTCCGGCCGAGCCGGGTGTGGCAGTCGCCACGACGCCGTGCGGGTTCCGGCGGGCGGTGGTCGGAGCGTGGGACGCACATCGGGGCGGCGAGCGTGTCGGTCTGCTGGGGGTGGCCGTCGATCCCGCGGTCGATGTCGGCATCCGCAGGCCCGGCCGAATGCACCCGGGTGGTGTGCACGAGGTGGTCTGCGGCGACAGGCGGGTGTTCGCCATCGCCACGACCCTCGGAGTGCGGGCGTGCCACGACGAGGCGGAGGCGCTGGTTCCCGCCGAGGCGCTCGCCCCGGGGGTCTGGGGCATCGGGCTGCGACCCGACGAGGCCACCGGTGTCTGCCTGGCCTACGCCGAGCTCCCGATCACTGCCCCCGCGGACCACGACACGACCACCGTGGCGCTCCTGCAGGAGCTGCGCGCCCGGTTCGTCGTCCGCGAGCTGCTCGACGACCTGGCCGACTCGACGGCGTCGCGGTAGGGGAGCACGGCTCGGCTGCGCACGGCCGATCGCCGGTCAGCAGCTCCCGCGCAGCACCCGACCGAAACCGGGCTCGGCGCCGAAGCCGGGGCCGCGGTCGCGGCCGTCCCAGGCCAGCCGGCCGTTCACGTACACGGCTCGCACGGCGTCGTCGTTGCGGTTGACCAGTCGGGGTAGCGCTGCGATCCCTGGCATCGGCGCCTCCACCACCTCGTCGAGTCGCTCGTCGAGCGCGGCGGGGTCGAGGACCACCAGATCCGCCCGGCGACCGGGGTGCAGTCGGCCGGCGTCCACCCCGAGGTAGTCGGCCAACTCGCTCGTGACCCGCTGCACCGCCCGGGCGACGCCCATCGACGGCTTGCCCGCCAGCTCTCGGTCGCGCACCACCCGCAGCAACTGGAGGGGGAAGTTGTAGAAGGCCATGTTGCGCAGGTGGGCCCCGGCGTCGGAGAACCCGATCTGGGCCTGCGGGTGCTCCACGATCCACGCCACGGCGTCGGCATCGGTGTTGCCCACCACCGTGTACCAGCGCAGGTCGTTGCCGTGGCTGGCCTGCAGGTCGAGGAAGGCGTCGATGGGGTCGACGCCGCGGGCGGCGGCCACCTCGGCGAAGGTCCGGCCCTCCAGCTCGGTGTCGGGGCACGACACGATGCGGGCCTCGCCCAGGTCGCGGTGGTAGGCCCGGCCCTTGACCTTGTTGGTCCACTGGCGGCGGAAGCGACGCCGGTAGCCGGGCTCGCGCAGCAGCTGGCGGCGGGCCTCCGGGGTGAGGTGCAGGGCCTCGGTCCCGGCGCCGATCTCCTCGAGCACCGGGTTCTCCAGCCCGTCGGTCCACAGGCGGAAGGCCTGGGGCAGGGACTGCAGTCGCACGTCGGCACGCAGCAGCCGGCGGGCCGTGAGGGTGAGCCCGCCCAGGAACCGGTACATGCCCGGCACGGCCTCGATGTCCATCATGGAGATGATCGAGGTCTTGAGCGGCCTGCGGCCGATGCCGGAGGCCAGGGCGATGAACAACACCAGGTTCCAGCGACCTGACACGTCCGGCACGCCCTGGAACACCGCGCCCCGGCGGCGCAGCACCTCGCCCAGACGGCGGTACTCGCCCCAGTGGGCGAACACCGACGGCGTGGGACGGCTCCGGAACCGGTCGCCGTCCATCTTGTCCCACGGCAGGGTGTTCACCGACAGGCCCAGGTAGCCGACGTCCAGGGCCTCCTCGAGCATGCTGCACATGCGGGCCAGCTCGGCCTCGGTGGGGGTGACGTCGCGGTCGAGGGCCCGGCCCAGGCCCAGCACGTGGGCCCGCAGGGCGCTGTGGCCCAGGAACGACACGACGTTGGGGCCGAGCGGTCGGCGGTCCAGGTGGTCGAGGTAGCCCTTGGGGGAGTCCCAGTCCTGCACCCGGCGCAACAGGGGGAGCACGTCGTGACGGGGCACGCCCTCCACCCGGCAGAACATGTCGGCGAGGTCCTCGGGGTCGCCCACCGCGAAGCTCAACCCGCAGGAGCCGATGAGGGTGGTGGTGACGCCGTGGCGCACCGACTCCACCAGACCGGGGTCGAGCTCCAGCTCCGCGTCGTAGTGGGTGTGCAGGTCCACGAAACCGGGCGTGACCCAGCAGTCGGTGGCGTCGAGGACCTCGGCGCCGTCGGGCACCGGCAGGTCGTGCCCGATGCGCCGCACGAGACCGTCCTCGACGAGCACGTCGGCCACCCGGCCCGGCGAGCCGGTCCCGTCGAACACGGTGCCGTTGCGGATACACACCACCGGTGCGGTCGAGCTCATGGATCCCCTCCCAGGTGACGGACCCCCGAACGATACGGGGGCCGGGTCCACGGGGTGGAGTCGGGACGGCCACCGGTCATGACGGTCCTACGATGGCGGGCCGTGCGTCTCCCGACCCGTCCCCCCATCGCCCCGTGAACGTCCTGCTGTGCGGGGTGCGGGGCTCGATGCCCGCACCGGGGCTGGCCTTCCACCGGGTGGGCGGCCACACCTCGTGCGTGGCCATCGAGGCGTCCGACGGGCGACTCCTGGTGCTCGACGCCGGCAGCGGCTTCACCCGCCTCGCCGACGAGCTGCACGGGTACGCCCTGCGTGGCACGGTGCTGTTGACCCATCTCCACTGGGACCACTGGCAGGGCCTGCCGTTCCTGCCCAACGCCGACCGCGACGACGCCGAGGTGTCGTTACTGCTGCCCCGACAGGGCGACACCAGCGCCCACGAGCTGCTGGCTCGCTCGATGTCGCCGCCGCACTTCCCCATCGACCCGAGCGGGCTGCGGGGCGCCTGGACGTGGGACACCCTCGATGAGGGCACCCACCACGTCGAGGGCTTCGAGGTGACCGCCGGCGCCGTGCGCCACAAAGGGGGCCGCACCTTCGGCTTCCGCGTGTCCGACGGTGACGCGACGCTGGCCTACCTGCCCGACCACGCGCCCAACACGTCGAGCCCGGCGGAGCTGGACGCCGCCGAGGACCTCGTCCGGGACGTGGACGTCCTGGTCCACGGCGGGCAGTTCCTGGCTTCGGAGCGTCGCCTGGCCGACGCCTTCGGGCACGCCACCGTCGAGGACGCGGTCGGGCTCGCCGTGCGCGCCCGGGTCCGCCAGCTCGTGCTCGTCCACCATGCCCCGCGCCGCACCGACGAGCAGATCGACGCGCTGGCCGCCTCGTTCGAGGGCGGCGACGTGGAGGTGCTGGTCGGGCGCGAAGGCGATCGTCTGGTCATCAACGGAGCATGAGTCCGTAACACAGCGTTATCGGCGAACCCCACGAATCGGGGTTCCGTTGTATACAGCCCCACCGTACGATCGCAGGATCCAGATCGGGTTGGCGGATGCGAGCGGGCGGAGGCACACGAGCATGAGCAGGCCAGTCGGACGCGGCGGGCGATGGCCGTCGCGGTGGAGGTCCTGGCCGGCCAGGCGGTGCTGACATCGCCGGCCGTCGCCGGCGCCTCCGAGACGGGCAGCCTCACCGTCGACATCGACGGGACCACCGTCGGTGCGGCACCTCAGGCGTGGGTGGGCGACGCCGACGCGTCGATCACCGTCCGCGTGACGAACACGTCCACCGCGCGGGACCTCGGCTCAGCCGACGTGGCCGTCCCTGCACCGTTCCGCCTCGTCGACGCCGCCGACGACACCATCCCCGGCGGCCCGACCATCGAGTTGCGCGATCTGGGCCTCGCCCCAGGGGCGTGACGTCGCCGTCGCCGTCGACGTGCAGACCTGCACGGCGGGGCCCCCAGGCGTCGTTCTCGATCACCGCCAAGCCGACCAGCGACTTCTCCGGCGACGGCGACGAGTTCACCCTCGCCGCCGGGTCCGATCTGCTGGTCGACACCATCGGCGCCTGCAGCCTGGCGTGGGTCGACCAGCCTGGCGACGCCGAGCGTTCGGCCCGGATCACGAGCGTCGACTTCGCTCCCGGGTCGGCGCCGGTGGCGGTCGAGGTCCGTGACGGGTCGGGAGGTTCCCGGGCCACGTCCTCGACGGTGCCGGTGCGGTTGCGGGCCACCTCGACGTCGTTGCCGTTGGTCGCCCTCGGGGGCACGACGACCGCCACCGCGGTCGCAGGCCTGGCGAGCTTCGGTCCCGGCCCCTCGTTGGGTGTGAGCAGCCCCGGCTACCGGCTCGTCGCCACCACCACAGCCTTTGCGGGATCGGCCGCCAGCGCCTTCTTCGTCGTGGTCGACGACGTCGTCGACTGCCCGGCAGGCCAGGCGTGCGCGGCGCCGGCTTCCTCGACCAGGAACGGTCAGACGGTGACGGCGGACTTCGGGTCGGGTTCGAGCTCGTTCGACCTGGTGGTCTCGATCGGCGGCGCAGGGGCGCCCAACTTCCAGTGCGCCAGCTACCCGCGTCCGTCGGGAACGCTCGTCTCGCAGTTCGAGCTGCTCGGGGGTGACGGGTCCGACCGCACCGGTGTCATGACCGTCGTCGTGCCGTTGTCCAACCAGCCCCTGTACCTCTACCCCGTGTGTTGGGCTGCGCCGTATCCCTTCACCACGAAGGGTGGCGCGCCGGCCAGCGTGCAGGGCACCAAGCCGGGAACGACGGACCCGCTCTACGTCGGTGTCCTTCCGAACTGCGCAACGGTGGCGCCCGTGCCGCCGTGCGTGCAGAGCCGGACCTTCAGCAGCGCAGGCGCCTCCATCAGGGTCTTCACAACCGGGGCTGATCCCTGGCGCTACTGGCCGACGGGCCGGGGGACGGTGACGCTGCCGGGTCGGCTCGGCCGGCCAACCGCGCCGTCACGCTGGTCTTCTCCGATCTGAAGGGCTCGACGGCGCTCGCCGAACGGCTCGACGCGGAGACGGTGCGGGCGCTGCTCAACCGGTACTTCGAGGAGATGGGCGCCGTGGTCGAGGCCCGCGGCGGGGTCATCGCCAAGATCATCGGCGACGCCATCGTGGCGATCTACGACGCCGGCGACGACCCGTCGCGGGCCGCTCGTCGTGCGGCCCGGGCGGTGCTGGCGGGCCGCGAGGCCCTCGCCGCCCTCAACGACGGGTTCGAGGCGAGCTGGGGCGTGCGGATCGAGAACCGCACCGGGGTGGCGTCGGGGAGCCTCGCCGCAGGCGAGATCGACCAGGCGGGCACCGACGCCGAGGTGCTCGCCGGGGAGGTCGTGGCCGCCGCCGAGTCGCTCGAGTCAGCGGCACCCGCCGGGGAGGCGCTCGTCGACGCCGCCACCCTGGCCTTGCTCGGCGACGCCGCCACGGTCGAGGCGGTCGGTCCCGTGGCCCGCAAGGGCGGTGCCGGCACCGTCGAGGCGTGGCGTCTCGTCGACGCGGCCCCGGTCGCCGACGGCGCCGAGGAGCCGGCCGGTCCTGCCGCCCGGGCGTCCTCGGGCGTCGGCTGCGCAGCGTGCGGCGCACCGAACGAACCGGGAGTCCGCCGCTGCACGTCGTGCGGTGCGGTCCTCGACGGCGGCGCGGCGTCCGTCGAGAGCCGACGCACGGTGACCATCGTCTTCGCCGACCCCCGACCCCTGGCTGCGGACGGCGCGCCCCTCACCCCCGACGTCACCCACGCCGTCATGGCCCGCTACTTCGAGGTGATGCGCCCCATCCTCGACGGGCACGGCGGCACGGTGGAGAAGTTCATCGGCGACGCGCTGATGGCCGTGTTCGGCCTGCCGGTGCGCCACGAGGACGACGCCGTGCGCGCCGTGCGAGCCGCGGCCGACATGCAGGCGGCCCTGGTCGAGCTGAACGACGAGATGGACGCCCGCTTCGGGGTCCGCTTCGCCAACCCCGTCGGTGTCAACACCGGCACGGTGGTGGCGGGCGACAGCGCCGGCGGGCAGCGGCTGGTGACCGGCGACGCGGTGAACGTCGCCGCCCGACTGGAGCAGACCGCCGCCGCCGGCGAGGTGATCCTGGGCGAGCTCACCCGTCGCCTGGCGGGGGAGGCCATCGACGTCGAGACACTCGAGCCGCTGACGCTCAAGGGCAAGGCGGAGCCGGTGCCCGCGTTCCGCCTGGTGCGGGTGGCCCGCGCTGCCGCGGGTCGACGACACGACCTGCCCCTGGTGGGCCGTGACGACGAGCTGGCCGCGCTGCGCTCCGCCTTCGAGCACACGGTGCGCAGTGCCGACGCGCGCCGGGTGACCCTCATCGGCGACGCCGGCATGGGGAAGAGCCGGGTCACCCACGAGTTCCTCGCCGGTCTGGGCGACGCGGCCCGGGTACTGCACGGGAACTGCCTGGCCTACGGCCAGGGCATCACGTTCTGGCCGCTGTTGCGGGTCGTGCACGACGCGGCCGGCATCGAGGAGGGCGACGACGCCGGCACCGCACGGGCCCGGCTGGCCGCGCTGATCCCCGACGAACCCGACGTGGTCGAGCGCGTGGGATCGCTCGCCGGTCTCGTCGACACGGCCTTCCCGGTGCCCGAGCTCGTGTGGGGCCTGCGGCGGCTGTTCGAGCGCCTGGCCGCTCGCCGCCCGCTGGTGGTGGAGCTCGACGACGTGCACTGGGCCGAACCGACCCTGCTCGAGGTGGTCGAGCAGCTCGCCGGGTCCGTGCGGGCGCCCGTGCTGTTCCTGTGCACCGCCCGCGGGACGGTGCGCGAGCAGCACGCGGCGTTCGTGGACGACGCGCCGGTCGTGACCCTCACCCCGCTCGGCGCCGAGCAGTGCGCCCGGTTCCTGGAGCTCCTGCTCGGCAACGCCGCCGTCGACGCGGCCGTCGTCGGGCGGATCGTCGACGCCGCCGCCGGCAACCCGTTGTTCATCGAGCAGCTGCTGTCGATGCTCGTGGACGACGGGCGGCTGCTGCAGGTCGACGGGCGCTGGTCGGTCACGGCCGATCTCGCCGCCCTCGAGGTGCCGGCCAGCATCGAGGCGGTGCTCACCGCCCGCCTCGACCGCTTGCCCGCACCCGAGCGCCGCACCATCGAGCCCGCCTCGGTGATCGGCAAGCACTTCGCCGTCGACGCGTTGGCCCACCTGGTGGACCCGGCGCTGCGGCCCGGGGTCGACGGCGGGCTGCGGGACCTGGCCGGCCGGGGCCTCGTGCTGCCCACCGAAGACGAGGAGCCGAGCTGCCGCTTCCAGCACCAGCTCATCCGCGAGGCCACCTACAACGGGCTGCTCAAGCAGACGCGGGCCGTGCTCCACGAGCGGTTCGTGGACTGGGCCGAGGCCACGAACGCGGCGCGCGACCGAGCCACCGAGTTCGACGAGATCCTCGGCTACCACCTGGAGCAGGCCCACCGCTACTGGCAGCAGCTCGGGCCGCTCGACGACCACGCCGTGGGGCTCGGCGTGCGGGGCTCGAACCGTCTCACCGGCGCGGGGGAGCGAGCGCTGGCCCGCGGGGACATGCCGGCCGCCTCGAACCTGCTCCGCCGTGCTGCGGCGCTGTTGCCGGAGGGCCACGTCGGTCGCCAGCGGGCGTTGCTGCTGGCGGGCAACGCGCTCCACGAGATCGGTGCGTTCGACGACGCCACCGCCGCCTACGGGGACTCGGCCGCCGTCGCCGAACGGACCGGTGACGTCGCCGCGGCCACGGCGGCGCGCATCGAGGCACTGTGGCTGCAGTACCTGATCGGCCGGGTGGAGGACGCGGACCTCGTCGCCGCCGAGGTCGCCGCGGCGCTGGAACAGGTCGGCGACGACGGCGACCCCGATGCCCTGAGCCGCATCTGGCAGCTGCGGCTGAACCTGGACATCGCGGTGTGCCACTGGGCCGGCGCCCAGCAGGCTGCCGACCAGGTCATCACCCAGGCCCGCCGCGCCGGCAACGACGTGCTGGCGGTGCGGACCATGCCGCTGCTGGCCTTCCTCGCCCAGAAAGGCCCCATGCCCGTGCCCCAGGCGACCTCGGCCTGCACCGTCATCCTCGAGCAGGTGGCCTTCGACCGGCGCTCGCACAGCCTGACCCAGCTCGAGCTCGCCCTGCTGTCCGCCATGGCGCTCGACGTCGAGGGTGCCCGGGCGCTGTGTGCCGACACCCGCACGACCCTCGGCGAGCTGGGTTGGGAGATGCAGGCCGCGCTGGTGTCGCTCAGCTCCGGTCCCATCGAGCTGCTGGCCGACGAACCCGAGCGCGCCGAGGCCGAGCTGCGACGGGACTACGAGGCGTTGCAGCGCATGCAGGAGCGCAACTTCATCTCCCTCACCGCGGTGTTGCTGGCCGAGGCGGTGGACCGCCAGCTGGCCCGAGACGCCGACCAGCGTCCGGCCCGGTGGATCTGGGTGTACCACTGGCCACCGCTCGGCTCGTCCACCTGCTGGACGGGCAAGAAGCACTACGGCGATCCGGACCTGGTGGACTGGATCGACGCCCACCACCCCGACGTGGTCCTCACCGGCCACGTGCACCAACCCCCGTTCAAGCCCGAGGGGTCCTGGGTCGACCGGGTGGGCAGCACCTGGGTGTTCAACCCGGGCAAGCAGATCGGATCCATCCCGGCGCGCGTCGAGGTGGACTTCGGCTACGGCGACGCCTGCTGGGTCTCGATGCTCGGGCGCGAGGAGGTCCTGCTCAGCGCAGAGCGGGCCCCCGAGCGATCGGTGTTCTGACCCCGTCAGTACTCGGGGTCAGGGTCGCGGGCCGAACCCGGCCGGGCCTTCGGTCCGTCGCGTTGCACCAGGCGACCGAGCACGTCGGAGACCATGTCCAGCCCCGGCGCACCCGCGTACTGGTTGCGCAGGTCGGCGAGGTAGCGCGTGACGAGGTCGAGTCGGGCGGCGAGGCCCTTGGCCAGGAACAGCAGCACCTCGGGGCTGCTCAGCAGGAAGGCACGCCCGTCCTGGGCGTAGCGCAGACGGGCCGTCGAGGCGGCGACGACGGTCGCGCTGTGGTCGGAGTCCATCAACACCGCCACCTCGCCGAACGCCGCGCCCGGTACGGCGATGGTGCTGATGCGCACGCCGTCCTTCAAGACGTCCAGCGAGCCGGACACGAGCACCCAGATGGAGCCGGTCCTGGTGTCCTCGTGCAGCAGCACCTCGCCGGCGGCGAGCTCGATCTCGGGGAGGTGACCGGTGAGGCTCAGCAGGTCGCTCATCGCCGCATGCTACTGCCCGCTCCCGAGTGCGGTTCCGGGGAATCGGCAGGCCGCGAGCGGGGCGCGATCGCTGCCTGCCGGTTGTCCGGCACGCGAGACGCCGTGGCTTAGGGTGGACGGGTTCCCGTCCGGCGACCCGGTGTGTCATGGAGATCCCGAGACCGAGCTGTGCCCCGCTTCCCGAGACTGCCGCGCGGTCGTCAGCTGGTGCCCTCCCCGCGCCGGCTGTGGTCCGTCCTCGGGCCCGACGCCCGTAGCGCCGGGCAGAGCCTCGCCGCGCTCGCCGTCAACTCCTCCACCAGCCTCGTCGCCGGCGCGGTGCTGGGATCCATCACCGGCACGCTCGACGAGTACCCGGGGCTGTTGGTCATGGTCCCCGCCGCCATCGGGTTGCGGGGCAACGTGTTCTCCGCCCTCGGTAGCCGGTTGAGCACCTCGGTGCACACCGGTGAGTACCGGCCGTCGTTGCGCCGTGAGACGGTGCTGGGTGACAACGCGTCGGCGTCCATCGCCCTCAGCCTCCTGCTGGCCGTGGTGCTGGCTCTCGTGGCCAAGGCCGTCACGGTGGCCTTCGGCATCGAGGGGGCGGTGTCGGTGTTCGACCTCGCCACCATCTCCGTGCTGGGTGGGGCGTTGGCCTCGGCGGTGGTGCTCGCCGCGACGCTGGGCCTGGTGTCGCTGGCCGTGCGCCAGGACTGGGACCTCGACAACCTCGTGGCCCCGGTGGTGTCGACGCTGGGCGACGTCGTCACCGTCCCCGCCCTGTGGCTGGCCACGTTCGCGTTGGGCCATGGTTCGATCTCGACCGGGATCGGCGGCGCGCTGGTGGCCCTGGCCGTCGGCCTGGGCGTGCGGGCCTGGTTCTCCGACCGGAGTCGGCTCCGCCGCATCGTGCGGGAGTCGGTGCCGGTGCTGGCCGTGGCCGCCACGCTGTCCACGCTGGCCGGTCTGGTCCTGCAGCAGCAGTTCGAGATCCTCGACGAGTTCCCAGCCCTGCTCGTGCTGCAGCCGGCGTTCGTGTCGAGCGCCGGGGCGCTGGGCGGGCTCCTCTCGGCCAGCCTCGCCACCGGGCTGCACCTGGGCACGGTCGAACCCGCGGGGCTGCCCTCGAAGCGGGTCCGCCGCGACATCCGGGTCATCGCGGCGCTGGCGGTCGCGGTGTACGCCCTCAACGGGCTGGGTGCCAACGCCGTGGCCCACTGGTTGGGGGTGGCCAGTCCGGGCGCCTGGTCCATGCTGGCCGCGGCGTGGCTGGGTGGGGCGGCCGCCGTCGCCTTCGTCGTGGCCGTCGCGTACTACGGGACCATCGCCGCGGTGCGCCTGCGGGTCGACCCCGACAGCTACGGCATCCCTGTCGTCACCTCCTCGGTGGACTTCGTGGGTTCGGTGGCCCTCATCGTCGCCGTCACGGTGCTGGCCATCACCTGAGCCGCCGAGACGCCACCCCGCCGGTTTCCTGTGACGCAGGCCGCAGGGCGTGCGGCGGGTGCAACGCGACACCGGTGTTCGGTCGGGGGTCGCCAACCGCTCTATGTTGAGGACCCTTGTCGAGATCGACCGGGGCGCCGTGACGGCATCCGGAGGGGGACGAGCGCCGATGAGCACCGCCAGCACGCCCGGACCGGGCGACGACGGCACCACGGGTGGGGAGCCCGACGCGGCGCGGGCCGCGCACCATGCCGAGCTCCGGGCGAGGTACCGGGCCGAGCGCGACAAGCGGCTGCGTCCCGACGGCAACGAGCAGTACCTCGAGCCCACCGGCCGCTTCGCCCACCTCCTGGAGGACCCCTACGTGGAGCGGGTCGAGCGCCGGGCCCTCGTCGACGAGGAGGTGACGGTCGCCATCATCGGTGGTGGCTTCGCGGGCCTGGTCGTGGGGGCCAAGCTCAAGCTGGCCGGCGTCGACGACCTGCGCATCATCGAAGGTGGCGGCGACGTGGGCGGGGTGTGGTACTGGAACCGCTACCCCGGCGCCATGTGCGACACCGCAGCCATGGTCTACCTGCCCATGCTGGAGGAGACCGGCACCGTACCGTCCAAGAAGTACGTCTTCGCCCCCGAGATCCACGCCCACGCCAAGCGCATCGCCACCCAGTTCGACCTC
>JALOLF010000098.1 GCA_025456085.1 Acidimicrobiales bacterium
GGCTCCGAAGCACGTGCAGGCGCAGCACCTCGGTGCTCACGTAGGCCCGCGCCAGGGCCCGGCGCTGCTCGTCGTCGGGCGGCACCGATCGCGCCCGGGCCTCCCGCTCGAGGCTCACCAGCAGCGCCTGGTAGCGCGACGAGAAACCGATGTCGGACGGACCCCGCTCGTAGCCGAGCGTCCCCATGGCCAGGGCCCAGCCCTGCCCGGGCTCGCCGACGAGCTGGTCGGTGGGCACCACCACGTCGTCGAAGAACACCTCGCAGAAATCCCGGTCGCCGTTGGACAGCACCAGCGGTCGCACCTCGACCCCCGGGCTGTCCATGCGGATGGCCAGTGCCGAGATGCCCCGGTGCCGGGGCGCCTCGGGATCGGTGCGCACCAGCGCCAGGCACCAGTCCGCGATCCAGGCGTCGGAGGTCCACACCTTCTGGCCGTCGACCACCCAGCCCGCCTCGGTGCGCTCGGCCCGGGTGCACAACGCGGCGAGATCGGAACCTGCACCCGGCTCGCTGAAGCCCTGGCACCACACCTCGCGTCCCGAGAGCAGGCCGGGCAGGAAGCGCCGCTTCTGCTCCTCGGTGCCGTGGGCGAGGATGCCCCGACCGAGGTAGCCGACATGGGGCATGGCGGGCGCCCCGGCCCGGCCGACCTCGTCGTTGGCGATGGCCTCGAACACCGGGCCCAGGCCCTGGCCGCCGTAGTCCACGGGCCACGACAGGCCGACCCAGCCGCCCTCGTAGAGCGCCCGGTGCCAGTCGGCGTGCAGCCGGGCGCGCGCCGTGTCGTCGGCGTCGTCGGCGATCACGACCGGGTGCTCGGCCAGCCAGAGCCGGAGCCGGGCCCGGAAGTCGGCTTCGTCCGGGGTGTCGTCGTAGTCCATCAGGTCGACTCCCCCAGTCGTGTCGCTGCGATCCGATCGAGCTGCGTCGCCTCGCCCCCCAGCACGGCTCCCGTCACCAGCACCCGGCGCAGGTAGGCGTGGGCCAGGCACTCGTAGGTCATGCCCATGCCACCGAAGGCCTGGATCACGGCCTCGGCCACGTCGCGGGCCGCAGGGGCGGCGTAGGCCTTGGCCACCCGGGCCGCGAGCAGCGCCTCGTCCGTCGGGCGCTCGTCCACCGCCCAGGCGGCGAACCACATGGCGCTGCGGGCCGCTTCGACCCGCACGTGGGCGTCGGCCAGCAGGTGCTGCACGGCCTGGAACGACCCGACGGGGCGACCGAACTGCTCGCGCTCCCGGACGTGGTCGACGCCAGCCGCCACCGCTCCGTCCATGGCGCCGACCAGATCGGCGCTCAGCATGGCCAGGGCGAACGCCTCCCAGCGCTGGCGGACCTCGGGAGACGCCTCGAGGCTGAGCACTCCCCGACCCGACTCGAACGGGACCGCTGCGTCGACCTCGGCGATCGTCCGGGTCAGGTCGGCCGAGGCCACCGCCGTGGCCAGCGGTCGCAGCCCGAACCCCTCGTCCAGCAGGCACAGGGCGCCATCGCAACCCGCGGCGTCCCAGGCCAGGGACGGGCCGTCTCCGGCGAGCGCCCCCAGGTCCGGTGTGAGGGCGACGGTGAGCCGGCGGCCACCGTCGGCCAGCTCCTCGGACAGCCCCGGCGGCGCACCCGCCAGGCGCAGCAGCTCCGGGGCCAGCAGACCGGCGCCCACGAAGGGGGACGCGCAGCAGCGGGCCGCCAGCCGCTCGACGACGAGCGCACCGTCGAGCGCCGTGCCGACGGGGCGGCCCCCCTCGTCGGGCAGCCGCAGACCCAGCAGGCCGGCCTCGGCCAGCGCCACCCACCCGTCGGCCGCCGGCGCCACCAGCTCCGTGGGCGATCGGGGCCCCACGAACGCTGCGATCCGGGCTGCGGTCTCGACCAGCAGCAGCTGTTCGTCGGTCAGTGTCGCCAGCACCCTGGTCCGCCCCCGTCAGCGTGTACGTCCGATACAGGCAATTGAACCATGGTTCAGAACTGCGGACGAGCCGCCGACCGCTGCGCTACGTTGCACGAGGGGCGACTCGCCACACGAACAGGGGGAGTGACCAGGTGTCCACCGTCAACGGGGGCGAGCTCGTCGCCCGCACGCTGTACGACCTCGGGGTCCGTACGGCCTTCGGCATCCACGGCGGACACCTCGACGCCATGCTCGTGTCCATGGCCGACCTGGGCATCCGCCTCGTGGACACCCGCCACGAAGCGGCCGCCGGTCACGCCGCCGACGGCTACGCCCGCGCCACCGGTGGGCTGGGCGTGGCCTTCGCCACCGCCGGTCCGGGCTTCACCAACATCTACACCGCGCTGGCCAGCGCCCACCTGGACCGCGTCCCGCTGCTGGTGCTGACCTCGTCGCCGCCCCAGCGGGAGGCCGAGCTGAACGTGCTGCAGGGCGGGCTCGACCAGCTCGCCGCGGCCCGGCCCGTCAGCCGCTGGGTCCACCGGGTCACCTCGACCTCACGCATCCCGGATCTGGTCTGCCTGGCGGTGCGCCACGCCCTGTGCGGCGTGCCCGGCCCGGTCGTGCTGGAGCTGCCCATCGACGTGCTGTTCCGGGAGGTGGCGCCCGAGACGGTGAGCGCCCCGACGGGCATCGACGTCGAGCCACCGGGACCGTCGCAGGCGGCGGTGCGCCGCCTCGTCGAGCTGCTGCGCGGCGCCGAACGCCCCCTGCTGGTGGTGGGCGGCGGCGCCGCCCGCTCCGTGGGTGCCACCGATGCCCTCGTCGCCCTGCTCGACCGGGCCCGCATCCCGGTGTGCGCCGCAACCAAGGGCCACGGCGTCGTCCCGCCCGGGCACCCCTGCGACGCAGGGGGTCCCGTGGAGATGGCCACCATCCCCTTCCTGGCCGGGGAGCCCGACGTGGTCGTGCTGCTCGGCGCCCGTCGCGGGATGTTCCTCGGCAGCCGGGGCCATTCAATGATCCCCGCCGACGCGGCCGTGGTCCACGTCGATCTCGACCCGGCCGAGCCCGGCCGCATCGGCCGGCCGGAGCTGGCCGTCACCGCCGACGTGGCCGAGCTGTGCCGTGCCCTGGCCGGGGTGGACACGGACTGGCCCGACTGGTCGGAGTGGCTCGAACGCACCCACGGCGCCCGGGGCGCGCACGCCATGCTCTACGCCGATGCCCCCGAGCTGACCGCCTCGGGCCGCATCCACCCCTACGTGGCGGCGAGGGAGGTGGCCGCCGCCATCGGGCCCGACCCGACGGTGGTGTTCGACGGCGGTGAGTCGAGCGGCTGGATCAACTTCTTCGCCCGGGCCAGGCGGCCGGGGCGGTGGGTCGGCATCGGCTACCTGGGCGGCCTCGGCGTCGGTCCCGGCTTCGCCATCGGCGCCCAGGTCGCCCACCCCGGCGAGCGCGTCGTGCTGGTGTCCGGCGACGGCGCCCTGGGTTTCAACCTGCCCGAGCTGGACACGATGCTGCGTCACGAGCTGCCCATCGTCACCGTGGTGTTCAACAACACCGGCTGGGGCATGTCGCTGCACGGCCAGCAGCTCGTGTTCGGCGAGAAGACCCACGTGGTGGTCGACCTGCCCGACACCCGCTACGACCGCATCGCCGAGGGCTTCGGCGCGCACGGTGAGCGGGTCGAGCGACCCGAGGACATCGCACCGGCCATCGAGCGGGCCCTGGCCGCCGGACGTCCGGCGCTGGTCGACATCGCCGTCGCCCCCGACGTCACCCACCCGATCATGAACGACCTCGGCCAGCCCGTGCCCGAGGGCCACATCCGCATCCCCTACTACGAGAGCATGCCGCTCGGCGAGGGCTGACCCGCCCGCGCCGGCGCACGGAAACGAGCGCACCATGTCCCGGATCGACCCCTTCGCCCCCGCCCGGCTCGGCCCCGTCACCCTCCGCAACCGAACCATCAAGGCCGCGACCTTCGAGGGCATGACCCCGGACCACGTGGTCAGCGACCGGCTGATCGAGTTCCACCGGGCGATGGCCGCCGGCGGCGTGGGCATGACCACGGTCGCCTACTGCGCGGTGTCGAAGGAGGGCTGCGGCGCGCCCAACGAGATCGTGCTCACCCCCGAGGCCGTGCCCGGCCTGCGACGGCTGGCCGAGGTCGTGCACGCGGAAGGGGCCGCGGTCTCGGCCCAGATCGGCCACGCCGGCGCCGTGGCGGCCAACACCGGCGTGCGCGGCCGCGCCCCCTCGAAGGTCTTCTCGCCGCTCGCCATGAAGTGGACGCTGCCCGTCACCGAGGACGACATCCACCGCATCATCCGCGAGTTCGCCGACGCCGCCCGTCGGGTCGCCGACGCCGGCTTCGACGCCGTCGAGCTGCACCTGGGACACGGCTACCTGCCCAGCGAGTTCCTCAGCCCCCTGCTCAACAAGCGCACCGACCGCTGGGGCGGCTCGCTCGAGAACCGGGCCCGCTTCCCGCGCGAGATCGCCAAGGCCGCCCGTGACGCGGTGGGCGACCGCCTCGCGGTGCTGGCCAAGCTGAACATGACCGACGGCGTCCCCGGCGGCCTCTGGCTCGACGAGAGCATCGAGGTGGCGCGCCTACTCGAGGCCGACGGCGCTCTCGACGCCCTCGAGCTCACGGGCGGCAGCTCGCTGCAGAACCCCATGTACCTGTTCCGGGGCGAGGCCCCCATCCGCGAGATGGCCCGCGCCTTCCCCAAGTACCTGCGTCCCGGCTTCAAGCTGGTGGCATCGAGGTTCCTGCGGGAGTACCCGTTCGAGCCGGCGTACTTCCTGCCCTACGCCCGGCAGTTCCGCGCCGCGCTGTCCATGCCCCTGGTGCTGCTCGGCGGCATCGAGGGTCGCGACACCATCCAGCAGGCCATGGACGAGGGCTTCGAGTTCGTCGCCATGGGTCGGGCCCTGCTGCGCGAACCCGACCTGGTGAACCGGCTCATCGAGGACCCCGACACGCAACCCCTCTGCGTGCACTGCAACAAGTGCATGGCCACCATCTACAAGGGCACGCGCTGCGTGCTCGTACCCGAAGCCGGCTGACCGACCCGCTCCATGGGCGTCGCCGAGCGGGTGCGCGCCGCCAGCAGAGACACGATCCGGTCGCTGCGGTTCCGCAACTTCCGCCTCTTCTTCGGCGGGCAGTTCGTGTCCCAGATCGGCAACTGGATGACGCTGGTCCTGCAGACCCTGCTCGTGCTGCGCCTCACCGACAGCGGCGTCGCCCTGGGCCTGCTCGCCGCGGCCCAGTTCGGTCCGGTGCTGGTTCTCGGCGCCTGGGCGGGGCTGGTCGCCGACCGGTCCGACAAGCGCAAGCTGCTGCTGATCGTGCAGTCCCTCGCCATGGCGCAGTCCTTCGCCCTCGCCGCGCTGGCCTCGCTCGACGCTCCCCCGGTGGGAGCGGTGTTCGTGGTCGCCGCGGCGGGCGGGGTGACCATGGCCTTCGACAACCCCACCCGGCGCTCGTTCGTCACCGAACTGGTGCCCGAGCACGAGATCACCAACGCCGTCGGGCTCAACAGCGCGCTCATGACGGCGTCGCGGGTGATCGGTCCGGCCCTCGCCGGTCTGGGCGTGCAGACGGTCGGCTTCGCCTGGTGCTTCGCGTTGGACGGGATCTCCTACGTCGCGGTGCTGGCCGCGCTGTGGGCGATGCGACCGGCCGACCTGCACCCCGCCCCGGCTGCGCCCCGGGGCCGCGCACAGGTCCGCGAGGGCCTGCGCTACGTGGCCCGCGTGCACGAGCTGTGGGTGCCGCTGGTGATGATGACCGTGGTGGGGACGTTCGCCTTCAACTTCCAGGTCGTCTTCCCGCTGTTCGTGACCCGCGACCTGGACGGGACGGACTCGTCGTTCACCCTGCTGTTCTCGGTGCTCAGCATCGGTTCGTTGGCCGGCGCGCTGTCGGCGGCGCGTCGCTCCTCCATGGACGTGCGCCGCGTCGCCCTCACCGTGGTGGCCTTCGGCGGGGCCCTGGCGGCGATGGCCGTCGTCCCGTCCCTGGCGGTGGCGTTCCCCGTGGGTCTGCTGGTCGGCTTCGCCAGCGTGTCGTTCCTGACGGCGTCGACGGCCATCGTGCAGCTGCGGGCGGACCCGAGCATGCGGGGCCGGGTCCTCGCGCTGCAGGCCATCGTGTTCCTGGGCAGCACCCCCGTCGGTGGTCCCGTCGTGGGCTGGGTGGCCGAGGAGCACGGCGCACGGGCAGCCATCGCCCTCGGCGCCGCCGCCTGCCTGGCGGCCGGCGCCTGGGGCCTCGCCATGGCACGGCGGGCGGCGGGCACGACGGAGGGACTTTCGGCCGTGGAGCCGAGCACGCCCGTAGCGGGAGGATGACCGGCAGGGGATCCCCCAGCGCACCACGAGGAGCAACGCATGCCCGCCGAACGCCTCTCCGCCCAGGACGCCACCCTCTGGTGCGCCCAGGACCCGCGAGCCCCGCTGCTGATCGGCGCGGTCTGCATCTACGAGCGGGGTCCGCTCGCCGGCCCCGACGGCTCGCTGCGCATCGACGACCTGCGCCGGCACCTCGAGAGCCGGCTGCACCGGGTGCCCCGATTCCGCCAACGCCTCGCCGAGGTGCCCGGCGGGCAGGGACGCCCCCTGTGGGTCGACGACACCGACTTCGACATCGAGGCCCACGCCCATGCTGCGGCGCTGCCCACGCCCGGTGGACAGGCCGAGCTCGACGACTTCGTCGCCCAGCTGCTGGCCACGCCCCTCGATCCGCGCCGCCCGCTGTGGGAGATGTGGATCGTCGACGGACTCGAGGGCGACCGCGTCGCCGTCATCCCGAAGGTGAGCCACGTCATGGCCGACGGGCTGGCGCTGCTCGGCTTCGCCCTGGCCATCCTGGACTTCGAGCCCGACGCCCCGCCCGTCGAGGCGCCGCCGTGGCACCCCGAGCCGGCTCCCTCCGGCACCCGCATGATCACCGACGCCGTCGCCGACCAGGCCCGCACCCTCGTCGACGGCGCCTTCGGCATCGCCCGGGCGGTGGCCCGGCCCCGCGAGCTCGCCTCCCAGCTGGCCGCGCTGGGCGACGCCGCCCTCGGCACGGCTGCACCGGCGCCACGGCTCGCGGTCAACGGCCCGGTCGGCGCCCGACGCGGCTTCCTGCAGCTGCAGCTGCCCCTCGAGGAGGTGCTGGCCGTGAAGCGGGACACCGGCGTCACCTTCAACGACGTCGGGCTCGCCCTGGCGACCCTGGCGCTGCACCGGTACCTCGCCGACAAGGGCGACCATCCGCCGGGAACACGGCCCCGGGTGCTGGTCCCGGTCTCGACGCACGGCACCCAGCCCGGCGGCGAGATCGAGAACCGCTTCGCCCAGATGGTGGCCGACCTGCCCGGCCCCGAGGTCCCGCCTGCCGAGTGCCTGGCAGAGATCCACGAGGAGATGGTGCGTCGCAAGGCCTCCTCGCAGACCGAGATCGCGCCGGTGCTGTACTCGCTGGCGGTCTTCACCCCGGGGTGGCTGCTCGGTCGCCTGGCACCGGTCCTGCTGCGCAACCAGCCCTTCATCAACCTCGCGGTGTCGGACCTGCCCGGCTCCCGCGACCCGCTGTACCTGCTCGGGTCGCGCATGCTGGAGCTGGTGCCCTTCATCACCTGCACCGGCAACATGGCCCTCATGATCGGCGTGCTGTCCTACGTGGACACGCTGGGCGTGGGGATCACCGTCGACCCCGACGTGGTGCCCGACGTCGAGGCGCTCGGCGAGGCCCTGCGGTGGGCGGTCGGGGAGCTGGCCCGCGACGTGCTGGGCGACCGGGCGACCGCGGCGGGGTAGCGTCTGCGCCGTGACGGCCGCTCCCCTACCCGTACGACGGGTGGCCTTCGAGTACCCCGACGACCTCGATCCGGCGTGGAACCCGCGGTTCCCCGAGTTCGCCCACGCGGCCAACAGCATCTCGCTGCTGATGCCCTATGCCGAGCCCTACTTCGTGACGGCGGTGCGGGGTGCGCTCGACGGGCTCGACCCCGACCTGCGCGAGCGCACCCGCTTCTACCTCGGTCAGGAGATGCAGCACCAGCGCCAGCACCGACGCTTCAACGACCTGGTGGAGCGGCGGTACCCCCGGATCGTGGGGCCCGAGCGGTGGATGGCCCGCACCTACGGCTGGCTGCGCGACACCCGCAGCCAGCGCTTCAACCTGGCCTTCGCCGCGGGCTCGGAGACCATCGCCTACGGCATCGCCCGGTGGAGCGAGCGCCAGCTCGGTCCGCTGTTCGCCGGTGCCGACAGCGTGGTCGCCACCCTGTTCCTGTGGCACCTGGCCGAAGAGGTCGAGCACAAGAGCGCGGCGTTCGACGTGTGGGAGGCCCTCGACGGCAAGCGGTGGCGCTACGCCCTGGCCATGACCCTGTCGTTCGTGATCCTGGTGTGGTTCACCACCTGGGCGACGCTGCTCATGCTGGCCGGCGACCGCCGACTGCTGTCGCCGGTGGCCTGGTTCCGCCTGACCCGGTGGGCGGTCAGCCTGGCCTTCACGCTGATCCCCACCATGGCGGCCTCGGCGCTGCCCGGGCACCACCCGTCGTCGTTCGCCGACCCGGTGTTCCTGCCCGCGTGGCTGGCGCAGTACGACCCCCAGACCCGCACGCTACCGGTGGTGTCGCTCTGAGGTGAACGTCCTGCTCGTGACCCTCGACCAGTTCCGCGGCGACTGCCTGTCGTGCGCGGGGCACCCGGTCGTGCGCACGCCGCACCTCGACGACCTCGCCCGCGACGGCGTGCGCCTGGCGGCCCACTACAGCCAGGCGGCGCCCTGCGCACCGGGCCGGGCCAGCCTCTACACCGGCCTGTACGCCATGAACCACCGGGTCGTGGCCAACGGCACCCCGCTCGACGACCGGTTCGACAACGTGGCCCGTCTGGCTCGTCGAGCCGGCTACACACCCACGCTGTTCGGCTACACCGACCAGACCATCGACCCCCGCTGCGCCACCGGGCCCGACGATCCCCGCCTCCGCACCTACGAGGGGGTGCTGCCCGGGTTCGACGTGGCCCTGGACCTGACCGACGACCAGCGACCGTGGCTGGCCTGGTTGGCCGAGCTGGGCCACGACCCGGGTACGAACGGCCACCGGGAGCTGGCCCGCGAACCCGAGCGCCCGGCGCAGCACGGCGTCTCGGCGTTCCTCACCGACCACCTGATCGACTGGATCGAGCGCCAGGACGGCCCGTGGTTCGCCCACGCCAGCTACCTGCGCCCCCACCCGCCCTACGCCGCGGCCGGCCACTGGTCCCGGGCCTACGACCCGGCTGACGTGGACCTGCCCCTGGCGCCCTCCCCGCAGCGCCATCAGCTGCACGAGCTGGCTCTCGCCGTCCCCGGCGTCGCGGCACCGCAGGACGAGGGAGAGCTCCGCCGGCTCCGGGCCCAGTACTACGGCATGATCGGCGACGTCGACGCCCAGCTCGGGCGGGTGTGGGAGGTGCTGCGCCGCACCGGCCAGTGGGACGAGACACTCGTGATCGTCACCGCCGACCACGGCGAACAGCTCGGCGACCACGGGCTGTTGGAGAAGCTCGGGTACTTCGAGGCGAGCTACCACATCGTGGGCATCGTGCGCGACCCCCGCCACCCGACCGGGCACGGTTCGACCGTGGACGCGTTCACCGAGAACGTCGACGTGCTGCCCACGATCTGCGACGCCCTGGACCTCGAGGTGCCGACCCAGTGCGACGGCCTGCCGCTCACCCCGTTCCTGGCGGGCACCGACCCCCCGTGGTGGCGCGACGCGGCGCACTGGGAGTACGACTGGCGCGACCTCTCGCTGGCCCACGGCGCGCCGGCGTGGCCGTGGGACCGCCGCCTGGAACGGCACCACCTGGCCGTCACCCGCACCCGGGACGCCGCCTACGTGCAGTTCGGCGACGCCTCCTGGCTGGCCTTCGACCTGGCCGCCGACCCCACGTGGCGCACAACGCTCGACGACCCGGCCACGGTGTTGGCCCTGGCCCAGACCCAGCTCGTGTGGCGGGGCCGACACGCCGAGCGGACCATGAGCTCGGTGCTGGTCACCGACCGTCCGGTGGGTCGACTCCCGCTCGACGTGGGGGCCCTGCGTCGAGCGTGACCGTGGCTGGCGCGGCGCCGAGCGCCATGCCGGCGTTGCGCCCCGAGAACACGCAGTCGGCCAACGACAGGCCCGAGACGTAGGAGCGCGAGGCCACTCCCGCGGCGGTGCGACCCGCGGCGTACAGCCCGCCGATGGCCGAGCCGTCGGCCCGCAGCACCTGCTGGGTGTGCCCGTCGACGAGCAGTCCGCCCAGCGTGATGCACGGGGCCGGGAAGACCACGCTGTCGAGATGGCACGGGATGGCGGCGAACGGGGGCTGCACGAGCACCGACACGAGCTCCGGGGGCTTGCCCAGCTCGTCGGGCTCGCCCGCCTCGACCCGGTCGTTGTAGTGCTGCACGGTGCGCACCAGCTCGTCGGGCGGGATGCCGCAGCGCACGGCCAGGCCCCGCAGCGAGCTCGAGAGCTCCCGGTTCAGGTGCAGGTTGATGGTGCCGAACACGAGCGGGAAGGCGACGTGGTTGGCCTTGCCCCGCACGATCTCGCCCAACGGTCGGTCCCGGACCCGGGCCTGGGCCCGCATCTCGGCCCGTACCCGGTCGCGGATGGCGCCGTCCACGATGAGCCACGCCCGGCCGCCGCGCTTGGCGATGGCCTTGCTGAGCGACGCTGCGTACATGCTCTCGTCGCAGACCCGCTCTCCCCGCTCGTCGACCAGGATGCCCGACGCGAACGCCACCGGCGGGGTGATGAAGCGCGATGCCCCACAGTGGTCCATGAGCTTGGTGGCGGCGCCGACCGACAGCCCGAGTCGGATGCCGGCACCGTCGTCACCGGCGGTGCCGAGCGGCATGGCACCGGCGTAGGACGGCGCGTAGGTGCGCATCATGGCGGCGTTGTAGGAAAACCCGCCCGTGGCGAGCACCACGCCTCGCCGTGCCACCAGCGTGTAGCGGCGACCGCTGCGCTCCTCGAGCTGCTCGATGGCCCGCGTCAACGAGCCCGGCACCCGCCGCGCCGCCATGCCCGACAGCGTCGCGGCCTGGAACAGCGCCCGGTGCGCGGCGCGCACGGCGGGTCGCTCACCCGACTGGATCACCTCCACCCCGGTGACGACACCGTCGCTGACCGCGAGTCGTACGGGCCGGGCCCCGGTTCGCACCTCGATCCCCCGGGACCGGGCAGCCGTGGTGAGGGCGTGGGACAGCTCCCAGCCGGTCATGCCGCGACCACCGACCCGGTGCCCCCGGGGCACGGGCAGGTCGCCCCCGGCGTAGTGGCGCTCGTTGCCCGAGTAGTAGAGGCCCACCTCGTCGTCGGTCGGCACGATGGCCTTGTGCCGCTCGAACCCCGGCGGGAACCGCACGCCCTGCTCCTCGAGCCACGCCCGGTCGGCGACGCTGCGCTCGCAGAAGCGCCGCAGCACCGCGGGGTCGACGGCGTCACCCTCCTCCTCGTGCAGGTACTCGTACATGGTCCCGGGGTCGTCGTCGAAGCCCGCTGCGACCTGGTTGGGCGTGCCCCCACCGAGGTAGACGATGCCGCCGCTGCGAGCCGTGGCGCCGCCGCCGCCCCACCGGTCGAGCACCACCACGCGGGCACCCCGGTCTGCCGCCTCGATGGCGGCGCTCGCGCCAGCGGCGCCGAACCCCACGACGACGACGTCGACCGCTTCGGTGTGCTCGTGCATGGGTACCTCCGGTGCGACCAGCCAGAACGGCCTTGCCCCACGGTCGCGCCCGTCGGCGGCGCCTTCAACGGGCGCAGGTCCCTGTCACCCTGGGACGATCCGCCCCTGGCGGGGTCCGCCTCCCCACGGGACAATGGCGAGCGAGGAGGCGGGTCGAACCCATGACGGCAGCCGGGCACGACGTGGCGATCATCGGCGGGGGCGTCGTCGGCTGCGCCCTGGCCCACGAGCTGACACGTCACCGCATCGACGTGACCCTGCTCGAACGGGCCACCGAGGTCGGCTTCGGCACCTCCAAGGCCAACAGCGGCATCATCCACGGGGGCCACCACGCCTCCCCCACCACGCTCAAGGGTCGGCTCGAGTGGATCGGCAACCAACGCTGGGGCGACCTCTGCGACGAGCTCGGGTTCGGCTTCGCCCGGGTGGGCGAGCTGACCGTGGCCCTCTCCGAGGCGGACCTGCCGACCCTCGACCACCTCGTCGAACAGGCCGAGGCCAAGGGGGTCCCCGGTGTGGAGCGCTGGGACCGCGACCGCGTCCTGGCCGCCGAACCGAACCTGACCACCGACGTGGTCGCCGCCGTGCACGGCCCGACCACCGCGGTGATCAACCCCTACGAAGCCTGCTTCGGGCTGGCCGAGCAGGCGGTGCACCAGGGCCTCGTGCTGCGCACCGACTGCCCGGTGCTGGGCCTCGCACGGAACGGCGACACGTGGGTCATCCGCACGCCCGCGGGCCCGGTGCACGCCCGGTACGTGCTCAACGCGGCGGGGGTGTTCGCCGACGCCGTGGCGACCATGGCCGGCGTGGGCGACTTCACCATCCGGCCGCGCAAGGGCGAAGAGTACCTCCTCGACAAGCGCCTGGCGGGCCTGGTGCACCGCGTCATCTACCCGTGCCCCACACCCACGACCAAGGGCACGCTGGTCATCCCCACCTACGACGGGACGATCATGATCGGACCGACCGCGGACCTGGTCGACGACCCCGACGACGTCACCACGTCGGCCGACGGCGCCGACCGGGTGCTCGCCGCCGCTCGACGCCTGGTGCCCGGCATCTCCGATCGCGACGTCATCGCCCAGTTCGCCGGCGTGCGGGCGGTGCTCGACAGCGAGGACTTCCTCATCGGCCCCACGGCTGCCCCGGGCTTCGTGAACGTCGCCGGCATCCAGTCACCCGGCCTCACCGCCGCACCGGCCATCGCCGAGCTGGTCGTGGACCTGCTGCGCGCCCAGGGTCTCGAGCTCGCGCCCGCAGCCGGCCCGGCCCCACCGCTGCCCCGCCCGGTGCACTTCGCATCGCTGCCGACCGAGGACCAGCGCGCCCTCGCCGAACGGGACCCCCGGTACCGGCGCATCGTGTGCCGATGCGAGTTCGTCACCGAGGGCGAGGTGCTCGACGCCATCGACCGCGGCGCCCGCACCCTGGACGGCCTCAAGTTCCGCACCCGCACGGGCATGGGCCGCTGCCAGGGCGGGTTCTGCACCAGCCGCTGCATGGAGCTGCTGGCCCACGACCAGGGGGCGCCCCTCAGCGCCGTGACCAAACGGGGCGGCGGGTCGTGGCTGGTGCTCGAACGCGACGAGGTGCAGGGCCCCGGACCCGACACGGGAGGAGCGCCGTGATCGACGCCCGCCCCCACGTGCTGCACGACCACTACGACGTGGTCGTGGCCGGTGGTGGGCCCGCCGGGCTGGGCGCGGCACTGGCCGCACGCGAGGCCGGGGCCGAGCGGGTGCTCGTCGTGGACCGCGAGACCGAGGCGGGGGGCATCCTGCTGCAGTGCATCCACGCCGGGTTCGGGCTGCACCACTTCGGCGAGGAGCTCACCGGGCCGGAGTACGCCCAACGGGTGCTCGAGGCGGCCCTCGACGGCGGCGTCGACGTGCTCACCGACGCCTACCTGCTCGACGTCGGCGCCGACCGCGCCGTGAAGCTGCTCTCCGGCGAGCACGGCGTGGCCACCCTGGACACCCGCGCCGCGGTGCTGGCCATGGGCGCTCGGGAGCGCACCCGCAGCGCCATCCGCATCCCCGGCGAGCGGCCGGCGGGCGTGTTCACCGCCGGCCTGGCCCAGCGTCTCGTCAACCTGCACGGCGTGCTGCCCGGTCGGCGCGTGGCCATCCTCGGCTCCGGCGACATCGGGCTCATCATGGCCCGGCGCCTCACCCTCGAAGGCGTCGAGGTCGCCGGCGTGTTCGAGCTGCTCCCCCACGCCAATGGCCTGACCCGCAACGTCGTGCAGTGCCTGCACGACTTCGACATCCCCCTGCACCTGTCGACCACGGTCATCGGCATCGACGGTCGCGACCGCGTCGAACGGGTGACGGTGGCCCCGGTCGACGACCACCGCCGGCCCCTCCCCGATCGGGCCTGGGACGTGGCGTGCGACACGCTGCTGGTGTCGGTGGGGCTCATCCCCGAGAACGAGCTGTCGCGCCAGCTGCGCCTGCGCCTCGACCCCGTCACGCAGGGCCCGGTGGTGACCAGCGCCATGGAGACCTCCCGCGACGGGGTCTTCGCCTGCGGCAACGTGGTCCACATCCACGACCTGGTGGACTTCGTGAGCGCCGAGGCCACCCTGGCCGGGCACCACGCCGGGCTCTTCGCCGCCGGACGGCACCCCCGGGCCGACAACGTGCGCCTCCAGCCGGCCACCAACGTCGCCTATTGCGTGCCCCACACCATCTCCACCGAGCGCGAGCACACGGTGTACCTGCGGGTCCGCAACCCGCTCGAGCGCTGCGTCCTGCGGCTGTCCACCCCCGACGGCGTGGTGGTCCACGAACGCAAGCTGCGCTACGTCGTGCCCCCGGAGATGGTGAACCTGCGCCTGCGGCCCGCGGTGCTGGCCGACTTCCACGGCGACGCCCTCCAGGTGGAGGTCCTGGCCCGGTGAGCGACACCGAGACCTTCTCCTACCTGTGCATCGGCTGCCCCCTGGGGTGTCGCCTCGAGGTCGACGCGGACCCCGCGGGCGACGTCGTCGAGGTGCGGGGGTTCTCGTGTCGCAAGGGGAAGACCTACGCCGTGCAGGAGCACACCGACCCACGCCGTCTGGTCACCACGACCGTGGCGATCGACGGCGCCCGCTGGCCGCGCCTGCCGGTGCGCACCACCGGCGAGGTGCCCAAGGCCCTCGTGACCGAGGTCTGCCGGGCGCTGCGCGGCGTGCGGGTGTCCGCGCCGGTGCGACTCGGCCAGGTGATCGTCGCCGACGTGCTCGGCACGGGCCGTGACGTGATCGCCACCTGCGACGCCCCGGCGGCGGCGCGGACCTGAACCACCCGAAGGGGATGACGCATTTCCCGACCGCCTGGTTGTAGTTTCACGATCGGTCAACCGGACCGCGCCTGAGGAGGCTTTTCGATGTTGTTCGCCGAAACCACGTTCGGAGACGTCGTGCTCTGGACGCTCACGTTCTTCTTCTTCTTCATGTGGATCTGGGTCTTCATCAGCTGCATCAGCGACCTGTTCCGCGACCACCAGGAATCGGGTGTCAGCAAGGTGCTGTGGACGATCTTCCTGGTCTTCTTCCCGATCCTCGGGCCGTTGGTCTACCTCCTGGTGCGGGGCAAGGGCATGGCCGAGCGCTCGATGAAGCAGCAGGCCGCCGTGCAGCAGCAGTTCGACGACTACGTCCGCCAGACCGCAGGCTCCGGGCCGAGCGCGGCCGACGAGCTGGCCAAGCTGGCCGATCTGAAGGCCTCCGGTGCCATCAGCGAGGACGACTACCAGAAGATGAAGGCCAAGGTCGTCGGCTGAGCCGAACCGATCCGGAGCCGGCGCCCGACCCCCGAGCTGGGGTCGGGCGTTGCCCTTTTCCGCCACGGACCCCGAACGCGCAGGAGCAGGTGACATGGACGAGCCCACCGCCGAGACCGAAGACCCGACCGCCGAGATCGAGGAGCTCCGGGCCGAGCGTGATGCGCTGGCCAGCAAGGTCGAGAAGCTCGAGGAACGTCGACAGGGCAAGCTACGCGGCTTCGCCGTCATGGTCCTGGTCATCGTGACCTGTCTGGGGCTCGTGGCGTCCGTGGTGGGCGTCTGGGACCTACCTCACGGACCAGATCATGACGCTGATCGATCCGAAGTCGCTCTTCCAGGAGGTGCTGCCCGAGAAGGGCCAGATCCTGGCGGTGCCCCTCACCAACGCCGTGGAGGGCTTCATCTCGGACCAGGTGAGCAGCTTCGTGGCCTCGGACCGCTTCGCCGAGCTGTGGGCGACGGCCACCACCGAGGGTCACGAGCTGGCGGTGAAGATCGTCGAGGGTGACAGCGAGGTGGTCTCGGCCAGCGGCGACGACATCGAGCTCAACTTCCTGCCCATCATCAACGAGGCGCTGGCGCAGATCAGCCAGCAGTCCCCCGAGATCTTCGGCCGCACCGTCGACATCCCCCAGGTCACCCTCGAGGAGGGCAACCCGCTGCTGCCCGAGGAGGCCCGGGACAGGCTCGAGGAGACGCTCGGCGTCGACCTCCCCGAGCAGTTCGGCATCCTCACCATCGAGGGTCAGGGCGGTGCGCTGGCCGCCGCCCAGGACGCCGTGCGCTGGTTCAACTGGGGTGTCTTCCTGGTCGTGGTGCTCACCCTGCTGCTCATCCCCTTCACCCTGTGGCTGTCGCATCGGCGTCGACGCACCCTGCTGCAGATGATGGTCGGCATGGTCATCGGCGTCGTGCTGCTGCGCCGCCTGGGGTGGCGCATCGAGGAGGACGTGCTGGAGCTGGTGCGCGTCGACGTGAACCGCGGGGCCGTCGAGGCGGTCCTGTCCTCCTTCCTCGACCCCCTGTTCCAGGCGACCACCTACCTGCTGTGGCTCCTGGTCGCCGTCGTCGCCGTGGCGGCCGTGACCGGCCCGTACCCGTGGGCGGTGCGGCTGCGCCGGGAGGCACGGCAGCTCGCCGCCACCGGCGTGCGCGCCGCCGGCACGCTGGGCGAACGGGCCAAGGAGGACACCACGGTCGACTGGGCCCGGGCCAATCTGACCGCGCTGCAGCTCGCCGGCGCGGGTGTGGGCATCGTCCTGCTGCTATGGCTCGACCTCTCCTGGTGGGGGTTCTTCTTCCTGCTCCTGCTGGTCGGCGCCTACGAGCTGGGCGTGTGGTGGGTCGCGACCAGGGGTGGCAGCATCCCGCTGCCGGAGCGGGGCGGCCCGCCGCCCGAGGGCGGCGCGGGCGAGACGACTCCCGAGGACCTCGCGGCCACCTGACCGGCGGGGTGGTGGACACTCCAGCAGGAATGTGTCACTCTCCCTGACGAAAGTCCGAGGAGGGGGCGCGTGGCCACCATTCGCCGCGAGGTGTTCATCGATCGACCGGCCGAGGCCGCCTGGGCGCTGGTGGGCGACCCGGCCGCGGTGACGACCTGGTTCCCGCACATGACCTCCGTCGTCGTCGACGGCGACGACCGCACGATCGTGCTCGAGAGCGGGGTCCCGCTGCTCGAGAAGATCGTGACGCAGCGCGACGACCTGCGCCGCTTCCAGTACCGCCTCACCGGCCCCCTGCCCGTCGAGTCCCACCTCGGCACCATCGACGTCATCGCCGACGGCGACCGGCGCTGCCTCGTCGTGTACTCGACCGACGTGGTCCCCCACGCGCTGGCCTTCGTGCTCGACGGCGCCGTGGGCGAGGCGCTGGCCCACCTGAAGACGCTTCTCGAGTCCGACCGAGCGACGGAGGCCGGCTGATGGGCCGCAAGATCCTGTTCGTCACCACCGACCAGCAGCGCTACGACGGGCTCGGCTGCAACGGCGGCGCGGTGGCACGCACCCCCGTGGTGGACGCGCTGGCCGCCGAGGGCGTGCGCTTCGAGCGCGCACACCCCCAGAACGTGGTGTGCATGCCGTCGCGGGCCACCATGGTCACCGGCCAGCACGTGCGCACCCACGGCGTGTGGATGAACGGCGTGCCGCTGCCGCTCGACGCCCCGTCGGTGGCACAGGTGCTGCGCGACGCCGGCTACCGAACGGCGCTCATCGGCAAGTCCCACTTCGAGCCGTTCCTCGACCCGTTCCTGCGCTTCGAGGAGAACCGCATGGGCCGCGACGGCGTCTTCGGCGACGGCAGCCACCGCGGCTTCGACCACATGGAGCTCGCCACCCACGGCGGCGTCGGGTTCACCCACTACGCGCAGTGGCTCCTGCGGGAGCACGCGGCCCACATCGGCGACTACTACCCGGTGCTCGACGCGGCCAGCCTCGAGGTGAACGAGGCCGGCGGCGGCGACAACGGCGCCCCCCAGGTGAAGCTCAACCCCATCCCCCGCGAGCTCTACCACACCGACTGGGTGGCCGAGCGGGCCGTCGCCTGGCTGGAGTCGCTGCCGGCCGACGAGGACTGGTTCTGCTGGGTGAGCTTCCCCGACCCCCACCACCCCTGGGACCCGCCCGCCTCCGAACGCCACCGGGTCGACTGGCGCGACCTCGACCTGCCGGCGGGGTTCCCCACCAGCCGCGAGCAGGCCGAGGCCATCGTCGACGACAAGCCCGCCCACTGGCGGCGCTGGTGGGAGGGCACCCTCGTGTCGAACTACGAGGCACCGGCCCGTTGGGTGCCCGCCACGCTCACGGCGGAGCAGGTGCGCGAGGTCAACGCCCTGGTGCACGTGGAGAACGAGCTCGTCGACGAGGCGCTCGGACGCATCCTGCGCTGCATCGACGATCGGGGCTGGGGCGACGACGTCGACGTCGTGTACACCACCGACCACGGCGAGTTCCAGGGCGACTTCGGGTTCCTGTTCAAGGGCCCGTACCACGTCGACGCGCTGATGCGCCTGCCGCTCATCTGGCGGCCGGCACGTTCGGCTGCGGCCCGGCCCGCCCCGACCGTGGTGTCGGCGCCGGTGGGCCTCGTCGACCTGGCGCCCACCTTCTGCACCATCGCCGGCGTCGCCGTGCCCGACTGGATGGAGGGCATGCCCCTGCCCGCCTCCCCCGCCGAGGCCCGGGACCAGGATCGGCAACGGGTGTTGACCGAGTGGGACAGCTTCCACCCCACCGGCGTGGAGGTGCACCTGCGCACCATCCACCGCGACGGCCACACCTGCACCGTCTACGACCCGGGCACCGTGCACGACGGGACCGAGGGCGAGCTGTACGACCACGCCGAGGACCCGCTGCAGCGGGTGAACCTGTTCCACGACCCCGCCCGTCGTGCGCTGCGCGACGATCTGGTGGCCGACCTCCACGACCAGCAGCCGGCCTGGGCGTCGCCGCCCCGCCGTGCCGAAGCGCCGGTGTGACCCGACGTGCACCACCTGAGCTATGACGAGCTCCAGGCCGGACTGCCGGAGATCCGCCGCTCGCCCCGCGACGAGGGTCGCCTCGAGCTCATCGCCCTGCGCCCTGCGGTCGACCAGCGCGAGGTGGTGGAGGAGGGCCGGCTCGACGTCGTCCACGGCCTGGTGGGCGACACGTGGGCCGAGCGCGGCAGCCGCAAGACCCCGGACGGGCGGGCCGAGCCCGACCGCCAGCTCACGCTCATGAACAGCCGCGCCGTCCACCTGCTGGCCGGCGAGCGCAGCCGTTGGGCGTTGGCGGGCGATCAGCTCTACGTGGATCTCGACCTCAGCGACGCGAACCTGCCGACCGGCACCCGTCTGCGCATCGGGTCGGCGGTGGTCGAGGTGACGGCCGCGCCCCACACCGGCTGCGCCAAGTTCGCCGCCCGGTACGGCGCCGATGCCCGGCGCTTCGTGAACTCCGACGCCGGCAACGAACTACGGCTGCGGGGCATCAACGCCCGGGTCGTGGAGACGGGCACGGTCCGGGTCGGCGACACGATCCGCCGCGTCGTGTGAGGCCGAAAACGGCTGGAGCCGCCGGTCTGGACGACCGGCGGCTCCTGGCCGTTCCCCCGACAGACCTCAGATCACTCGGACGTTCTGGGCTTCCTCACCCTTGCGGCCGGGTGCCACGTCGAACTCGACCATCTGCCCCTCTTCCAGCGAGCGGTAGCCCGAACCCTGGATGTTGGAGTAGTGGACGAACACATCACTGCCGCCTTCTCGCGAGATGAAGCCGTAGCCCTTCTCGTTGTTGAAGAACTTCACCGTTCCTTGCACGTCTATCTCTTTTCCGTGTGGACGGGCCCACCTGGCCCGTCGCACCCATGATGCTAGTGGGCCGCGGACCCGTTGGGACTCACCCTGCCCGCGCGGGCAGCACGGAGCGGGCCTCCGTGCCTCCGACGGCGAGCACGTCGTCGAACCCGACACGCAGGTCGTCCATGAGCTGGTCGGGGTCCGGGACGGCCCCGGAGTCGCAGTTGACCCCCACGAAGCACGTGCCGCAGTAGGACAACAGGGTGACGTTGAGGGCCGCGCCGATGGTGGGGCCGAACGGGTAGAAGCGCTCGACGCAGGCGCCCCCCAGGTACAGGGGGACGGGGATGCCCGGCACGTTGCTGGCCAGGAAGTCGACGTGCTTCAGCATGCCGCCG
>JALOLF010000001.1 GCA_025456085.1 Acidimicrobiales bacterium
TGGGGCCGCACCGGGGAGCACTTCTGGGGGTTCCAGGCCCACGGCGTCACCCCCGACGTGATCACCTTCGCCAAGGGCCTCGGCAACGGCCTGGCGATGGCGGGGGTCATCGCCCGGCCCGACCTCATGGACGGACTGACCGCGAACTCGATCTCCACCTTCGGGGGCAACCCGCTCGTGTGCGCCGGCGCGCTGGCCAACCTGCGCTACCTGCTCGACCACGACCTGCAGGCCAACGCCCTGCGCCAGGGCACGACGCTGCTCGACGGCCTGCGCCCACTGGTGGACAAGCTCGACATCGTCGGCGACGTCCGCGGCAAGGGCCTCATGATCGGTGTCGAGCTGGTGGGCCCCGACGGTCGTACGCCCGACGCGGCGGCCGCCAGCCGGGCGCTCGAAGCGGCGCGGACCTCGGGCCTGCTGGTCGGCAAGGGCGGGCTGTTCGGCAACTGCCTGCGCATCGCACCCCCGCTGTCGGTGACCGACGAGGAGACGGCAGAGGGGCTGCAGATCCTGTGCGACACGCTCGCCGCTCTCGACGGCGAGGCCGGCCGGTGACCGCCCTCATCGAGCACTGGCTCGACGGCAAGCGGTGGCAGGGGACCTCGACCCGCCGCGCACCGGTGTTCGACCCCGCGACCGGGGAGACGTCGGCGGAGGTGTGCCTCGCCTCGACCGCCGACGTCGATCTCGTCGTGTCGTCGGCCGGGGCGGCCGCGGGCGAGTGGCGTCAGGCCTCGCTCACCCGGCGCACCCAGGTGCTGTTCGCATTCCGCGAGCTGCTGCACCGCCGCCGCCGGGACCTCGCCGAGGTGATCACCAGCCAGCACGGCAAGGTGCTCGCCGACGCCCTCGGCGAGGTGACACGCGGCCTCGAGGTGGTCGAGTTCGCCTGCGGCATCCCCCACGCGCTCAAGGGCGCCTACAGCGAGGGCGTGTCCAGCGACGTCGACGTCTACTCCATCCGCCAACCGCTGGGGGTGGTGGCCGGCATCACCCCCTTCAACTTCCCGGCCATGGTGCCCCTGTGGATGTTCCCGGTGGCCATCGCCTGCGGGAACGCCTTCGTGCTCAAGCCCTCCGAGCGCGACCCCGGCGCGTCGTTGCTGCTGGCCGAGCTGTGGTCCGAGGCCGGCCTGCCCGACGGCGTGTTCTCCGTGGTCCAGGGCGACGCCGAGGCCGTGGACGCGCTGCTGGAGCACCCCGGCGTCGAAGCCGTCAGCTTCGTGGGCTCGACGCCGATCGCCCGCCACGTCTACGAGACCGCGGCGCGCACCGGCAAGCGGGTCCAGGCCCTGGGCGGTGCCAAGAACCACATGGTCGTGCTCCCCGACGCCGACCTCGACCAGGCCGCCGACGCCGCCGTGAGCGCCGGCTACGGATCGGCCGGTGAGCGCTGCATGGCCATCTCGGTCGTCGTGGCCGTCGACCCCGTGGGCGACGACCTGGTGCAGCGCGTCCGCGACCGGGTCGAACGCCTGGTGGTGCGCGACGGACGCGAGCCCGACACCGACATGGGGCCGCTCGTCACCGCCACCCACCGGGACCGGGTGCGTGGCCTGGTGGACGCCGGCGTCGCCGACGGCGCGCACCTCGTGGTCGACGGCCGGGACCTGCAGGTCCCGGGCCGTCCGGACGGGTTCTGGCTCGGGCCCTGCCTGTTCGACCACGTCACGGCGGACATGCGCATCTACGACGAGGAGATCTTCGGTCCGGTGCTGTGCGTGGTCCGCGCCGCCAGCTACGCCGAGGCCGTCGAGCTGGTGAACGCCAACCGCTACGGCAACGGCGTGGCCCTGTTCACCCGCGACGGCGGGGCGGCCCGGCGCTTCCAGTTCGAGATCGAGGCGGGCATGGTGGGCGTGAACGTCCCCATCCCGGTACCGATGGCGTACTACTCCTTCGGTGGGTGGA
The DNA here is from genome assembly GCA_025456085.1 of Acidimicrobiales bacterium. Taxonomy (GTDB): domain Bacteria; phylum Actinomycetota; class Acidimicrobiia; order Acidimicrobiales; family Acidimicrobilacustridaceae; genus JALOLF01. Next base: position 1,915 of record JALOLF010000001.1, read on the forward strand.
ACGACTCGTTGTTCGGTGACACGCACATGCACGGCCCCGAGGGCGTGCACTTCTACACGAGGGGCAAGGTCGTGACCTCCCGCTGGGCCGACCCCGAGACACGGGGTCCCAACCTCGGGTTCCCGGTCCATCGCTGAGTCCGGCCCGCAGCGACCACATCGATCGAACGCACCAGGGAGGTCCGAGCATGAGCGAACAGGAACCGATGCGCATCGGCGCCGCGCAGGTCACCACCGACGACAGCATCGTGGTGACCTCGCCCTATGACGGCCGCGAGCTCGCTCGGGTGCCCGCGGGCACCGAGGCCCACTTCGACGAGGCGGTCGCCGAGGCGCTCGCCCGCCACCGCGCCGGGGCACTCCCCGCCTGGCAGCGGGCCGAGATCCTCGACCGGGCCGCCGCCGTGCTGGACCGGCGGGTGGAGGACTTCGCCCGATCGATCAGCGAGGAGGCCGCCAAGCCCATCAGGACGGCACGGATCGAGGCGTCACGGGCGGTCGACACGTTCCGCTTCGCCGCCGCCACGGCCCGCACGCTCACCGGCGAGACGATCCCCCTCGAGGCCAGCAGCGCCGGTGTCGACAAGCTGGGGTTCGTCCTGCGGGTCCCGATCGGCGTCGTCGGCGCCATCTCGCCCTTCAACTTCCCCCTGAACCTGGTCGCCCACAAGGTCGCTCCGGCCATCGCCGCCGGTTGCCCCCTCGTGCTGAAGCCGGCGTCGTCCACGCCGCTCACGGCGCTGCGGCTGGCCGGCGTGCTGCTCGACGAGTGCGGGCTCCCGCCGGGCTGGCTCCAGGTCGTGACGGCGAGCGGACGCATCGCCAACCGACTCGTCGAGCACCCCGACGTGGCCATGATCACCTTCACCGGCTCACCCGAGGTGGGCTGGGGGATCCGGGCCCGCGCTCCCCGCAAGAAGGTCAGCCTGGAGCTGGGCAACAACTCCCCGGTGATCATCGCCGCCGACGCCGACGTCGAGGTCGCGGCGTCGAAGATCGGGGTAGCCGGCTACGCATTCGCCGGGCAGACGTGCATCTCGGTGCAGCGGGTGCTCGTCCACCGGTCGGTGCAGGCCGACCTCCTCGACGCGCTCACCGCCCGGGTGGAGGCGCTCGTGGTGGGTGACCCCGCGGACGAGGCGACCGACGTCAGCTCGCTCATCGACCCCGGCGAGACGCAGCGGGTTGCGTCCTGGGTCGAGGAGGCCGTCGCCGACGGGGCCACGTTGCACGCCGGCGGCACGGTCGGTCACGACGGCGTGCTGCGCCCGACGCTGCTGTCGGGGGTCCGCCAGGAGATGAAGGTGTGCAGCACCGAGGTGTTCGGTCCGGTCGTGGGCGTGCAGGCCGTCGACGACATGGACGAGGCCTTCCGGCTGGCCAACGACACCCGCTACGGCCTGCAGGCCGGCATCTTCACCGACGACCTCCACACCGCGCTGCGCGCCGCCCGCACACTGGACTTCGGTGGGGTCATGGTGAACGAGGTCCCGGCCTGGCGAGCCGACCAGATGCCCTACGGCGGACGACGCGACTCGGGCAACACCCGCGAGGGTCCGCAGTACGCCGCCCGGGAGATGACCGAGGAGCGCCTCGTCGTCCTCCACGGCTGACCTCGGACCCGCCGACGCCTCCCGCTCCTCTCAGAGGACGGTGGAGCCGAGGTAGCTGGACTCGAGCACCTGGGCGTCGTCGCGGACCTGCGCGGCCGGCCCCGACACCACCACCTGACCGCGGTTCAGCACGTAGACCCGGTCGGCCACCTCGAGAGCCAGGTGCACGTGCTGCTCCACGAGCAGCACGCCCACGTCGGCCTCGTCCGCGATGCGGCGCACGACCGGCAGGAGCCGCTCCACGACGATGGGCGCCAGCCCGAGGCTCATCTCGTCGATCATGAGCAGCCTCGGGCGGCTGGCGAGGGCACGGCCGACGGCGAGCATCTGCTGCTCACCGCCCGACAGCAGGCCGGCCCGACGATCGAGGAGCGGCTCCAGGGCCGGGAAGTAGTCGAGGACGTCGTCCAGGTCGCGGCCATGCTGCAGACCCCCGAGGCGGAGGTTCTCCCGCACCGTCAGCTCGTGGAAGATGGCCCGGTCCTCCGGGACGTGGGCCACCCCGCGACGGGCCGTCCGCTGTGGCCGACGGGTGGACGGCGGCCCGGCGCCCAGCACGTCGAGCTCGCCCCGGATGACGGGGAGCAGGCCCGACACGGTGCTCAGCGTCGTGGTCTTGCCGGCACCGTTGGGCCCGAGCAGGGCCACCACCTCCCCCGCACCGACGTGCAGGTCGAGGTCGTGCACGACCGCGATGCCGTCGTAGCCCGCACACAGCCCCTGCACCGTCAGCAGGTCGCTCACGGTGTGCGCCCTCCGGCGCCGTCGCCGGGCACCGCGACCGGCCCCGGGGACCGCCCGACCGGACGGGTCGGCCCCGGGCCATGGGTCTGGCCCAGGTAGGCGTCGATCACCGACGGGTCGTTGCGGATCTCGAGGGGTGTACCAGAGGCGATGACCCGACCGAAGTCCAGCACGTACACCCGGTCGCAGGTGCCGAGCACCAGACCCATGTCGTGGTCGACGAGCAGCACGCCGATGCCGTGGCCGACCACGTCGCGGAGTCGCTGGCCCAGCACGAGGCTCTCGCCCGAGTCGAGGCCGGCCGCGGGCTCGTCGAGCAGCACCAGCTTGGGCTGGCCCGCCAGCGCGCGCGCCACCGCCACCAGCTTGCGCAGACCCAGCGGCAGCTCGAGCGGGTACCGGCCCGCCTCGGCCTCCAGCCCGACGACGCCCAGCGCCCACCACACGGCGTCCACGTCGACCCGTCGACCGGGACGCACGGCGTCGGCCGCCGTGGCCAGGAAGCCCGGCTGCTCCGCCGCCACGAGGCAGTTCTCCAGCACCGTCAGGTCGTCGAAGAGCTCGAGGGACTGGAACGTCCGGGCGAAGCCTGCCGACGCCCGGGCATGCGCAGGCAGGTGCGTGAGATCGGCGCCGTCCAGCAGGACCCGCCCGTCGTGGGGCACGAACCCGCTCAGCGCGTCGATGGTGGTCGTCTTGCCGGCCCCGTTGGGGCCGATCAGGCCGACGAGGCCGGCCGCGGGCACCTGCAGCGACAGGGCGTCGACGGCCCGGACACCGCCGAAGCGCACGGTCAGCTCCCGCGCGTCGAGCAGCACGTTCCCGCTGGCCACCGCCTCCCCCACGCGCGTCCTCCGTCCACCCGCTGCGGTCCACCCGAGCGGCGGGTGAACGTCGTTCAGCGGGACAGTAGCAGCGGTTCCCGAACGGGACCCTCGAGGCCGGGAGCACCGACACCGGCCGTCACGGCCGTTCAGCTGGCCAGACTGGCCAGACCCCAGACGGCAGCCAGCGCGCCGATGGCGATCATGACCAGACTGCGGGCCAGGGGTGGGCGAGTCAGGTCACCCTCGTCGCGTCGATCGGGCGGGCGCACCAACGCGACCGCCGTGCCGATGGCCAGCGCCCCGCCCATGGCGAGCAGCAACCACGGCAGCAGGTCGTCACCGAGTGGATTGACGTCGTTCACGGCCCCTCCCGGGGTCGACCGCGCCGGCTCCGGCGGGTCACACCGGAGATTTTCCCGGAGAACCGCTCAAGATCCCAACCCGGCAGGTCGAGAACTCTGGTGTCCGGTGGACATCGCCCGCCCGCCGGTCTCAACCGGGGAACCGAGGCGGAGGCTGCACTCCCTCCACATCGCATCGCCCCGGCACCTCGGTGCCGGAACCTCCGTGGCCTCCGCCCTTCCCCTGCCGACACCGCCCTACGGGGCGGTGTTGTCGTTCTCCACGCCGGTCGAGGGCACCGGGTCGAACCGGGGGTCGTCCTCGAGCGAGAAGTCGTTGGCGGTCACGTCCACCCGGACGGCCAGGGCCTGCTCGGTCTCGACCACGCCCCCGGTGAGATGCCGCTCCACGTAGGTGCGGACGCCCGTGGTCGGATCGAAGCAGAACACGGCGAACCGTCCGTAGTCGGGGTCGGGATAGACGATCTGCTGCGTGAGCTCGAAGCAGCCGTCCTGCTCCCCGAAGCGGACCCGGTACAGCGCGGGCTCGGTGCCGCTGAACATGGCCCGCAGGTTGTCCAACTCGCCGGCGACCTCCTCCTCGTACGAGGGCAACACGCGCTCGCCGGTGACGCACGAGAACGCCCCCGACTCGTCGGTCGAGCAGATCACCGGGCGGTCGTCGAGACGCCCGTCGACGCTGCCCAGCGACCGGGAGATGCGGTCGGGCGGGCGCTGGGCCGTGAAGGTGGCCGAGGCCAGGGTGTCGCCGCCCGGCAGCACGCGGGCGAACTCCCCCTCGGCGGCGTAGGTGACGTCGCGGCTGCGCTCCCACGCGGCCAGGAAGTCCGCGCTGGCGTCGCGGTCGTCGGGCTCGTCAGGAAGCTCGAGCACGCCGCCCGCCACGAGCGTCGCCGTGGCCACGAGCCCCACCGCCACCCCTGCGACGGTGCCACGACGCGCCAGCTGCCGGGAGTCCACCCGGCGACGGTAGCCTCGTGCGATCCATCCGGGGTCGCGCCACGACGGCCGGCCACTCCGGCGCACAGGGGGTCAGGCGCATGGGGTTCCACCACGTCGCGTTCGCCACACGCGACACCGCGGCGACGCACCGCTTCTACACCGAGGCCATGGGATTCGACCTGGTCAAGGTCGTCACCGCGCCGACCGACCACCCCGGCGGCTGGGCGAAGCACCTGTTCTACGACACCGGTGGCAACGGGCTCATCGCGTTCTGGGAGCTGCACGACGAGCGGGTGCCGGAGGACTTCGATCCCGCCATCTCCACGGGCATGGGCCTGCCGGTGTGGGTGAACCACGTCGCCTTCCACGCCGAGCCGGCCGAGCTCGAGGTCCGTCGGGAGCGCTGGCGCGACCACGGCTACGACGTGCTCGAGGTGGACCACGAGTTCTGCGTGTCGATCTACACCGTGGATCCCAACGGGATCCTCGTGGAGTGGTGCGCCGACGCGCGGGCCCTCACCGCGGAGGAGCGTGAGCGGGCCCACGCCGTGGTTGCCGACCCGTCACCCCCGCTCGAGGCGGCGCCGACGCCCGTGTTCCACCCCGCTCAGGCCCGCTCCAGCCACACCTCGGTCAGGTAGATCGACCCCCACTGGATGGGTTGGGCCGGCTGGTCGAAGTCGGGGATGCTGAGCACGCCCACGTTGCGGACCCGGTCGCCGGAGGTGATGGTCCACTTGGCCTGGAACAGCCACAGGTAGGGGATGTTCTCGGCCCAGTCCTGCCACACCACCGCATAGCGGTCCCTGCGGTAGGCGTCGTCCTCGTTGGCCCGCCCGTCGAGCAGCGCCTGCTCGACCTCCCCGTTGGTGTAGCGGGCGAAGTTGAGGCTGATCGCACCCGGTTCCCCGAGCGTCTGCTCGGTGTAGAAGATGAAGTCCCCGTCGGGGTCACTGGCGTTGAAGATGCGTGTGCCGATGGCGTCGAAGTCACCGGTCACCAGGGTGAGCGAGAACTTCGTCTCCTCCTGGGAGTCGATGGTGGTCTCGACACCGACCCTGCCCCACTGGTCCTGGAGCGCCTGGGCCAGCGTCAGGTCCTCCTGGTTCGCCACCACGGTGAGGGTGATCGCCGCCGGGCCGTTCTCGGCTTCCCACTCCTCGACGAGTCGGGTCGCCTCGGCCGGGTCGTACTCGGGCCACTCGACGTCCACGTACCACGGTGAGGCAGCGCCGTAGGGCTCCTCGACGATCTCGTAGAGCCCGTCGTAGAGCAGGTCGTTGATGCCCGGCCGATCCGTGGCCAGCGCCAGGGCCCGCCGCAGTCGCAGGTCCGCGAAGGGACCGGTCTGGGTGTTGAACCCCACCCACAGCTCCTCGGCCTCGGCCGTGTTCTCGAACGCCGCGAGGCCCTCGGGGAGCTGATCGGGGTTGCGGGCCCGGCTGAAGTCCGTGAAGGCGTTGGACTGGATCATGTCGACGTCGCCGGCGTCGAGCGCGTTGCGACGCGTGTCGGCGTCCACGATGGGCCGGAACTCCACGCGCTCGAGGTACGGCAGGCCGCTTCGCCAGTACTGGGTGTTGCGGGCCACCACCAGGTTGTCGCCCTTGGTCCAGTTCTGGAACACGAAGGGCCCCGTCCCCACCGGTCGGTCGGCGTCGCCGGCGGCCAGCTGCGACGGGGCCACGAGGTACCCGCCCTGCGTCGTGAACAGGATGGGGAACTGCGCCCACGACACGTCCGTGGTCACCCGCACGGTGAGGTCGTCGATCACCTCCACGGCCGTGACGGGCTGGTACGCGGTGGAGCTCACCAGGCCGGTTCGGTACGCCTCCAGGTTCGCGGCGAGCGCTTCGGCGTCCGCGGGCGTGGCGTCGTGGAATCCCACGCCCGGGCGCATCTTCAGATCCCACTGGGTGAAGTCGTTGCGGGCCGTCCACGACTCGAGGACGTACGGACGGGCCTTGCCATCGACGTCGTAGGTGGCCAGGGGATCGAAGATGGCCTTGGCCACCATGTGGGCGCTCGGACTCCACCGGCTCGAGGGCGGCAGGAAGCCGTCCACCTCCCCGAGGGTGCCCACGACCAGCGCGCCACCCGTCTGGGGCTGGACCGGCGCCTCCCCTCCCGCCGACACGCCGTCCGCGGCGACGCCGTCGTCGTCGTCCGCGGAGCTGCACCCCGCCAGCATCAGCGCCAGCGCGCACAGCACGCCGATCGATCCTGCCGCGACGCGGACTCCGCGCCTGCCGCCGTCGGTCCGGTGCCCCCCCATGTTGCCCCCTCTGCACGATCCGCGTCCGACCCGCGTGCCCACCGGTCGAGCCTGCCCCGGTCGAGCGGTCCCGACCACCGGGTTCCCGCTCGCAGGGTTCCCATCGGTCACCACACCACGAACATGAGGTTCTCCCTCGAACGACATCGGGGCGTGCCGACCGGGCCTACCGGGAGCCGGCCTCGCCCTCGTCGGGGGGCGGACCCGACTCCGCGTTGGCCGCCCGCCAGTCGTGGCGGCCCTCCCGCACCGCGGTGGCCGACACGTGATGGTGCTCGGGATCGAGGTCCAGCACCACCACGTGCCCGGGTGTGGGATGCGGCGGGCGGGGAGCCACCGCCACCGTCGGCAACCGACGCAGCATCTGGTCGCGCGCCGCCTCCGAGCCGTACCAGCCCGGCTCGTTGATCTGCGCCCACTTGTCCGCTCCCATGACCACCACGTCGTAGCCGGCCGCGATGTCCACCAGCAGCTGGTCACGGGTGACCCGCACGCCCAGCCAGGGGCGCGACGCCGCGAGCGCCTCGAGCTCACCGACGCGTTCGGCCAGGGCGCCGAGGTCGTCGGGGTGCTTGCCCAGGGTGTCCGTGGACAGGATCAGATCGACCCGATCGAGCCCGCACTGGCGCCGTGCCGCCTCGGCGACAGCCAGATGGGCGACGGTCGGCGGGTTGAACGAACCGGGATAGGCACCGACGCGCACGACGGCACCGTACCGGCACCGGTCGGTCGATCAGAGCTCGCCCCGGTTGTGGGCGACGAGCAGTGCCCGGTAGTCGGACACGGTGACCGCCGTGGCCGTCTCGTGCATGAAGTCGCGCACGACCTCGGCGAAGCGCACCGGCTCCTCGGCGTGCGGGAAGTGCCCGCAGCCCTCGAAGATCTCCAGCCGGCTCCCGGGGATGGCGTCGCGAGCGGCGTAGGCGTGGGCGACCGGGATGACCGGGTCGCGATCGCCCCACACGATCAGCGTCGGCATGGCCGCCGCCAGATAGATGCGGTCCAGGGCGCTCACCGCCTGCCCACCGGTGTCGATCACCGCCCGCAGGGTCCGGATGAAGGCCCGGCGGTTCTCCGGTTCGGCCAGGGAGGCGTAGGCCCGCCAGATCTCCGCCAGGTGCGGCGCGCGCAGACCCTTGTCGTGCACGAACTGGCTGATGTCGTTGCCCCGGTCGCGCACGAACCCCGGGAACAGCAGCGGCATGACGTACTCGGTTCCCGGCAGGGTGAACAGGCGAAGGATCGGGTTGACCTCACGACCGAGGCCGCCGCTGCCCACGAGGCCCAGGCGCTCGACCAGCTCGGGATGCTGGTAGGCGAGCTGCATGGCCACTCCCCCGCCGAGCGACTGCCCGATCACCGACACCCGCTCGATCTCGAGCAGGGCCAGCAGGTCACGCAGCCCGCTGGCGTAGGCACCGAGGGAGTAGTCCCCCATGGGCTTGGCCGATTCGCCGTGGCCGAGCAGGTCGGGAGCGATGACGGTGAAGTCACGGGCCAGCAACGGCAGCACGTCGCGCCAGGTCCGGGAACTGCCCGCCATGCCGTGGATGAGGAGGATGGCCGGGCCCTCGCCCCCCCGACGGAACCCGACCTCGTGACCGTGGAGGGTCACACGCTGCTGAGGAAATGCCGACACGCAGAGATGTTACCGATCGGTAATGACCGGAGGGAAGGGCCGAAAGGCCTCACAGCGCCGCGCCGAGGAGCAACCCCACGCCGATCGACGCCAGGTTCGCGCTCGCCGAGACGCCGAGGAGCAGCCCGAACGACCGATGGACCAGGCGGGCGGCGAGTCCCGCCTCGAACGACCACACCAGGCCCTCGGCGAGCGCCACCGCGGCTACCGTCGTCCCGGTGACGGCGTCCAGCCACGGCACGAGCACGAACCACAGCACCGGGTGGGACACGACGTTGACGACCACCGCGGTGCGTACAGCGGCGACGGGGGGCACGGCGGTGGCGCGCAGCAACACCGTCCAGATGGGCACCTCCACGAGCAGCGTGAGCCCGAACGCCACGGGGAAGGTCAGCTCGGCCACCGCCACCATCCTGGTCGCCTCGCTCGTGGCGTTGGTGGCGGCGCTCACGCTGCCCCTGAGCGTGGCCGTGTTCGGGTTGCTCGTCCTCGGTGTGCCCCACGTCGTGCTGGAGGTCCGCTACGTGCTCGGCCGGCACCGCGACCTGCTGCAGGGCCGGTTCCTGCTGGTGGTCAACGTGCTGCTCGTGGTCCTCGTCGTGACCCGACTGCTGTGGCGCGAACCGGCGGGCCGACGGGCAGAGGTGCTGGTGCTGGTCGGGCTCCTGGCCCTGGTGCTGGCCTTCGGCCGATGGCCGCCCCGGACGCTGGCCGTCGGCGCGGTCGCCGTCGCCGCCGTCGGTGTGCTGACCTGGGTCCGGGTCGAGGACTGGTTCGTCGTGCAGACGCACCTGCACAACCTGGTGCCGGTGGTGTTCCTGTGGAGCTGGTCGGCCGAGACCCTCGCGCCGGCGGCCCGCGTCCGGTTCCGGGCCGCCACCCTCGCCTGGGCGCTCGTCGTGCCCGCGCTCGTGCTCGTCGGCGCGTTCGACCCGCTCCAGGCCACCACGCCGGCGGCGCCGGGCACCGGCGGCCTGGAGACCGCCGGGGTGCTGCGCAGCGTCGCGCCGGGCGGTGCCACCGACACCCTCGCCCTGCGCCTGCTGACGTTGTTCGCCTTCGGGCAGTTGATGCACTACGCCGTGTGGTGCTGGCTGCTACCTCGACACGCACCTGGGGCCACCGCAGCCTTCGACGCCACCCCCGCCGGTCGAGCGGTACGGGGCTGGCGCCTCCCGGCGCTCACCGTGGGCCTCCTGGCGGTGGTCGCCGCCGTGGCCGTCGTCGACTACGCCGACGGCCGCACCGTGTACTCGAGCCTCGGGGTCTACCACGCCACCCTGGAGTACCCGATCCTGTTGGCCCTGGCGCTCCTGCTCGTCACCCGACGACGCTCGACACGATCCACCCACTCCTCCGGAGCTGCCCCATGACCGCGCTCGTCGCCCATCTCGTCGCCGTCGCCGTGCTGGCCGACGTCCCCGCCGACATCCCCGAGGAGAGCTCCTCGGGCGGCGCAACGGCCGTGGTCGTCGCCGTCGTCGTGCTCGTGGTGGCGCTCGCCGTGGGTCTGGGGGTCTGGTTGGCGGCGCGCCGGTCACGCCGGTCGAAGCGCTCGGACGGGCACGGCCCCCGCTGAGCCGGGGCGCCCACCTGCTGGTGCTGGTACCCTTCGACAACCACGAGCCAGGCGGGGTCGTATGGACGAGACGCACGACGGTTCACGGCGGAACGTGTTGCGGCTGCTGGGTGCGGGCGCGGCGGCCGGCTGGGTGGCGCCGCTGGTGCTGAGCACCCCGGCGATCGCGCAGACCTCGCCCGGCGGGGGCACCACCACGACCACCGGCGGCGGCCCACCCACCCCCAACGGCAAGCTCTTCGACTACACGGGTGGCGACCGGGCCCTGAGCGGACTCGCCCACACCCAGCTGGCCACCGCCAACAGCCTGACCTACACCTCGGGCGCCACGCTGCCGGCCGATCTGGCGTCGTACAACTGCATCGTGCTCTCGGCCCACCGCGTGGGCTTCTCGGCCGGCGAGGTGGCACTGCTGGCCGCGGCACTGACCGCCGGTCGCACCGTCATCTACGAGACGGACTCGCGTGTCGTCGCGGGCTCGAACGCCATGTCCACGGTCTTCAACGCCGTTGCGACGGGCCTCGGGATCGGCGTCACCGACGACAACGCCGACCTCGACTTCTCGACCTGCTATCTGGCGTCGGTCACGAACGCGGCGGAGCCGCTGACCCTCGGCTTCACCTCGATCTCCTACAACCTGACCTCGCGCCTGACGCTCACGGCATCGGCCCGATCGCTGCTCACCGGCGTGAGTGGCCAGGTTCTCGCTGCTGCCCAGACGGTCGGCACCGGCACGTTCGTGGCCATCGCCGACGTGAACATCGTCAGCGACGCTGCGCTCTCGGTGAACGTGCCCGGCAACGAGTGCTACACGTCAGCCGCGGTCACCAGGTTCCGCCAGAATCTCTGCTGACCCGGCCGCCCGCGCCGCCGCCGGTTCCAGCACGCGGCCGGCGGGAGTGCGACACTGTGCGCCATGAGCGACTACCAGGGCCAGTACCCCGGACAAGCCCCCCAGCAGTACCCCGGCGGCCAGTATCCCGCCGGCGCGCCGCAGCAGTACCCACCCGCAGCGCCGCAGCCGCAGGCCCCTCCTCCACCCCAGGCCCCTCCTCCACCCCAGGCCGCACCGCCACCCCAGGCCACACCGCCCCCGGCTCCGGGGGGTTCGGCTTCGCCCTCCGGCATGGGTGGCATGTTCCAGGACGCCTCCACCCTGGCCGCCACCGGCATCCTCGCCGCGGTGGCCATGGCGATCCTCGCCGGGGTGTCCGCCTTCCTCGGCGACCCGGTCATCAACGACGAGGAGTTCCGCCAGCGCCTCCTCTCGCTGACCGACGCCGCCGGCATCGCCGACGTGGCACTGCTCGCCGTGGGCGTCATCCTGCTGCTGCTCACTCCCGACCCGCCGGGCGGCATCGCCCGCTCGCTGCTGCTGCGGATCAACGCGGGCCTGGCCGGGATCATCACCCTCTACGCCGTCATCCGGGCCCTGGTGCTGGTGAGCACCGGCGACACCGGGTTCTTCTTCAAGATCGCCGACCTGACCTCCAACGTGGGTGTGGCTCTCGCCGCGGCGACGGTCACCTTCTACGCCGCCAAGGAGTCGTTCCTCAAGGAACGCGGCCAGATCTGAGGACGCGGTGCAGCTCCTCGTCCCCGAGGGTGGCAGCATCCTCGACACGGTGTTCTCCTCGTCGTCGATGGACATCTTCGACGGCGGCCATCAGGGCGTGGACGGCCCGTCCGATCAGGACCTCACGGACGCGCTCGCTGCCCTGCGTGCCGGCTGGATCGAGTACGTGATCCTGCAGGACGGCGACGAGTTCCTCCAGGTCGCCGGGGAGGGGGACGGGCCGTACCTCGTGCAGCTCTGCCCCGGCGACCCCGACCAGATGCTGACCGCCTCGCCCGTCCGCTTCGGCGACGTGGTCCCGCTGTTCAGCTCGTATCTGCGCGGCGACGGGGCCTGGCGGCAGCTCGCGGGCTGGTCCGGTGGCGGCGGGCAGGCGACCGGCCAGGCGTCGCCGCGCGGCGGCTTCCTCGGTCGACTCCTCGGGCGGGACTGATCCGGAGGTGGACATGGCCCGACGGCGCCGTCTCGGCGTGCAGGACGCCCTCTGGCTGGAGATGGACCGTCCCAACAACCTGATGGTCGTGGACTCGGTGATCTGGACCGCCGAGCCCCTGGACTGGGACCGGGTCCGCGCCGTCATGCAGGAGCGGCTCAGCGACCGGTTCCCGGCCTTCCGCAGCCGGGCGGTGCGCGACGACGAGGGCGCCTGGTGGTGGGAGGAGGACGAGGCCTTCTCCTTCGACGACCACGTCACGATGGTCGAGCTGGACCCGCCCGACGACCCACGGTCCCTCCAGCGCCTCGTCGCCGAGCACCGCAGCGATCCCCTGCCCAGGAACCGTCCCCTGTGGCAGTTCCTGTGGGTCGACCGCTACCTCACCGGCAGCGCCGTCGTGCTGCGCAGCCATCACGCCCTTGCCGACGGCATCCGCATGGTGCAGATCGCCATGTCGCTGTTCGACGCCACCCCCGAAGGCGGTCCCGTGCTGGGGCCCACGGTGTCCCAGCACGCGGCCCGCACCCCTCGGTCGACCGAACCAGCGACCGACACGACAACCGGCACGTCCGCCGCACCTGGCGTGGCCGACCGGCTGCGGGCGGGGCTGTCGAGCGCCGGGCACCAGGCCGCCGACACGGCTCGCAGCGCGCGCGACGTCGGCCAGCAGGCGGTCAACCTCCTCGGACGCGCCCCCGAGGCGGCAGCGGGCACGGCCCGTTTCGCCCAGTCGGCCCTGAGCAACCCGATCGGCGCCACCCACGGCCTGCTCACCGGGGCGTGGGCCAGCCTGGCCGACGCCGCCACCTCGATGCGTTCGTCGCTGCAGACGTCGTTGCCTGGCGGAGGCGCGATCGTCGATGTCTTCTCCGCCGCGCCCGGCGACATCGACAGCGCCCGCAAGCTCCTGCTGGGCACCCGCAACGACGCCACGATCTGGACCGGCACCGCAGGCGTGGACAAGGCGGTGGCCTGGTCGGCTCCGCTGGACCTGGCCGACGCGAAGGCGGTGGCTCGCGCCAACGGGTCGACCGTGAACGACGTGCTGGCGACGTGCGTCGCCGGCACCCTGCACGACTACCTGGTCGCGCACCACGAGCGGTGCGGCTCGGTCACCTTCATGGTGCCGGTGAACCTGAAGCCGCTCGACCTCACGTTGCCCGAGGACCTCGGCAACGAGTTCGCGCTGGTCCAGCTCGAGCTCCCGACCGATCAGCCGGACCTGCTGCAGGTCCTCCACGTGACCAAGCGTCGGATGGACCGGATCAAGCACGGCCACGAGGCGGCGATCGCCTTCCGCCTGCAGGAGGCCGTCGCCGGGCTGAGCCGCAGCATCTACGAGGCGTCCGTGGACCTGCTCGCCAACCGCACCGTCGGCGTGTTGACCAACGTGCCGGGCCCGCCGATCCCGGTGTACCTGGCCGGCTCGCCGGTCGAGGCCGTGGTCGGTTGGGCACCCCTGTCGGGCGACTGCCCGCTGAGCTTCACCATCTACAGCTACAACGGCCAGATCACCGTGGGCATCGCCTGTGACCGCGAGCTGGTTCCCGACCACGACATGATCGTCGACGGCTTCAGCCGCGCGTTCGAGCGGCTGCTCGCCAGCACCCCCGGCCTCGAGCGCTGAGTCGGGTCCCCCGACACCGACGCCGGGGTGTGGCTCCCCCGTCATCGGGTCCTCCCCGGTCGCGTGTGTCACCGTCGAGTACCGGTGCGAGAGCCTTCCCCTGACGCACAGCGGGTCGAGGTCGCAGCGGCGCCCGATCAGCCCACGAGCGGCTCAGCGTGACGAGAGCGGGCCGGTGATCTCGGCCCAGACCTGGGCACCGTCGTCCCAGGAACCGACGACGCACTCGGTGGTGCGGGCGCCCGACAGCCAGGCGTCCTCGACGATGGTGAGGCTCGCCACCGCCTCGCCCGGCGGGAGCATCCTGCCAGGTCGGTACGTCTCGAGTGCCTCCGCACACTGGGCCCGTGCCGCCGCCCACTGCTCGTCCGCCGTCGGTGGCCGTCCCCCGCTGTCCTCCAGCGTGGCGTGACCGACGACCTCCTGGAAGTGCGGTCCCCCGCAGTCGACCGGCGCTCGCTGGAACTCGGGGAACCCGGCGAGCGAGCCCACACAGGTTCCGACGGGGAAGACGAAGGACTGATCCCGATCGCGGACCGCGCCTTCGAAGGGGGCGCCCAGGCGCCCGGACACCGAGGCGCTCAGTTGGAGCACGCACGTCACCTGGCGGTCACCGACGGCCCACCCTTCCTCCGACGGCCGCAGCAGGGATGCGAAGAACCGGCCGTGGGGATTGAAGGGGTATCCCAGGTAGCCCTCCAGCTCTGCGATGCACCGCTCGGCGGCGGCGTCGATCGCCACCTCGTCCGGATAGGGCGCGCCGGCGGGACCGTCCAGGTCGAAGACGGCGTAGATCTCGTCGGTGTGGGGCTCGTCGCAGGGGACGAGTCGGCCCTCCCGAGTCCCTTCCTCGTCGTCGTCCCACCGCGCACAGTCACCCGCTCGGTAGGGCAGGCGCTCGACCGGCTGGAACGCGACGCCGGTCGGAGCCTCGCCGCCGGCGCTCGCCTCCGGGCTGGTGTCGATGGGCGTCGTCGGTGTCGGGTCGGCATCGGCCGTGTCTCCGGATCCGGTCGCGGTGGCCCCGTCGGCGAGCACCTCGGGATCGTCCTCGCGCGCCACGACGAACCAGCCGGCCGCTGCCAGCGCCACGACGACACCCACGGCGAGGAGCGTCCTGGCGTTGAACCGCCGCCTCCTCGCCGCCTTGCGCTCGATCCGCTGGTCTGCCCGCTGCTGCACCTCCGCGTCGCGCGCCCGCTGGAGCTGCTGCGCGAGTGCACCGCTGTCGGGATCGGCTGCCAGGGCGGCGTCGTAGCGCTGGACCGCGCGGTCGGCATGACCCGAGGTGAGCTCGATCTCGCCCGCCAGGGCCAGGGCGTCGCTGTTGCCGGGTGCGAGCTGGACCGCCCGCTCCACTGCCGTTCGGGCGCGGTCGCGCAGGCCCGCCCGCTTGTAGTTGCGTGCCGTCGTCAACCACGCGTCGACGTCGTCCGGGGCGGCGCGTGCCCACTCCTCGGCGACCTCCCCGGCGGCGAAGTGCTTGCCGCGTGCCTCGAGCAGCTCGGCTCGGTAGCGCAACGCCGGGACACCGGGCGCGAGCGATGCCCACCGGTCGGCAGCGACCTGGGCCTGGCTCAACTCGCCCGCACCCCGCAGGGCGAGGGCCTGGTAGCGCCAGAAGTCGGGATCGGTCCGCCCCTGCTCACGGTACGGGCCGAGCGCACGCAGCGCGTCGCCCCACTGCTGCCGGTCGACGAGCGCTCCGATCTCCCGCAGCGCCTGCCCGAGGTCGAGTCGATCCTGATCCGCCACGCCCTGACCGCTTTCCGTCACCTGGTGAGGTTCGTGCCGCATCCCCCGCAGAGGGGGGCGTGCGTCCCTATTCTTGTCGATCCAGCCGAGGTCACGATCGCGGTGGCGTCGACCGTCCACGTGACGCCGTGGTAGCGGGCAGCCCGCCGGTGTCCCCCAGGGGCGGAGCCCCAGCGGGACACCGCTTCGATCGGGGGGCTCGTGACCCGGATCGGGCCGTCGGGGCCATGGGAGGGCGACGGGTCGGTCATGGATCCAGTCCGTGTTCGGTGCGGGCGGCGGCGGCGTCGATGGCGATGCGGGGTAGGCCGAGGCGCTGTCCGACGGCTTCGGCTTCGCCGAGCAGGGCCTGGGCGGTGTCGGGTCGGTGGTCGCTGGCGGCGAGGCGGGCCTGGTTGATCATGACCATGGCTTCCCAGGCGTCGAGGCCACGGGTGTGGCACTGGTGGCGGGCCCGGTCGAGGAAATGGCGGGCCCGGTCGTGGTCGCGGCGGTGGAGGGCGAGCCGGCCGAGGTAGAGGTCGACAGGCCCGACGCACATGCCGATGTTGGCGACGAACAGCCCGCTGACGGTCTCGAGTCGACGGGCCAGTGGGGCGGTGTCGACGTCGACCCCGAGGCGGACCACAGCGTCTGCGAGTGGGGCAACGCCGAGGAGCCACCCGACCCCGGTGATCATCCAACGCTCGGGGTGCGCGGCGAAACGTCGAGTTGCTCGGCGGTTGTCGTCGTCGGGTCCGGAGAGCGCGTGGAACATGCACGCGCCGGCGAACAGCGTGTCCCGGGTGAGCGCCGGGCCGTTCCGAGCGATCATCTCGAACCCGTCGGCCGCCTGAAGGACCTCGTGCTGGAGCCAGAGGGCGTGGTAGGCGGCGAGGTGGAGGCGGCCGGCGTCGACGCCGTCCTTTGCGGCGGTGGAGCGCTGTTCGATCGGTTCCAGCGTCGCCATCCAGTCGTCGAGGCCGTTACCGTCTCCGGTCAGGTGTGCCCGCAGCGCGGCCAACAGCGCGGCGCCAATGGTGGGGCCGTTGGCCGGGAGTTGCCGGGCGAGGGTCGCCAAGCGGTCGGCCTTCTCGTTGAGGGCGTCGACGTCGCCGTGGAGGCCGTCGAGGAAGCCGCCGATGAGCAGGCCGTTGAGGTGGCTGTGGGGCAGGCGGCGGCGCTCGGCGCGCTCGAGCAGGGTGCGGGCCTGTACGTGGTGGGTGGGGTCGGCGAGGGCGAGCAGCGCGTCGGAGTAGACACGGTCGGCGGTGCGGGGGTCGATCGTCGGGTCGAGGAGTTGGTCGGCTTCGTCGCACAGCCCGGCCAGCTCGTCGTCCCGGTCGTTCCACAGCAGCAGGGCGGCGAGGTGGGCGAGCAGCCGGGCCCGTTGGCCGGGGTGGTCTGGCCCGACGGCTTGGAGGGCCCGGCGGACCATGGCGATGCGCCGCTGGTCGTGGTAGCCCCAGTGGGGGAAGGGGTTGAGGAGCCCGTCGAGGGTGGCGATGCGCACGATGAGGTCGGGGTCGCCGAGGTCGAACGCGGCCTGTTCGGCGGCTTCGCAGGCGGCGGTGAGCTCGGGCGGTTCGTCGGGGCGGGTGGTCTCGTAGCGGGCGAGGGCCCGTTCCACGAGCACGGCGGCGCGTAGCGGTGGGGGGACGGTGGGGCGGCGGGCGAGGTCGGCGGCGCGTTCGAGGTGGCGGAGCGCGGCGCCGTAGGCGGCGTTGCGGCGGGCGTCCTGCCCGGCGCGCAGCAACACGTCCGCGGTCCAGGTGAGGTCGCCGGCGAGCAGCCCGTGGTAGGCGTGGTGGGCGATCTCGTCGAGCGCAGTCGGGGCGTCGGCGGCGAGCACGGTGGCGGCGGCCCAGTGCAGCTCGGCGCGGCGGGCGGCGCCCAGCCCGTCGAGGAGCACCTGACGGTACCCGTCGTGGGTGAACTCGACGCCGGCAGGGTCGTCGCCGTGGACGATGGCACCGGCGGTGATGCCGGCGTCGATGGCGTCGAGCACGGTGTGGCGGTCACCGCCGGTGATGCGGGCGAGCAGCGCAGTGTCGAACGTCAGGCCCAGCACGGCGGCTGCGGCCAGGAGGTCACGGTCGCGGTCGGGGAGGTGCCGCAGCCGGAGCCCCATGACTTCGCGCACGCCGCTGGGCAGGTCGATCTCGGTGAGCGCGGTGTCGGCGGTGAGGCGCCCGTCGCGGCGGTGGAGCACCTCGGTGTCTTGCAGGTAGCGCAGGGTCTGCACCGCGAAGTAGGGGTTGCCGCCGGTGGTGTGGTGCAACGCCCGGGCAGCGGCAGCCAGCGTCTCGTCGAGGTCGTGGCCGGCCTCGAGGCGCACCAGGTCCGCGGTCTCGGCCGCGGACAGCCCGCCGAGGGACAGGTGCTCGAGGCGTTCCGTGCGACGCAGCTCGGGCAGCAGCACCCGCAGCGGGTGCCCGGCGGCGAGGTCGCCGCCCCGGTAGGTGCCCACCACCGCCAGCCGCGCCGACGTGGCACTGCGAAGCAGGTGGTGCAACAGGCGCAACGTCGGCGGCGACGCCCAGTGCAGATCGTCGAGCACCACCAGCACCGGGACGTCGGCGGCGATCGCGTCCAACAACCCCCGCACCGCGTCGAAGGTGCGGTGCTCCTCGGTCTCGGGCTCCACCACACCGGCCGCGCCCGTGAGCCCGATGCGGTCCGTCAGGCCCGGCGCGACGCGGGCCAGCAGCGGACCCCGGTCGCCGACCTGGCCGCGCAGCACCCCGACCGGCACGCAGGCGGCGTAGCCGTCCAGCGCCTGGGACCACGGCTGGTAGGCGGCGCCCAGCCCGTCGTCGCAGCGGCCGAACAACACCAGGGCCCCCTCGTCCAGCAGGCTGTAGGCGAACCGGGCCGCCAGGCGAGTCTTGCCGATACCTGCCTCGCCGCACAGCAGCACCAGCCGCCGTCGACCCTGCAACGTCGCCGACCACGCCTCACCCAGGGCGTCGAGCTCCCGGGCGCGCCCCACGAAGCCGCCTGGCGGGAACAGGTCGATCCACCCCGTCGCCGAACATGCGCTCAGGTCCTCTGGGCCGTCAGCGTCTGCCGGCGGCGTCGACTGGGGGAGCAGGTCGGGGTCTTGGCGCTTGAGGCGCACCACCAGCTTCTGCAGCGTTGGCGACGGCTCGGCGTCCAGATGCTCGGCCAACAGGCCGGCCAGCTCGTCGTAGGCCTCGAGGGCGGCTGCTTGTCGACCGCCCCGGTACAGGGCCCGCATCCACTGGCCCCACAGGCCCTCCCGGAACTCGTTGCGGTCGATCTCCTGGCGGATGTCCGCCGCCAGCTCACCCCCGGCACCCAACTCCAACAACACCTCGAAACGGGCCTCCACGACCTCGTCACGCAACTCCTCGGCCCACCGGATGGCGCTCGCCGCTGCCGGCGAGTCGTCGGCCACGTCCGGCAACGGACGGCCACGCCACAGGGACAGGGCCTCGTCGAAGGCCGCCACCGCAGCCGGCGCGTCCCCGACCTCACGAGCCGCCAGGCCCCGACGGGCCGCAGCCTCGAACCGGGCGACATCGACCTCGGACGGCTCGATGCGCAACCGGTAGCCGGACCCGACCGTCTCGATCGCCTCCCGACCCAGCATCTTGCGCAACCGGTGCACCAGCCGCTGCAGGTCGGTGTACGCCCCGCGCCCGGCGGACTCGCCCCACACCACCTCCACCAGCGACTCGATCGACACCACCTCGCCGGCGTGCCACGCCAGCCACGACACCACCGCCCGGTTCTGCCGCGCCGTCACCCCGACCACCGCGCCGTGCTCGTCGGTCACCGACACCGGCCCCAACACCGCCACCCGCACCATCAACCCCTCACCCTAGGCACTCACTGCCACGCACGGACACGCATCTATCCCAGCGCGTTCGCATCCCGTTCGCATCCCATTCGCCCACCGTGCACACGCACCCCTGCCACTCCGGCGAACCAGCAGCGACCCGGCCGCGAACCACCGGGTGCACGGTGGCCCCATCGACCCCATGGAGGCGGCCATGAACCAGCACCACGACAACCTCGACCCCTACACCACAGAGACGTGCACCACGCCCGCACCGCCGACGGCGACCCCCATCGCTGCTCTCCGACAGCGCCTGGCCGCCCTCGCGTCGGTTGCCATCATCGCCGGCGCAACCGGCTGGGCCCTCGCCGGCCCACTCCACACCGACCCCGACACCCCCGCGCCGGCCGCCGACACCCAGACGTTCTCGACCGACCCCTGCGTCGAAGCCGTCGGCATCGCCCACCAGCGCTTCGTGAACCTGCGCGACGCCCAGTCCGCCGTCGCCTCGCTCGAGGTGTCCCTCGCCGCCGACGGCGCCCTCGTGACACCCATGCTCCAACGCCACGACGATCTCATCGCCGACGACGCCACCCTCGGCGCCGACTGGGACGCCGCCCGCGACCGATGCCTCGCCCAGTGACCGGCACATCACGGCCGCGCCCTCGCCGAGCTCGCGCGCTGCCCGTAGTCGGCTGGCTGACAGCCCTGTCGACGCTGACCGGCGGGGCGTACACCATCGCAACCTGGCAGGCCGGCCCGCCAGGCGCAGCCGACGCCATGCCGACGCTCCGAACCACCGGGCTGCCGGCACCGGTGCCCGCGCCACGGTTGCGGGTGCAGGTGATCGGCGACTCGCTGGTGTACGGGACCTACAACGAGCTGTTGGATCGGCTGTCGGACCACGACACGACCGTGCGTGCTCTGCCCGGACGGCCGCTTCGTGACCCGTGGATCCGAGAACAGATCGCCGCCGCGGTGGGCAGCGACATCGTCGTGATCGCCACCGCCTCCAACGACAACCTCGCCTACGGACCGGCCGGCGACTGGCCCGGCTACCAGGCGCTCCTCGGCCAGGTCACGGCCCAGCTGGACGGGTCGTGCACGGTGTGGGTCGACGTCCGCGACCGGGTGGATGAGCGGTACTCGCCGGCAACCGCGGCGACCACCAACCAGGTGCTGCGCGCCACCGTCGAACCAGCCGGCGCGGTGGTGGTCGCCTGGTCCGACATCAGCCGCCCACACGACTCCAGCGACTGGTTCGCCACCGACGAGCTCCACTTCGAGGATGACACCGGCCGGCACCAAGCCGGCGCCGCCGCCTACGCCGCCGCCATCACCGACGGCGTCCACACCTGCGCCCAACGGCGTAGCCCTCTACCCGTGCACTGACACCCCGGCAGAACCGCAACCGGCGAACCACTCGACCCCGGCCGGCCAGGAAGGCACCAGCCCGCTTCGGCAAGACCCGAATCTCAAATAGTCGACCCGAGTCTCGAATTCGCGCGCCGGAATCTCGAGAACCCCGTCCAGTCTCAAAAACGGCCGCGGCTCCCAGCTACGCGCCGCGCGCCATGTTGGCGAACTTCGTGTAGTGGTCCAGGAAAGCCAGCCGCACCACGCCGGTGGGGCCGTTGCGCTGCTTGGCGACGATGATCTCGGCCGTGCCGCGGTCGGGGGACTCGCTGTTGTAGATCTCGTCGCGGTAGATGAACATGACGATGTCGGCGTCCTGTTCGATCGAGTTGTGCACGACGATGCCCTCGGCCACGAAGTTGTGCGTGCCGGGCACGGTGGCGTCGAACACCGGCTCCTCGCCGAGCTCCTCGATGCCGACGATCGTGTCCCACGCCACGTCGGCGGTGGCCAGGTCGGCCAGCACGCGATCGGGCACCACCTCGGCGATGCGGGCCAACGTGGCGCGACTCAGGGGCTCGCCGTACACCTCGTCGACGAAGGCCTGCCCGCCGAACCGCTCGGCCAGCGACCGCTCGTCGAGGCCGTGCTGGGGCAGGACCTTGCGAACGTAGGTCCACAGCTCCCGGGGCACCCGCTCGTCGAGCGTGGGCCCGTCGACACCGACGCTGGAGGGCCAGCGGCCCGCCACGGGCACCGCGATGCGGTCCCCGACGTCGAGGTCCTCGAGGGGGAACCAGCCCTCGAGGGCCAGGAAGGGGTGGTTGGCGCTCGCCTTGATGCGCCGGCCCGACGCCGTGCGCAGCTCGTAGACGGTCTTGGTCCCACTGTGGAAGACACGGCTGACGAGGCCGGGGACGAGCCGGTAGCGCTCGTCGAGGGTCCACACGGGAACATCGGTGGCACGGGCCCGGTAGAGCTCCCCCATCGACACCTGCTCGCCGGTGTCGGCCCGGGTGAGCAGCGTGTCGGCGGTGAGGCAGCCGGACTCGCGGAGGTCGGCCAGCATGGGGCGCTTGTCGGCCCGCATCTCGAGCTGGCGGGACAGCTGCGAGAGCGCGATGACCGGGCACTCGAGCTCGCGGGCCAGGATCTTGAGGCCACGGCTGATCTCGGAGACCTCCACCTGGCGGGACTCGGCCCCCGCCCGGCCGGTCATCAGCTGGAGGTAGTCGACGACCACCAACCCCAGGTCGCCGACGCGGCTCTTGAGGCGTCGGGCCTTGGAGCGGATCTCCATGATGGTGAGGTTGGGGTTGTCGTCGATCCAGATGGGTGCGTCGGCCAGGCGGCCGGTGGCGTGGGCGATGCGGGCCCAGTCGCTCTCGTTCAGGTTGCCGTTGCGGATGCGCTTGGAGTCGACCCGGGCCTCGGAGCACAACATGCGCTGGGTGAGCTCGAGCTGGCCCATCTCGAGCGAGAACAGCAGCACCGGACGTTGCAGCTCGAGCGCGGCGTGGGTGCCGATGCCCAGCGCGAAGGCGGTCTTGCCGGCGCTGGGCCGGGCACCGACCACGATCAGCGCCTGGGGCTGCAGGCCCGAGGTGAGCTCGTCGAGATCGAGATAGCCGGTCGGCACACCGGTGATGGACTGGCCCCGCTCGTAGAGCTGTTCGAGCCGGTCGAGGTTGGCGTCGAGCAGGTCGTGGATGGGAGCCATGGTGTCGGTGACCCGGCGCTGGGCCACGTCGAACACCAGCGACTCGGCGCGGTCGACCGCCTTGGTGACGTCCTCCGGGAGCTCGTAGCTCATCTCCGCGATCTCGCCCGCGACGCCGATCAGTCGCCGGAGCAGCGCGTGCTCCTCGATGATGCGGGCGTAGCGCTGGGCGGAGGAGGTGGCCGGGGTGCCGGCCTGCAGGGTCACCAGCGTGGCCGGACCGCCGATGGCGTCGAGCAGACCGGCACGGCGGAGCTCCTCCGCGACCGTGACCGGGTCGGCCGGCTCGCCGGCGGAGCTGAGCGACGTGATGGCGTCGAAGATGTGGCTGTGGGCGGGCTTGTAGAAGTCGTCGGCCGTCACGACCTCGGACGCGACGGCGATGGCGTCCTTCGACAGGAGCATCGCGCCGAGCAGCGACTCCTCGGCCTGGAGGTTGTGCGGCGGGACGCGACCCGGGGAGGCGGATCGGGGACGGGGGGCATCTTCGGCGACGCTCACGGGAGAGCCTCCGCTGACACGACCGGCAGGTGAGCGACACACATGGCCCGATCACTCTGACCGACCGACCCTGGGGATTCATAGACGCGTAACCCGGGAAATTCGGGGGATAACCACCCGGGGATGGTGGACCGCTCTGGGGACATGCTGGGGACAGACCGCGGGGTCCTGTGGATGAGGGTCCTGTGGATGAGGGCGGGCGCGGTGTTCGGCTCCACGTCACGAGCGTACGCGGGGGGTGTGTCAGGCACGCGGCAGCATCTGGCGTCCACGCGACGATGCCGGACCCGAAGGCCCGGCATCGTCGGTGTCGGAGCTGGCGGCCGCGAGCACGGCCTCGGCGGTCAGGCGCCGACGACCTCGACCGTGATCTGGAACTGCACGTCGGCGTGCAGCCTGGCCGTCACCTGATGGGTGCCGACCGTCTTGATGGGCTCGTCGAGGGAGAGGTCCTTGCGATCGACCACCAGGCCGGTCTGGTCCTCGACGGCCTCGACCACGTCGGCCGGCGTGACCGACCCGAACAGGCGCCCTTCGCCACCGGCCTTGGCTTCGATGGTGATGACGGCGGGCACCAGACGCCTGGCGATCTCCTCGGCGTGGGCGCGGTCGGTGGCGTCACGCAGATCGCGCGCCCGACGCATGGCCTCGGCCTGGCGGGCACCGCCGGGTGTCGCCTGCATGGCCAGACCCTTGGGAACGAGGTAGTTGCGGGCGTAGCCGTCGGCGACATCGAGGACGTCGCCCCGCTTGCCCAGGCCCGACACATCGGCGCGGAGCAGGACCTTCATTCCTCACCGACCTCCTCGACCGCGACGTCCGCCTCGACCTCGACGGTCGGGGCCTCGGTTGGTTCACCGCGGCTCTCCCGATCGCGGCGCGGACCGCGGTCGTCGTCGTCGCGGCGAGGACGACCGCCCCGCTGGGTGGTGATGCGGCTGGTGTAGGGCAGCAGCGCCATCTCACGAGCGTTCTTGATCGCCTTGGCGATCTCCTTCTGCTGCTGGGAGTCGTTGCCCGTCACCCGACGCGCCCGGATCTTGGCCCGATCGGACATGAAGCGGCGCAGCAGGTTGACGTCCTTCCAGTCGACGTACTCGACCTGCTCGGTCGTCAGGATGCTGGTCTTCTTCTTGCTGCGGCGGGCGTTGTCCTTGTTCTTCACCCGCCGGGTCGATGATGCCTTGGCCATCAGAAGGGTTCCTCGTCGTCCGTGTAGCTCCCACCGGAGGAGCCACCGGCGGGTCGGCCTCCGCCGCCCCCGCCTCCTTCGAAGCCGCCGGTGCGGCTCGCCTTCGTCACCTGGGCGGTCGCCCACCGCAGGCTGGGTGCGATCTCGTCTGCGATCACCTCGACCGCCGTGCCCTGACCCCCGTCGCGCCGGTCGTAGGTGCGCACACGCAGGCGGCCGGTCACCACCACACGGGTGCCCTTGCCGACCGACTCGGCGACGTTCTCGGCCATCTGGCCGAACGACGTCACGTCGAGGAAGGAGGTCTCCTCCTCCCACTCGCCGCTCTGACGGTTCTGACGACGGTTGTTGACGGCCAGGCCGAACGTGGTGACCTGCATGCCGGAGTTGGTGAACCGGAGTTCGGGGTCGCGGGTGATGTTGCCCACGACGGTCACGTTGGCGTCTGCCATGAGAGCTCTCCTTGTGCTCCGTGCGCCGCGGCGTCAGCCGGCCGAGGCGGGTGCCTCGAGCAGGCCGCGTCGGGCGGCCTCCTTGTCGGGGAGGCGGATCGACTTGTGGCGGACGACCTCGTCCGCGATACGGAGCGTGCGCTCGAGCTCGTCGAGGTTGGACGCCGGCGTCGAGATCTCGAGCACCACGTAGGTGCCCTCCCACTTGTGGTTGATCTCGTAGGCGAACCGGCGGCGGCCCCAGTTGTCGGTCTTGGCGACCCGACCGCCTGCGGCTTCGACGATCTGGGTGCTGTTGGCGAGCACCCGCTTGATGGCATCGTCCTCGACGTCTGCGTCGAAGATGATCATGAGTTCGTAGGCTCGCATGGCGAGCGCTTCACCTCCCTTCGGACCCGGTGGCGATCCGCCGCCGGGGCCCCCGATCTGAGGGCAGGGCCTGCAATGACCTGGAGACTCTAGTGCCAACCGGTGGCGTGTTCCGCATCGGATGCACCGTAGCGACGGGGTGTGACGTCCAGGATGTGGTAGCCCTGCCCACGACACCGCCCCCTGGAGGACCGATTGGGTGCCACCGAGCCGACCACGACGCGCCGACACGCAGCGGGACCGGTGCGACGCCTGGCAGGCCTCCTCGCCGTCCTGGCCGTGGGTGGCGTCGTGTTCGGCTGCGGCGGGGACACGGACCCCTCGACGTCGGCCGACACCACGGTGGTGCCCGCCCGCCGCACGGTCGAGGTCGTGACGCGCTACCCGCACGACCCGGGCGCCTTCACCCAGGGCCTGGTGTACACCGACGACGGCCGGCTCTTCGAGAGCACCGGCCTGGAGGGCCGGTCCTCGCTGCGCGAGGTCCGGCTGGAGGACGGGGAGGTGCTCCGACTGCGGGCCAACGCCGCGGACGAGTTCGCCGAGGGCCTGGCGCTGGTGGAGGACCGCCTGATCCAGCTCACCTGGAAGGACGAGGTCGCCCACGTGTACGCGCTCGACACGTTCGATCCCGTCGACGAGCTCGGCTACGAGGGCGAAGGGTGGGGGCTGTGCTACGACGGTGACCGGCTCGTGATGAGCGACGGCTCGGCCGAGCTGACCTTCCGTGACCCGATCACCTTCGACGAGCTGGGCTCGGTGACGGTCCGGGCCTCCGGCACGGAGGTCGAGCGGCTCAACGAGCTCGAGTGCGTCGACGGGAAGGTGTACGCCAACGTCTGGCAGACGGAGCAGATCGTGGAGATCGATCCGGGCAGCGGCGCGGTCACCGCGCAGATCGACGCCTCCGGGCTGCTCACCCCGGCGGAGCGCGCCGGCACCGACGTGCTGAACGGCATCGCCTACGACGGGGCCGACGACACGTTCCTCGTCACCGGCAAGCTGTGGCCGGTGCTGTTCGAGGTGCGCATCGTGGACGCCCCGAGCTGAGCGGTCGGGTCGACCCCGAGGGGATCAGACGGCGACGGGTGCGCTGCCGTACAGGCTGAGGGCCTCGGACTGCTCCGCCGAGAGGTGGTAGCTCTCGTCGTGCGCCGGGAAGCGGCCGGCCCGCACGTCGGCGGCGAAGCTCGACAGGGCCCGCACGCTGGTGTCCTTCACCGAGGCGTAGCGACGCACGAACTTGGGGGTGATCCGATCCTCGATCCCCAGCACGTCGTGGTACACGAGGACCTGACCGTCGCACCACGGGCCGGCGCCGATGCCGATGGTGGGAACCGAGACGGCGTCGGTGACCATGTGGGCGACCTCGTCGGGCACGCCCTCGAGCACGATGGCGAACGCCCCGGCCGCCTCGAGCGACTTGGCGTCGTCGACCAGCGCCAGCGCGGCCGAGGTCTCGCGGCCCTGCACCTTGAACCCACCCATGGCGTGCACCGACTGCGGGGTGAGGCCGACGTGACCCATCACCGGCACCTCGGCGTCCACGATGGCCTCGACCATCGGGACCCGCTTGCGTCCGCCCTCCAGCTTGACGGCCTGGGCGCCGGCGCGCACGAGGTCGGCGGCGTTGCGCACCGTGTCCTCGATCGACACGTGGTAGCTCATCCACGGCAGGTCGCCCACGATCAGCGGCCGGGGCTTGGCCCGGGCCACGGCGGCGACGTGATGGGCCATGTCCTGCACCGTGACCTGGAGGGTGTCCTCGTAGCCCAGCACCACCATGGCCAGCGAGTCCCCGACCAGGATCAGGTCGGCACCCGCCTCGTCCACCATGCGGGCGCTCGGCGCGTCGTACGCGGTGAGCATCACGAGCGGGTCGCTCCCGGTGCGCACCTTGCGTGCCTTGATGGCGGGCGCGGTGACCTTGCTCATGGCAAGCCTCCTTCGGTCCGTCCAGCGCCCCTCGGCTGCCGGCGGTACGCGCGAGTGTACCGATGCGCCCTCGCCGCCGAAAGCTGGCGGGACCGCTACCGTGGCCCGGTGACCGGAACCTGTGAGAGCTGCGGCCGCGAGGACGAACCCCTCGTCCACGTGCGGCGCTACTACGTCACACCCGAGGCCTGGGACACCCCCGGCAAGGTCGAGCCCGCCGGGACCGAGTGGTGGTGCTTCTCGTGCCGCACGCACTACCCCCACGAGCCGATCGACGAGCCGGTCGGCGACGGCTGATCAGGGAGAGCCGGCGCTCTGGCTCGACGGCGGTGTCGGGACGGTCGGGGGCGTCGTCGTGGCGGTGGTGGGCGCCTGCGTGGTCGTCGGGGCCGTCGTGGTGGTGGGAGCCGTCGTCGACGGCGGCAGCGAGCTCGTCGGCGCGGTGGAGGTCGGCGGGCTGGTCCCCGTCGGCGTCTGCGTCGTGGACGTCGACGACGGCGCTCGGGACGAGGGCGGCGCCGTGGACGGCGGGCTGGTCTCGAGTTGCTCGGACACGGTGACGGGGCGCTCGAAGGGGCAGTCCTCGAGGCCCTGGGTGGCCTGGTTCATGAAGGTCTTCCAGATGGCGGCCGGGAACGTGCCACCGGCCACCTTCTTGCCGTGGACGTCCTCCATGTAGCGCTCGGTGTCGGGGTAGCCCATCCACACCGCGGCGGTCATCTCACACGTGTAGCCGACGAACCACGCGTCCCGGTAGTTCTCGGTCGTGCCGGTCTTGCCCGCCGCGGTCTGGGAGATCCGGGCGGCCTTGCCGGTGCCGTTCTCGACGACCTGGCGCAGCACCCAGTTCACCGTGTCGGCGACGTCCTCGGACAGCACGCGTCGGGGCTGGCGGTCGGGCTCCCACAGCACGCGGCCGTCGGCATCGGTGACCTTGCTCACCATGAACGGCCCGACGTGCTCCCCCCGGTTGGCGAAGGTCGAGTAGGCGGAGGCCATGTCGAGCACCGACACGTTGCCCGTCCCCAGCACCAGCGACGGCACCTCCGGCAGGGAGGCCTCGACACCCATGTTCTCGGCGAGGGCCACGACGTTCGGGACACCGACCTCGAGCATCAGCTGTGCGTAGGCCGTGTTGGACGAGACCCGCGTGGCGTCGATCAGGTTCAGCGTGCCCTGGCCGGCGTCGGCGTAGTTGCCGACCACCCAGTCGGCGCCGCTGTCGGCACCCGCCAGCGTCATCCTGCCCGGTGACTCGTAGGTCTTCTCCAGGGGGATCCCCTGCTTGAGCGCTTCGGCCAGCACGAGCGGCTTGAACGACGAACCGGGCTGGCGGCCGCTGCCGCCCCCTTCGCTGCCCACGGCCAGGTTCACCTGCGACGTCGAGTAGTCCAGTCCGCCCACCATGGCCCGGATGTCACCCCGCGCGTCGATGGCCACGATCGACGCGGCCGGATCGTCGGGGAGGTTCAGGGTGGAGGTGATGGCCGAGATGGCGGCTTCCTGCAGGCCGAAGTCGAGGGTCGTGTAGATGCGCAGGCCACCGCCGTAGATCTCGGCCTCCGTGAAGTAGCCGTTGGACACCAGCCAGCGCTGGGCGTACTCCACGACGTACTCGGTCCCGAGCTCCGGTCGGGCCACCTCGCCGTAGTTGTCGAGCGGTCGGCGGGGCACCACGTACTCGAACCCCAGGGCATCGACGGCGTCACGGGCCTGCAGGGTGATGTAGCCCTCCTCGAGCATGGCGTCGAGGACCTGGCCGCGCCGCACCCGGGCCGTCTCGATCTGCTGGTCCCGCAACGGATCGTCGAGGGCACGGTTGGCGTCGGCGGCCTCCGGAGCCCGGATGATGCCGGCCAGGTAGGCCGACTCCGCCAGACCCAGGTCCTGCACGTGCTTGCCGAAGTACACGAGGGACGCCGCCTCGATGCCGTACGCGCCCCGCCCGAAGTAGATGGTGTTCAGGTAGCGCTCGAGGATCTCCTGCTTGGGGAGCTCCTGCTCGAGCTTGACGGCCAACACCGCTTCCTTGAGCTTGCGCTCGAGGGTGCGGTCCGAGGTCAGGTAGGCGTTCTTGACGTACTGCTGGGTGATGGTGGATCCGCCCTGGCGCAGCCCGTCGTCGCGCACGTCGGCCCACAGCGCACGGCCGATGGCCAGCGGATCGACCCCCTCGTGGTCGAAGAACTCGCGGTCCTCGGCCGACACGAGGGCCTGGATGAAGATGGCGGGGATCTGCTCGTAGTCGACGGTGACCCGGTCGACCCCGCCGCTGAGCTGGGCGATGGAGTTGTCGCGGTTGCAGTCGGCGGTCACGTCGGCCGCGCACACGAAGGTGGTCTGCAGCAGCGGTGGCTCGGCGGCGGGGAGCGGGGTCTGCCAGATCAGGTAGCCGGCGGTGGTGAGCGCGATGACGCCGAGCAGTGCCAGCACGAAGAAGAACCGCCGCCACCGCCACAGCGGGTTCCAACGACTGTGGGCACGGGGGCGGCGCCGCTGGCGCGAGCGTGTCGGGGGAGCAGGGGACATGAGCGGGATCGGACCGGTCGGTTCAGGCCGACCGTGCCGGTCTGAGAACGAACGCCCGGGCCAGGTGGTTCCACGAGCAGTCGATGCAGACCTCGACGATGTAGCAGGCGAAGTCGCCGGCACGACGGGCGAAGGCCTTCAGCTCACGCCGGTCGGTGATGCACCGGCCGCTGGCAGGGAGCCGGGGCCCGAACACGTAGGTGACCAGCACCAGGTCCGTCTCCTCGCAGATCGGGCAGCGCAGAGAGCTGGGCTCGCTGCACTCCCGGGCGTTGCGCAGCAGTTCGGGGTGCGCGTCGCACACCTCGTGCAACGCCAACCGGCCCCGCTTGTACTCGTTGATGAGGTGCCGGCGCGCCAGCCGGTAGTCGATCTCGCCGGGCACCCCGGCGTTCGCACCCTGGATGGCGGTCGGACCGAAACTCATCCCCGACAGGCTATCGAGCCCGGTCCGGGGCGCACAGGCGGTGCAGGTCGGGCATCCCACGCCCTCCCCGGTCGGCGCGCAACACTTCGAGGTGCCGTCGCTCGGGCACACTGTGGCCGAGGCGACCACGATCCCCGAGGAGAGCAGCGCTCGATGGCTGACAGCACCGGTTCCGATGACATCACCGCGGGTCACCCCACCACCCGACGCCTCAAGCCGGCCAGCGCGCCCCAGGGCCTGACCGGCCCCCTGTCGGCGACCTTCCCCAGCGAGGCGTACCTGCCCTTCGACACCGTCAGCTACGGGCCGGACGTGCCCACGGAGCAGGCGCTGCGCCTCCTGGGCAACGTCGAGGGAAGGCGGATCCTGGAGCTCGGCTGCGGCGCAGGACACGCAGCGGTGGCGCTGGCCAAGCGGGGCGCGCACGTCATCTCGGTGTCCCCCTCCTTCGCCCGCCTGGAGGTGGTCCGCTCGGCGTGCGAGCGCGAAGAGGTCCGCATCGAGACCCACCAGTCGGACCTCGCCGACCTGGCCTTCATCCGCGCCGACACCGTGGACCTGGTCCTGGCCGTGTACTCGGTGGCCGGGGTCGACGACCTGGACCGCCTGCTGCGTCAGGTCCACCGGGTGCTGCGCACCGAGAGCCCGTTCGTGTTCTCCGTGCCCCATCCCGCCTTCTCGCTGCTCGACCCCACCTCCGACCAGCCGCTGCAGGTGCAGCGCTCCTACTTCGATCGCACCCCGATCACCTACACCACCGCCGAGGGGACGGGCCGGGAGCACCCCCGGCCGATCAGCGAGCTGTTCCTGAGCCTCTCGCGCGCCAACTTCCGGGTCGACACCCTGCTCGAGCCCGAACCGGACCGCGACGGGGTGCACAGCCGGTACTGGACCACGGGGATGAACTGGGTGCCCTCGACGCTCATCATCCGGGCCCGCAAGGAAGGCCTCTGAGCCGACCGCCCGTCAGGGGACCTCGGATCGGGCGGCCCACCAGGCGTCGAGACGCCGCAGCGCCTCCTCCTCGCCGAGCGGTCCCTCGTCCAGGCGGACCTCCATCAGGAAGGCGAGCGCCTCGCCCACGACGGGGCCGGGTGGGATGCCGAGGTGGTCCATGACCGCACCGCCGTCGAGATCGGGGCGCAACGCGGCCAGCTCCTCCTGCTCCCGGAGCTCGACGATACGGGACTCCAGGTCCGCCATGCGCCGGGACAGCTCGTCGGCGCGGCGCTTGTTGCGGGTCGTGCAGTCGCACCGGGTGAGCTCGATGAGCTGGTCGAGCAGCGGCCCCGCGTCCCGCACGAATCGGCGCACCGCGCTGTCGGTCCAGCCCATCCCGTAGGTGTGGAACCGCAGGTGCAGGTAGACGAGCCGGCTGACCGCCTCCACGTCGGCTGCGGAGTACCGCAGGGCCCGCATCCGGTCGCGGGTCATGCGGGCCCCGACCACCTCGTGGTGGTGGAAGCTGACGCCGTCGGGACCGACCGAGCGCGTTCGGGGCTTGCCGATGTCGTGGAACAGCGCCGCCAGGCGCACCAGGCGCTCGGGTCGCGTCTTGGCCACCACGGCGATGGTGTGGGTGAGGACGTCCTTGTGGCGGTGGATCGGGTCCTGCTCGACCCGCAGGGCAGGGACCTCGGGGAAGAACAGCTGCATCAGACCCGTGTCGACCAGGAACCACAACCCCTCGCTCGGGTCGTCGACCACGAGCAGCTTGTCGAGCTCGTCGCGGACGCGCTCCCGGGACACGATGGCGAGTCGCTCGGCCATGGCCGCGACCGCCTCACGCAGCTCCTCGTCGGGGCGCAGCCCGTAGCCGGCGATGAACCGGGCGGCCCGCATCATCCGCAGCGGATCGTCGCCGAAGGACTCGACGGGGCCGAGCGGCGTGCGCAGCCGCTGCGCCGCGAGGTCGTCCGCGCCGCCGAAGGGGTCGATCAGCACGGGGTCGGGCAACGCCAGGGCCATGGCGTTGACGGTGAAGTCGCGGCGGGCGAGGTCGGCCTCCACCGCATCGGCGAACTCGACGTCGGGCTTGCGGGATTCGGGGTGGTAGGCGTCGGCGCGATGCGTGGTGATCTCGAAGGTCCACGCACCCCGCTTGCAGCCGATGGTGCCGAACCGCTCCCCCTGGGTCCAGATGGCGTCGGCCCAGCCGTCCAGGAAGCGCTTCGTCTCGTCGGGGCGGGCGTCGGTGGTGAAGTCGAGGTCGAGATCGGCCCCCACCTCGCGACCCACGAGGAGGTCCCGCACGATGCCACCGACCAGGTAGAGCGTGCGGTCGCCGGCCGTGAAGCGCTCGGCGAGGGGCCGGGCCTGGGCCAGCACCGGCTGGAGGCGTTCGGGGATCACGGTCAGCGAACCTACCGGCAAGTGCCGAGGAGGTTCGACCCGGCTCTGTCCGACTCGAACCCGGCGCTCAAGCCCAGCCGGACCGGTCCCGCAGACGCCGCACGGCGTCCACCACCGTGGTTCCCGGACCCCCGGCGGTGGGGGGCTCGGGCCGGTAGTCGACACCCAACAGCGCGCCGCACGCGGCGGCCGACGAGTCGGCCAACGCCTCGAGGTCGTAGCCGCCCTCCAGGAACACCACGCGTCGGCCGGCCGGGACCAGCGCCGCGAGGTCCGCGGTGAGGTCGGCGAAGTCGCCCGACGCCAGGCCCAGACCCGTGATCGGGTCGCGGCGGTGGGCGTCGAAGCCGGCCGACAGCAGCAGCCAGTCGGGCTGGAACGCGGCAGCCATCGGTGCCACCACCTCGTCGACGGCGCGGCGGTACACGTCGCCCGTCGTGCCCGAGGGGACGGGCACGTTGATGGTGGCACCCGAACCGCGGCCCTCACCGGTCTCCATCAGCGAGCCGGTGCCGGGGTAGAGCGGGTACTCGTGCATCGACACGTACACGACCCGGTCGTCGTCGTAGAAGGCGTCCTGGGTGCCGTTGCCGTGGTGGGCGTCGTAGTCGACCACGAGGACCCGCTGGCCCCGTGCAGCCAGCTCGGCGGCCACCACCGCCACGTTGTTGATCAGGCAGAACCCCATCGCCCGCCGTGGGGTGGCGTGGTGTCCGGGAGGTCGCACGGCGCAGAACGCCGCGTCGCCCAGACCCGACTCCAGCAGCCGCACGGCCTCCAGCCCGGCTCCGGCGGCGAGCATGGCGGCTTCGTAGGAGTACTCGCCGAGCACCGTGTCGCCGTCGAGGGAGCCGCCGCCGGCGAGGCTGAACTCCTCCAACGCCACCCGGTACCGGCCGGGGTGCACCCGCTCGACGGCGTCGAGCGGGGCCGGCTGGGGCTCGAAGCGCACGAGGGCGTCGTCGAGTCCGGACGCCCGCAGGCCGTGGAGCACGGCCTCGAGACGAGCCGGCCGTTCCGGATGGCCGGGCCCGGTGTCGTGGTCGAGGAAGAGCGGGTGCGTGGTGAAGAGCAGGCTCACGGTGCCCGTACGTTATCGGGCGCCTATGGTTCCGCCAGAACCGAGTCCTCGGCGTGTGCGGTGGGCGCGTGCTCATGATCCGGACCAAGCTCGACGTCGTGCAGTGGGGTACGGACCGACTCCGCATCGGTCCCTGGCGCGGAGACCCCTCGATCGCGTACATCGCACCGGCCACGGGTCGGCCGCCGGGCCGCGAGGCCGTGGACCACTGCCTCGACCTGCTGCGCGCCCAGGGCTTCCACCACGTCCTGTCCAGCGCCCTCACCGAGGCCGAGCAGGCGCCCTTCCACGCCCTGGGCTTCACCCTGCACGAGCGGCTGCACCTGCTGTGCCTCGACCTGCGCCTGGCGGGGCTGACCGACTCCGCAGCCGCGGGCGACGGAGCCGACCGAGCGGCTCCTCCCCGTCCGGTGCGCCTCCGGCGGGCCTGGCGGGGTGACCTCCCCCGGGTGCTCGACATCGACGGTCGGGCCTTCGACCCCTTCTGGCGCTTCGACCGGGCCGGCATCGCCGACGCCCGCACGGCGACGCCGGCCAGCAGGTTCCGGGTCGCGGTCGAGCACGGCGTCATCGGCTACGCCATCACCGGCCTCGCCGGTTCGTCGGCCTACCTCCAGCGCCTCGCCGTGGACCCGAGCCGTCAGGGGCGGGGAGTGGGGTCCGCGCTCGTGGGGGACGCGCTGTGGTGGGCACGCCGACGTGGCGCCGTCGACGTGCTCGTGAACACCCAGGAGTCCAACCACCGGGCGCTGGAGCTCTACGAGTCGCTCGGCTTCCATCGCCAGCCGTCCGGGCTGGCCGTGTTGGAGCTGCAGCTGGGCTCCGACGCCCGGTCCTGACGCCGGCGGGTCACAATGGCGCCCATGCCGACGACGCGCCGGGTCCTGCTGCGCCTCGTCGCCTCGACCGTGTTGTGCTGGGCGGCCGTGGTGGCCACCGGTGCCGGCGCCGACACGGCGAGCCTGCCGACCGGCGACCCGTCCGCGCGTCGGACCCAGGCCGAGTC
The DNA here is from genome assembly GCA_025456085.1 of Acidimicrobiales bacterium. Taxonomy (GTDB): domain Bacteria; phylum Actinomycetota; class Acidimicrobiia; order Acidimicrobiales; family Acidimicrobilacustridaceae; genus JALOLF01. The sequence continues at coordinate 35,993 of JALOLF010000001.1, forward strand.
GTCGCTGACGCTGCTCGGGCAGACCCCCGTGGTCGCCCCGAGCGACGAGTGGCAGGTGGACCTGGGCCTGGCGGGCACCTCCGGCGCGGAGTCCCTGGCGTTCACCCTGTACGAGCCCATCGTCTCGGGCCGTGACGGCCTGGACGACACCATCTCCGGAGCGCGGCTCGGCCGCCGCCTGCGCGCCCCGCTGAGCGTTCCCGTGGCGAACCTGCCCGTGGTGGGCGGCGCCGTGCAGGCACGGTTCCAGATCGTCAGCGAGGGCGACAACCCGCTCGTCGGGTTCCGCCTGTCGACCCCGGGCGTGTACCCGGTGGCGATCGACCTGCTGTCGGCGGACGGGACCACGCTGGACACCCTCGTGACCCACATCATCCGCCTGCCGGCGCCGCAGGATCCCGATGCCGAGCGGCTCGTGGCGCTGGGCGTGGCCACGGTGATCCCCCTGCGGGCGCCGCTGGCCACCGGGACCGACGGCGGCCGGACCGTCGACGAGGCCGCCCGCGCCTGGCTGGCCGAGGTCGTCGACGCCATCGAGGCGCACCCCGAGGTCGCGTCGAGCATCGCCCCCTCACCCGAGACCGTCGACGTGTTGGCCAACGGCGACGCCGGACCCGACCCGCTCGTCGACACGCTGCGCACCGCGCTGGGCGACCGACAGGTCGTGTCGAGCACGTACGTCCCGCTCGACGTCGGCGCTTACGTGGAGGTGGGTCTCACCCAGGAGCTCGCCGACCAGCGGGCGGCCGGCCGCGCCGTGCTGGACCTCGAGCTCGTCGGCGAGCGGCCCCTCGACGACCGGACCTGGATCGCCGACGGGTCGTTGACGGGCCCGGCACTCGACGTGCTGCGCGCCGACGGCATCGACCGGGTCGTCTTCGCCGAACGGGACCTCGACCCACTGGCCGACGGGCAGACCCTGACCCGACCCTTCGACGTCGTCTCGGCGGCAGGCACGGCGGTACCGGCTGCGGCGGCCGACGCCCGGCTCTCCGATCGTCTCACGGCGACCGACGATCCGATCCTGAACGCCCACCTCGCGCTGGCCGACCTCACCCTCATCCAGGAGGAGCGCCCCGACGAGCAGGGCGTCGTGGTGCTGGCGGTTCCTCTGGGCAGCACCCCTCCCGCCACCGTCGACGAGCTCCTCTCCGGACTGGGGGAGGCCGGTCGCGACCGGGACGGGGCCGAGACGACGCTGGCCGCCTGGACGCTCGACGACGCCTTCGCCGTGCCCCCCGCCACCGCGCCCGCCACGACCACCGGCGCCGTGCCGCTGGTGCGCACCTGGGTTCCCGTCGCCGGCACCGGGCTGGGCACCTACCCGGCGAGCCTCGACGCCGCCCAGATCTCCGTCGACGGCTTCGACTCGATGGTCGCGGCCACGGCCCCGGAGCTGGTCCTGCCCCTGCGGCGTCTGCTGTTGGTCTCGGGGGCCGCGGGCCTCGAACCCGACGTCCGCCAGGACTACCTCGACGCCGCCACCGCGACGGTCAACGACCAGGTGGCCGGCATCCGGGCGCCCGAGCAGCCCGTCGTCAACCTGACAGCGCGCGAGGCGACCGTCCCGGTCGAGCTCGTCAACGAGCTGGACTACCCCGTCGAGGTGCGGGTGGTCTTCGCCAGCGAGAAGCTGGAGTTCCCGGACGGGGAGATCGTGCTGGCCCGGCTCGAACCCGGCTCGAACCGGCTCGAGGTGCGGGTACAGGCACGGGCCTCGGGCACCTTCCCCGTCGAGATCCGCCTGTTCTCTCCCGACAGCGGCATCGCGCTGCCCCGGACGGAGGTGACGGTGCGGTCGACCGCGGTGTCGGGTCTGGGCCTGGTGCTGTCGATCGGCGCCGGGGTGTTCCTGCTCATCTGGTGGGGCCGACACCTGCACCGCACACGCCAGAACCGTCGCCTCGTCCCACAGCAGGCCACGGGCGAGGTCGACGCCGATGCCGATGCCGACAGGCCGTCGGCGCCGACCTCGGGACCCTCCCCCGTCCCATGACGACCCGTCAGGTACGCTCCCCCGATCATCGAGGGGAACGAGGGGAACGATGGCCGCAGTTCGTATCGTCACCGACAGCGCATGTGACCTGACCGCGGAGGAAGCCGCGGAACTGGGCGTGGAGATCGTCCCACTCTCGATCCGCTTCGGCACGCACGAGTTCACCGACCGCAAGGACCTCAGCGTCGAGGACTTCTATCGGCGCATGAAGGTGTCCGACCAGCTCCCCGAGACGGCGGCACCCTCGCCCGGCTCCTTCGAGACGGCCTTCCGGTCGCTGGCCGACGAGGGCGCCGAGACCATCGTGTGCGTGGACCTGTCGAGCGCGCTGTCGGGCACCATGCAGTCGGCGCAGGCCGCGGCCACGTCGTTGGACGGCGAGATCGACGTCCGGGTGATCGACTCGGGATCGATCACCTCCGGACTCGGCACCATCGTCATCGAGGCCGCCACGGCAGCCCGCGACGGCGCGTCGGCCGACGACGTCATCGCCCGGATCGAGGACCTGCGGACCCGCACGCACGTCTTCGGCGCCCTCGACACCCTCGACTACCTGAAGAAGGGCGGCCGCATCGGCGGCGCCCAGGCGCTGCTCGGGGGGATGCTCTCCATCAAGCCCATCATCGACATCTCGACGGGCACGGTGGAACAGGCCGCCAAGCCACGCACGCGGGGCCGGGCCATGCAGTGGTTGAAGGACAAGCTGCTGGCCTACCCCGGCCTCGAGCTCCTCGCCGTCTACCACGGCGAGGCCCCGGACGTCGACGAGTTCGTGGCGCTGCTCGAGCCCGAGTTCCCGCGCGGCACCTACCGTCTGGGCAAGATCGGTGCCGTGATCGGCTCCCACGGGGGCCCGGGGGTGCTCGGCATCACGTTCTGCGAACCTCCCCGCTGAGCACGCCACGGCCCGCGGCGATCGGACCGCTACCGTGACCGCGGTGGCCGACGACCCGATCCAGCCTGCTGCCACGGTGGGTGCCCTCCCGCACGGCGCCCTTCCCGTCGGCACCGTGCTCGGACGCCGCTACGCGCTGGGCACCCTGCTGGCGAGGGGCGGCATGGCCGATGTGTGGCACGCCACGGACCTGGTCCTGGAGCGACCGGTGGCGGTGAAGGTCCTCCATCCGCATCTCGCTGCGGACGACGCCTTCGTGCGCAGGTTCAGGACCGAGGCCCTGGCCGCGGCACGACTGCAGCACCCCTCGATCGTGGCCATCTTCGACACCGTCAGCGACGGCGGCGTGGAGGCCATCGTGTTGGAACTGGTCGAGGGCGTCACGCTGCGCCAATGGCTGGACCACCGCGGTCCGCTCGACCCGTCTACCGTCGCCCGGCTCGGCGGCGACGTCGCCGGGGCGCTCGAGGCCGCGCACCGCAACGGCGTGATCCACCGCGATGTGAAGCCGGCAAATATCCTGGTCTGCCCCGACCACCGGGTGAAGGTGGCCGACTTCGGCATCGCCAAGGTGCACGACACCACCGATCACACCCAGACCGGCACCATGCTCGGCTCGGTCAAGTACCTGTCACCCGAGCAGGTCGACGGCCTGCCCGTCGACGCCCGCAGCGACGTGTACTCCCTCGGCATCGTGCTCTACGAGGCACTCACCGGGCGGACGCCCTTCGAGGCCGACACCCCGGCCGCCACGGCCCTCGGCCGCCTCCACCACCCGCCGACACCCCCCCGACAGCTGCGACCGGCGATCCCTGCGGAGCTCGAGGCCGTCGTGCTGCGGGCCCTCGCCCGCGACCCGGCACAGCGCTACGGCTCCGCGGCCGAGCTCTGCGCTGCACTGGCGGCACCGTCCCGTCAGACCGTCGGGAGCGGCGGACCGGACGCCACCGCCATCGCGCCGGCCCCGCAACGGGTGGCCGTGGTCCGCACCACACCGGTCGCCCCACCGCCCCACGCGTCGGGCGGCGGTGCACCCGGCCAACGGGAGGCAGCTGTCCCCACGCCGCCGCGACCTCGGCGGCGATGGGGCCTGCTGGTCGCCGTGCTCGGCGTCGTCATCGCGGCGCTGGCCGTCGTCGCCGCGCTCCTCGTGGGTACCGATCCCGGCGAGGAGGTCCTGGAACGCCTCGAGGAGGGTGAGCTGCCGGTCGTGGGCACCGACCGGCCGCCGCCCACGGTCAGCGGGGTGCAGACCTTCGACCCCCAGGGCTCGGGCGAGCCGGGCGAGATGGACCCCCTCGCGCCGCTGGCCATCGACGGGGACGGTTCCACCGTCTGGCAGAGCGAGGGATACGACTCCCGCACCTTCGGCAACCTCAAGGAGGGCGTCGGGCTGGTGGTGCTGCTGGACGAGCCCACCGACGTCTCCTCGGTCGAGGTCCTCTCGCCCACCCGGGGCTGGGCCGCCGAGATCTACGTCGCCCCCGCCCCGGGTTCGACGCTGGCCGACTGGGGCGATCCGGTCGCCCGGGCCGACGGACTCGCGGGCGACGCCCGCTTCGAGTTCGACGGGGTCGAGGGCGGCGCCGTCCTGGTGTGGATCACGGACCTGGGCGACGCCCCGCCGCGCGTACGGGCCGAGATCGCGGAGATCGTCGTCGGCTGACCCGTCGGGCGCAGCACTAGCCTGCGCGGCATCACCCCCGAGGCCGATGACCGGACGCTGGTGGCTGCCGCGCAGGCGGGCGATCGGGTCGCGCTCGACGCGCTCCTGCGGCGGCATCAGGACCGCATCCACGGGATCTGCCGGCGCCTGTGCGGCAACGAGGCCGACGCGCTCGACGCCACCCAGGAGGCTCTGATCGCCGTGGTGCGGGGGATCCACCGCTTCGATGGTCGGGCGTCGTTCACCACCTGGGCCTATCGGGTCACGACCAACGCCTGCCTGGACGAGCTTCGGCGTCGGGCCCGCCGACCCGACCCGGGTCTGCCGGACGTGGAGCGCCCCAGGCCCGGGCCGTCGTTCGACGAGGCCATCGCCGACCGACTCCTGCTCGACGACGCCCTGGCAGCCATCCCCGAGGACTTCCGGGTGGCGGTCGTGCTGCGGGACCACCTCGATCTCGACTACGCGCAGATCGGCGAGGTGTTGGGGATCCCGCCGGGCACCGTGCGCTCCCGCATCGCCCGTGGTCGGGCGGCACTGGCGGACCGGCTCGGGGGGAACCAGGACGCGGCCCCGAACGTCGAACGGGGTGCACCATGAGCGAGCACGACCCCACCGCACCCTGGCCCGAGCAGGCCGACGAGCTCGTCTCCGCCCGCCTCGACGGGGAGGCGACACCCGAGGAAGCAGCGCGGGTCGAGGCGGACCCGGTCCTGCGAGCCCGGTTGCAGCAGTTCAGGGCCCAACGGGCGTCCATCGCCGTCCCCACCACGCTGTCCGATGCCGACCGGGAACGGCTCCTGCGCCGCGCCCTCGACGCCTTCGACACGCCCACCGCCACCAGCCCGTGGCCGACGCCCACCCCGTCGCCGACGACCGCCGACCCGCCGGCACCGGCCGCGGCGGTCGTCGACCTGTCCGCCCGGCGACGCCGCAGACGACTCGCTGGCGCCCTCCCGGCCGCCGCCGCCATCGCCGCGCTGGTGCTGGGGGGCCTGGCCCTGCTCGTGGCCTCACAGGACGACGAGGAGCAGTTCCGTGCCGTGGGCAGCGGGATCGAGAGCCAGCAGCGCTCGGACACCGCGGACGGGGCAGACGCCGCCGCGCCGGAGACACCCGCCTTCGAGGACGACGAGGAGTCCTCCGCCGTCGCCGAAGCCGGTTCTGCGGACTCGGCGACGGGCGAGGCGCCCACGACGACCGGTGGTGCCGCCCCGACCGAGCTGGGCGATCTCGGCGAGGTCGACGATCCCGCCGATCTCCGAGCTCCGGCGCTGGACGCGCTGGCGCGATCCGCCGCCGCCGAAGCTGACCCCGGCGATGCCGCGCCCACCACGACCGCGCCGCCGTCGGCCACGGTGACGTCGACCCGACCGGGCGGACCGGTCTGCGATCCCCTCGCCGCGGGCTCGGTCGATCCGGCCTCGCTGGTCGGCGAGGGCACGGCCACGGTCGACGGAGCTCCGGTCGTCGTGCTGGTGGTGAGTCGCGGGACCGAGCGCGTGGTGGTCGTGGTGGACGCGACCACGTGCGGCGTGCTGGCCCGCGGCTGACTCGGCGCGACGCGCGCAGCCCCTGCGGCCCCACGCGACGAAGCCCACTACGATGCGGCCATGGCGACGACCACCGGGCCCGGCACGAGCGGCGGCACCAACCCACCGCAGGTGGCCACCGCCCCCGACAGCGACGTCGACTGGCCCAGGCAGGCGACCGACTCGATCGTGCGCATGGTCGACACCGTGCGGGCCAAGACCACCGGTCCGGCGTTGTCCGCAGCGTCGATCGCCGCTTACGGCCTGACGCTGCTCATCCTGGTGCTGCCCCTGGTGGTGCTGCTGCTGCTGGTGCTCATGCGGGCGACGGAGCGGTTGTTCATCGCCATCGGCCTCGAGGACCCGATCTGGCTGGTCTACCTGCTCTACGGTGGCATGTTCTGCCTGGCGGGTCTCACGCTGTGGGCGAGGCGCACCAAGCCCGTGGATCACGCCGCCACCTGAGCGGGAATACCCCCGCAGGTATCCATGTTGGCGTGCGCGCACGCTTCCGGCTGAAGAGGATCGATCCATGACTGCTCCCGACGTCCGCAACGTCGTCATCATCGGTTCAGGCCCTGCCGGCCTGACCGCTGCGATCTACACGGCGCGCGCCAACCTGGCCCCGCTGGTGATCGAGGGTGAGCCGTCCTCCACCAGCGACCAGCCGGGTGGCCAGCTCATGCTGACCACCGAGGTGGAGAACTTCCCCGGCTTCCCCGAGGGCGTGATGGGGCCCGAGCTCATGACCCGGTTCCGAGAGCAGGCGCTGCGCTTCGGAGCCGAGATCCTCACCGAGAAGGTCAGCCGCGTCGATCTGTCGGCCCAGCCCTACGGCGTGTGGATCGGTGATCCGCAGGCCGCCGAACCGACCTACCGTGCCCATGCGGTGATCGTCTCCACCGGGGCCCAGTCCATCATGCTGGGACTCGAGGCGGAGAAGCGACTGCTCGGCCATGGGCTGTCCACCTGCGCCACCTGCGACGGCTTCTTCTTCCGCGACCACGACATCGCCGTCGTGGGCGGCGGCGACTCTGCGCTGGAGGAAGCCACCTTCCTCACCAAGTTCGCCCGATCGGTGACCATCATCCACCGTCGTGACCAGCTCCGTGCCTCGAAGATCATGCAGGACCGGGCCTTCGCCAACGACAAGATCCGCTTCCACTGGAACGCCGTCGTGGAGGACATCCTGGGCGAGGAGACCGTCGAGGGCGTGGTGGTCCGCGACGTCCACAGCGACGAGCGCACCACCCTTCCGGTGACCGGGGTCTTCGTGGCCATCGGCCACAAGCCCAACACCGACCTCTTCAAGGGCATCCTCGACATGGAGGACTCCGGCTACCTGGTCACCGGCCCCGGTACGGCGACCAACGTCGACGGGGTGTTCGCATGCGGCGACGTCCAGGACAGCACGTACCGCCAGGCCATCACCGCCGCCGGCTCCGGCTGCATGGCGGCCATCGACGCCGAGCGCTGGCTCGAGGCCCGCGGCGTGCACTGACCCCGGCCGACTAGCGTTGTCGGCCAGGAATGCGGTTGCGACGGGGTGGGTTGACGATGCCAGCCCCCGCCGCACACGGCGCCGGACCACCAACGCACACCCCGTGAACCCGGGGATCCCCGCTACCGACGAGGCTTGCAGATGTCCGAACACATCACGAACCTGACCGAGGCCACCTTCGACGAGGAGGTCGGTTCCGCCGACGGTCCCCTGCTCGTCGACTTCTGGGCGGAGTGGTGCGGCCCGTGCAAGATGATCGAGCCCATCCTCGAGGAGATCGCGGCGGAGAACGTCGGCAGGATCCGCATCGCCAAGCTGAACGTCGACGACAGCCCCGACGTCGCCCGCCGCTTCCAGGTCATGGCCATCCCCACCATGATCGTGTTCCAGGACGGGCAGCCCGCCAAGCGCCTCAAAGGCGCCAAGGGCAAGAACAGCCTCCTGCAGGATCTCGCCGAGTTCCTCTGACCCCCCCGACCGGGCTACAACGGGCGGGATGGCAACCGAGGGTCTGCCACTTCGTGAAGGCGTCCACGGCGTTGCGGTGCGCGACCTGCAGCACCGACTCACGGCGCTGGGCTTCGAGTGCGCCGGCGAGACGGCCGGGTTCGGCGCGCGCACCCGCGCCGCGGTCGAGGCCTTCCAACGCCACCGGGGGCTCGTCGACGACGGGGTGTGCGGCACGGACACGTGGTCGGCGCTCGTCGAAGCCGGATACCGACTCGGTGACCGCCTCCTGTACCTGCGTGCACCGATGCTGCGCGGCGACGACGTCGTCGACCTGCAACTCCACCTCGACTCGCTGGGCTTCGACGCCGGGCGACCCGACGGCATCTTCGGGCCCGACACCGAACGGGCCCTCCGGGACTTCCAACGCAACGCCGGGCTGAGCGTCGACGGGGTCTGCGGTCCCGACGTGCTCGCCGCCCTCCGTCGCCTGGGCGCCGCCACGACAGGCCCCTCGGGCGTCGCCGGTGTGCGCGAGCGCAACCGCCTGCTGTCGGCGTCGCGGGCCCACCGGGGACGTCGCATCGCCATCGGGCAGGACGGCCAGCTCGGTGGGATCGCCCGGGCAGTCGAGCGTGCCCTGGCCGCGGACGGCGTCGAGGTCCGGTGCCTGGCCGACGCCGACCCGTCGGGCCAGGCCGGCGCAGCCAACGACTTCGACGCCGAGCTCTTCGTGGGTCTCGCCCTCAGCCCCGACACCACGCGCCGAGCCGCCTACTACGCGGCGCCCGGCTTCGAATCAGCAGGGGGTCGCCATCTGGCGGAGCTGCTCGCCGAGCGGGTCGGCCCGGTCGTCGAGTCGAGCTTCGCAGTCGTCGGGATGCGCGTTCCGGTGCTGCGCGAGACCCGGATGCCGGCGGTGCTGTGCCATCTCGGCCCCACCGTTCCCCCCGCCCAGTGCAGCACCGACGTCGCCGAAGCCGTGGCGCATGCCCTGCTGTGCTGGCTCGACGAGCCGCTCGGTGAGGACTCCCAGCCGACCTGAGCAACCGCCGCAGGCGCCGCAACGAACAGCGCCCGTTCTCCACAGATTTCCCCAGGCTGTGGCCCAGACCTGAGGACAACCTGTCGATCCTCACGAAAGCCCCTGTTCAGGCCCCGTTCCGGTGCCTTCGTTGCGGCTGCAAGCTCCGGCCCAGAGCAGTGATCCACACCTTGTCCACAGCTAGCGGCGGGGTGTGGACACCGCTTCGAGCAGTGACGAGGGTAGAGATACCCACAGGCTTTGACACAGCATGTGGATGTTCACCTTCAGCTCTGCTGACGGTCACCTGCCCATGACGGTGAGACTTCCGTCACATCGGTGCAGATCGGTCACCGATCGACGTCACGACCCTCGGTGAGAACCCGGAAGACACGCTCCAGGTCGTCGAGATCGGCGAACTCGATGACGACTCGACCCCGCCGGCGGCCCATCTGGACCGACACCCGGGTGTCGAGGTGCGCCGAGAGGAGGTGTTCCAACTCCAGGAGCGCCGCGGGTCTGGAGGGCGCCTCGACCACTGCTGCGGGATCGAGCGGCTGTCGGGCCTCGTGGAGCTCCCCCTGGCGGCGCTTCACCAGCCGTTCGGTCTCGCGGACGTTCAAGGCCTCTCGCACCACGCGGGCCGCGAGCTGCTCCATCTCCCGCACGTCTTCGAAGGACAGCAGCGGGCGGGCGTGCCCCGCCGACAGCTCCCCTCGGTTCACCAACTCCTGGACCGACAGGGGCAGGTTCAGCAGTCGCAGGGTGTTGGCGACCGCGGATCGGGACCGGCCCACCCGACCGGCGACCTGCTCCTGGGTGAGGTGGAACTCCTCCATGAGCTGCAGGAAGGCCCGAGCCTCCTCGATGGGGGTGAGGTCGTCACGCTGGAGGTTCTCGACCAGCGCCTGCTCGAGGGAGACGGCGTCGTCGACGATGCGCACCAGCGCCGGGATCACCGGGAGGCCTGCACGTTGCGAGGCCCGCCAGCGGCGCTCACCGGCGATGAGCTCGAACTCCTCGCCGTCCTGTCGAACCAGGATCGGCTGCAGCACGCCCAACTCGCGAATGGAGTCCGCGAGGTCCTCGAGGCTCGCCTCGTCGAACTGCTTGCGAGGCTGGAACCGGTTGGGTCGAACGGCACTCACGGGGATCTCACGCAGCTCCGTGAGCCCATCGGCGGTCCGATCACCCGTCGGGATCAGGGCCCCGAGGCCCCTACCCAACCCGCCGCGGCGCTCCACCGCTGACCTCCTTCGCAAGCGACCGGTAGGCGATGGCACCTCGGGAGGTGCCATCGAAGACGCTGATGGGCTGACCGAACGACGGGGCCTCGGACAGCCGGACAGACCGGGGCACCACGGTGCGGCAGACCTTGTCGCCGAAGTGGGTGCGTACCTCCTGTGCGACCTGATCGGCCAGCTTCGTGCGGGCGTCGTACATGACGAGCACCATGGTGCTGACCTCCAGACCGGGGTTGAGGTTGCGTCGCACCAGATCGACGTTGTGCAGGAGCTGACCGAGGCCCTCGAGCGCGTAGTACTCGCACTGGATCGGAACGAGCACCTCGTCCGCGGCAGCCAGAGCGTTGATGGTCAGCAACCCCAGCGACGGCGGGCAGTCGACCAGCACGTAGTCGAAGTCGTCGTGGACCTGCGTGATGGCCTGACGCAGCTTGAGCTCGCGACTGAAGGCGGGTACGAGCTCGATCTCGGCACCCGCCAGATCGAGGCTGGCCGGCGCCACCTGGAGCCCGGCCACCATCGTCTCCACGAGGCACTCGTGCATGGGGACGTCGTCGAGGATCACGTCGTACATCGACACCGCCAACTCCCGGGTGTTGATCCCCAGCCCGGTGCTGGCGTTGCCCTGCGGGTCGAAGTCGACGACGAGCACCCGGTGGCCCAGGTCCGCCAGCGCCGCCCCCAGGTTCACCGCGGTCGTGGTCTTGCCCACCCCGCCCTTCTGGTTGGCCACGGCGATCACACGGTGGCGTGACCCGGTATCCCCGACGGAGCCGGCAGCCACCTGCCCGTCGCCCGCCTCGGGGGTCATGTCATCCACATCGTCGGGCACGCGGCCATCCTTCTCGCTGTCCCTTTTCTGGTCAAGGGGCTCCGCCATCGCACCCGGCCCCTCGGGATCGGGCCGACCGTGGTCCTGTTTCACGTGAAACAGGACCCGGAGCGGCGCTCGGAGCAGCGGTGGGGGTTTCACGTGAAACAGTTGGATCGTCCTCGGTCACAGCGGCCACCGCTCGGTGGGGCGGCCAGATGCTCATCCCTCGTCGGAGCTGCGGTCAACTCCCGAAGAGCGGACGGCGACGAGGGACACCCGGACGACGAGGATACCGATCCGGGCAGGGGCTGACCCGACGGAACACCCGGATGCGGGCCGGACCCCGGTCGTCCCGGCGCAGGCCGACCGCTTGGAGGTCGCTGGTCGTCCCCCAGCGCTCCGGACCGCCGCCCGGTGGCTCGCTCACCAGCAGCAGACCGTCGTCGGCCAGGAACGCCGCTGCACACTCCACGACGACCGCCGGCGGACCGAAGCTCCGGGCGACCACGAGCTGGAACCTGCCCCGCATCTCCGGCTGGCGAGCGGCGGTCTCCGCCGCGGCCAGCTCGACACGGACACGATCACCGAGGCGGAGACGACCACGGGCCTCGAGGAGCCAGTCGGTGCGACGCTCGCTGACGTCGAGGAGCGTCCCCCTGCTCGCGGGCCACGCCAGGGCGAGCACGAGCCCGGGGATACCACCTCCACTGCCCAGGTCGAGGAAGCGACCAGGCACGCCCCCCGAGGCCACGGCCGGCCACACCTCGGGAGCGGCTCGCTCCGCGGCCGCCGCGAAGGCGAGGGCCTGCTCCAGGTGCTCGTCAACGGGTGTCGGGCCGAGGAAGCCGCGACGCCGGGCCTCTTCGAGCACCTCGAGCAGCGATGCCCGAGCCGGAGCGGCCAACTCGACCATGTGCGGCCGGCGTCAGGCGCTCGGAACGATCACCACCCGCCGATTGGGCTCCTGACCCTCCGACAGGGTCGACACACCGTCGATCTCGTTGATCGTGTCGTGCACGACCTTCCGGTCGGCGGGACTCATCGGTTCGAGGGCCTTCTGCACACCGGAGGACAGCACGTCGTCGGCGACCTGGTGGGCGAACCGAGCCAGCGCCTCCCGGCGCCGCTGCCGGTAGCCACCGATGTCGAGTCGCACCTTGCCGTGGTGGCGTCCGGTCGCCTTGCGCTGCACGTAGGTGCGGGCGAGCTCCTGCACGGCCGTGTAGGTGTTGCCCTTGGGGCCGATGAGCAGGCCGAGGTCGTTGCCGGCGACGTCGATCTCCACGACGTCCTCTTCCACCTGGTTCCGCTGGATGTCGGCCTCCAGGCCGAAGGCTGCGAGCAGCCCCTCCAGGAACTCCACCGTCAGGTCGGCCTGCGTCGCCACGTCCACCACATCGTCTGTCATCGGTTCTCCTTCACGCTGCGCGGATACCTTCCGACGCGCCGGCTCCTGCTTCCTCTGCACCGGCGGCGCCCCCCCATCGGGCACCGCGTCCTTCGTCGACTCCTCCGGGGCGGAGACCGGTGCTCCGCCATCCGTCGGTTCGGCGTCCCCGCCACGGCCGGATCGCGACCCGCCGCCGCGCCGCTCGGAACCCGGTCGGCGCTCGGGTCCCTTGCGCTTGCGATCACGCCGATCGACCTTGGGCCGAGGTCGGGTCGGACGGACACGGGCGCGCACGCGGGCTTCGCGACGCACCAGACCGAACAGACCGGCCTTCGGCTCCTCCAGGATCTCGAACTCTGCCTCTTGCTCGTCGACACCCAACTGATCGAGCGCGGCATCCTTCGCCTCGTCGATGGTGCGACCGGTGGTCTCCACCCACTCCACTGCTCACCTCTTCTTCGTCTTGCGCGCCCTCGGTTGCAGCGTTGGTGCCTGGGTTCCCCCGGCTCGCGAAGAATCCGACGACGACTTCTTGGACTGACCGCCGCTCTTGGTGGGAGCGGGCGGTCGTGACGACTTCTTGGCCCGATCGGCAGCGATCGCATCGGCCTTGGCTCGGGCAGAGCCGACCAACGAGGTCGGCTTCGTGGTCTCGGACTTGCCGGCCGCCTTCCCGCCACCGGCGGCGGTCCCGGTCTTGTCGGCCGGCGCGCCCTTGGCCGCCTTGCCGGCCTTGGCGGCGCCTGCCTCCTTGCCCGACTTCGAACCGTCGCCCTTGGCGTCGGCGTCCCCCCGGCGCATGCCGTAGATGTGCCGGGAGATGATCCACTGCTGACCGACCCGATAGGTGTTCGAGACCGCGAAGTAGAGCACGAGACCGCCGGGCAGGCCGAAGGAGAAGACCGGCAGGAAGAACGGCATGATCTTCATGATCTGCTGCTGCTGCGCGGCGGCAGGGGTCTGCGGCTGGCTCGACGCCCGGCCCTGGATCTGGCGCTGCTGGACCACACCGGTCACCAGCACGATGAAGATCAGCACGAAGTAGGGCAGCGCCGAGACGATCCCGTCCTGACCCATGACCTTGCTCGCCGAAGACGCGAGGTCGATGCCGAACCAGTTCATGGAAGTGGACTCGTGCAGGCTCTGCCACAGCGCCGAGTCCTCGTGCAGGTAGGCGGGGTCGAAGGGCACGTTCTGGGAGAAGTCAGGCGCCTTCACGGGTGTCGCCCCACCGGGGAGCTGCCCCGTGAACCACCCGCTGTAGGCGCCGGTGACCGAATCCCTCCGGGTCAGGCCCCGCAGGACCTGGTAGAGCACGATGAAGACCGGCATCTGCACCAGCAGCGGCAGACAGCCACCCATCGGGTTCAGGTTGTTCTCGCGGTAGAACTTCAGCAGCTCCTCGTTGAGCTTCTGCCGGTCGTCCTTGTACTTGGACTGGATCTTGCGGATCTCCGGCTGGAGCTGCTGCATCATCATCATCGAGCGGGTGCCCTTGAGCGTGAGCGGCGTCAGGGCCACCATCACCAGCAGCGTCAACCCGATGATGGCGAAGCCATACGAGGGCACGAGCTCGTAGAAGAACGCGAGCGCTTGGGCGAACGCGTCGAAGAGGAAACTCATCGCACGGCCTTCCGTTCAGGCACGGGGTCGTAGCCGAAGCCGCCCCAGGGGTGACAACGTCCGAGGCGCCTCATCGTCAGCCACGTCCCGCGCAGGACCCCGTGGCAGCGATAGGCCTCCATCGCGTAGGAGGAACAGGTGGGGTCGAACCGACAGGGGGACGGCCGACCGGCGCGAAGCACCTGGTAGACGTGCACGAACCACATGGCGACCCGCGCCGGGTAGGCCGGCCGCGACGCGACCGGTGCGTCGCTCACCTGCCGGCCCCCTCCGCGATGTGTGCCACTGCTCGTTGCACGAACCGCCTCAACTCCTCGAAGGAACACTCGACTGCGTCCGGACTGGCTGTGACCAGGTAGACCCCGGCCGGCACCCGCCCCTGGGACACGAGCTCCGTGAAGACGTGGCGCAGGCGCCGTCGGAGCCGATTCCGCTGCACAGCATTGCCGACCTTCCTCCCCAGGGCGAATGCCAGCTGCACCTGGGACCCCGACCTGCTCCTCCGCCCGAGCCGGACACCGTCGGCCCGGTCGGCGAGGGGCAGGTGGACGACCGTGATCGGCCCGCTCCGGCGACGGCGACCGGACCGCCGGAGCTCGGCGAAGGTCGACCGCTCACCGACGGCACCGATCAGGCGGACAGGCGCGTCCGCCCCTTGAGACGGCGGGACCGGACGACTGCACGGCCGGCGCGTGTGGACATGCGGTGCCGGAAACCGTGCCTCTTGGCACGGCGCCGGTTGTTCGGTTGGTACGTGCGCTTCACGTCGACGTCCTCCTGTGCGCCCGACCGGGGCACGATGCTGTGGAAAAACCTTCATCACGGTCGGCGGCAACCCCGGACGTGTGCAGCACAGCGGGGACGGAGCGCCCTCGGAGAAGGCACCCGCGCGGTAGCGAACGACAACCGCCGCGAACCGGGACAGCCTAGACGGGGACGCCTCCGCTCGCCAACCGCGCCGCTCGGGACACCTCCGCTCGACCCGCACCACGCCTGTCCACAGCCCGTGTGCGCGCCCTGCCCACCGGTGCTACGGTCGCTCTCGCTCTGGGGCGGCACCGGCCGCACTCGTGGGTGAACCCAGGGCCTCGAAACAGACAATGGTGCACGTCGGGCGAGGTCGTCCGGCACGTCCACTTGGTCCACAGCTGTGGATGGTCCTGTGGACGTTCGACGGGCTGGGGAGGCGTTCACGCTGGTGAGCGAGGCTGAAGTCCTGTGGAGATCCTGTGCGGAACTGCTCCGCGGACAGGTGTCGGAGGCCGTCTGGCTGACGTCGTTCAGCGCCGTCGAACCGCGGTCGCTCGATGGCACCCGACTCGTGCTCGCGGTGCCGAGCAGCGTCGTGCGCGACCGCATCGAGGGCCGCTACCTGGCGCTCGTGGAGGGAGCCCTGGCCGACACCGGAGCCGACGGCATCCAGGTCGCGATCGAGGTGCGCACCGATCCGTCGCCGGTCGTCGACTACGACACGGAGCTCGGTCCCGACGAGCACGAGACACCCGGCCCGTCCGCCGTCCCGGAACTGACCGAGCCCGCCGGGCCCAACCGGGACGGGGACCAGACGCCCGGAGCCGGAGGCGCGACGCGCTACACCTTCGACGCCTTCGTCATCGGCACGTCGAACCGCTTCGCGCACGCGGCCGCACTGGCCGTGGCCGAGACGCCCGCCCGGTCCTACAACCCGTTGTTCATCTACGGCGGCGCCGGACTCGGCAAGACGCATCTCCTGCAGGCCATCGCTCACTACGTGGGTGAGCACTACCCCACCTACACGGTCCGCTACGTCTCGACCGAGTACTTCCTCAACCAGTACGTGGACGCGATCCGCACCGGTGAGATGGCCGACTTCAAGAAGCGCTACCGCGACGTCGACGTCCTGCTGCTCGACGACATCCAGTTCATCGAGGGCAAGGAGGGCCTCCAGGAGGAGCTGTTCCACACCTTCAACGCCATCTACGAGCACAACCGCCAGATCGTGCTCTCCTCGGATCGGCCACCCGATGCCATCTCCACCCTCGAGGACCGTCTGCGCAGCCGGTTCCGCATGGGTCTCACCACCGAGATCAACCCACCGGACCTCGAGACCCGGCTGGCCATCCTGCGCAAGAAGGCCGAGGGTGAGCACTCCCCGGTGCCGGCCGACGTGCTCGAGTTCATCGCCACCCACATCACCAACAACATCCGCGAGCTCGAGGGAGCGCTCATCCGGGTCACCGCCTACGCCAGCCTCACCGGCGAGGAGCTCTCGCTGGACCTGGCCGAGAAGGTGCTGGGTGACCTGCTCAAGGACAGCGAACCCCGCCCCATCACGCCCGACCTCATCCTGCGCAAGACCTCCGAGATGTTCGGGTTCAGCATCGAGGAGATCAAGGGCAAGAGCCGACGGCGGCCGCTCGTCACCGCCCGCCAGATCGGCATGTACGTCTTCCGCGAGATGACCGACCTCAGCTACCCGGCGATCGCGAGGGAGTTCGGCGGGCGCGACCACACCACGGTGATCCACGCCGTGGAGAAGGTCGGCGGCCTGATGAAGGAACGGCGTCAGATCTACGACCAGGTGACCTCGCTCACCCAGAGCATCCGCAACGGGAGCTGAGCGGTGGCCGGCGCGCTCCCGAGGGTGACGACCACCCCTCCCGGTCCTGGGGGCAACACCGTGGACCGTGGTGTGGACGACGCCGTTCACGGCGTGGACAACTCCGGGCCAATCCCCCGTCGCCGCCGCGTTGCATGCCAACCTGTGAGATCTGGGGATGTTCGCCGGACAACCGAACCCGGCCTGACCAGCGAAAACCGCTGTTCTCCACAATCCACAGCCCTTATCACCATCATTGGCTGAGGAACAGCTGACCAGTAGGAAAGAGAGCTCGACCGGTGAAGTTCCGATGTGAACGCGACGTCCTGGCCGACGTGCTCGGCACCGCGGGCAAGGCCGTCTCGGCCAGGGGTGGCGCGCTGCCCGTGCTCAGCTGTCTGCGGCTCGCCCTCGTGGGCGACACCCTCCGGGTCACCGGCAGTGACCTCGACCTGACCATCACCGCCACCGCCGAGGTCGACGGCACGGCCGACGGCGAGGCAGTCATCCCGTCCAAGCTGGCAGCCGACATCGTCCGGGTGCTCGAGCCCGGAGCCGTCGAGCTGGAGGTCGGTGACGACGAGGCCACGATCACCCTCGGACGGGCCCAGTTCAACGTGCGGACGATCCCGGGCACGGAGTACCCGCGTCTGCAGGAACCTCCCCAGCACGGGGTGACCCTGCCGTCGCACTCGCTGGCCGAGGCCCTGCGTCAGGTCGTCGCCGCAGCCAGCACCGACGACTCGCGCCCCATCCTGACCGGCGTGCTCATCACCACCGAGGGCGACGGCCTGCGCCTGGTGGCGACGGACTCCTACCGCCTGGCCATCCGGGATCTGCCCGGCACGTCCCTGCTGGCCGAGGGCCAGAGCGTGCTGGTTCCGCGCACGGCGCTGCAGGAGCTGGCCCGGGTCGCCGACAAGTCCGCGGAGGTGACGGTTCGCCTCGGCGATCGGGATGCTGCGTTCGACGTGGGCGGTGTGTCGCTGATGACCAGGCTCATCGAAGGCGAGTTCCCGCCCTACCGGAGCCTGATCCCCGCCGCGCAGCCGAACCGTCTCACGATCGGGCGGGAGGCGTTGCTCGACGCGGTGCGTCGGGTGAAGGTGGTGGCCCGCGAGCCGTCGACGCCGGTTCGCCTGGCGTTGCGGGCTGACGGTGTGGACCTGAGCGCCACGGCCCAGGATGTCGGTACGGCCTTCGAGCAGCTCGACGCCAAGTACGAGGGCACCGAGATGAGCGTGGCCTTCAACCCGGACTACCTCATGGCGGGCATCGAGGCGGCCACCGGGGACGAGATCACCCTGGAGACGGTCGACGCGCTCAAGCCGGCACTGCTGCGCTCGGTCGACGTGGCTGAGTTCCTCTACCTGCTCATGCCGGTGCGCGTCGCCTGAGCAGCGGCGCGTCGCCGTGCACCTGCGCCGACTCTGGCTGCGTGACTTCCGCTGCTACGAGCAGGCGGAGCTCGTCTTCGACGAGGGTCTCACGGCCCTGTTGGGCCCCAACGGCCACGGCAAGACCAACGTGCTCGAGGCCATCGGGTACCTGGCGTCCCTGTCGTCGTTCCGGGGTGCTCCCAACGAGGCCCTCGTGCGTGCCGGGGCCACGCAGGCGATCGTGCGGGGCGAGGTGGACAACGCCGGTCGATCGGTGTTGATCGAGGCCGAGATCAACGCGGTGGGTCGCGGTCGGGTGCAGGTCAACAAGCAGCGCCTGCCTCGTGCCCGGGACCTCTTGGGGGCGCTGCGGGTGACGGTGTTCTCTCCCGACGATCTCGAGCTCGTCAAGGGCGGGCCGGGGCTGCGGCGAGGGTTCCTCGACGACACGCTCGTGTCCCTGCACCCCCGCTACGACGCCCTGCGAAGCGATCTGGACCGGGTGTTGCGGCAACGCAACACCCTGCTGAAGCAGGCTGGCGGGCGGTTGTCGGATGACGTGGCGACCACGCTCGACGTGTGGGACGCCAAGCTGGCGGAGTCCGGCGAAGCGCTCGCCGCCGCTCGCACCGAGCTCGTCGATCGGCTGCGTCCGGCCATGGCCGGTGCGTACGACCGGGTGGCCGGCCGGCACGCCGAGGTGGCGGCCGTCTACCAGCGCTGCTGGGGCGACGGCTCGCTGGCCGAGGCCGTGGCGGCGTCGCGTCGCGACGATCTGCGCCGCGGCCTGACCCTGGTCGGTCCGCACCGCGACGAGCTGGCCCTCTCCGTGGGTGCTCTCCCGGCCCGTACCCACGCCTCCCAGGGCGAGCAGCGCTCACTCGCCCTGGCCATGCGCCTGGCCTCCCACGAGATCGTGCTGGCCGAGACCGGCACGGCACCGGTGCTGCTGCTCGACGACGTCTTCTCCGAGCTCGACCCCGCCCGCAGCGATGCCTTGCTGGCCAACCTCCCGGTCGGGCAGGCGGTTCTGAGCTCCGCCGCCGGACTGCCCCAGGGGGCCCAGCCCGGGCGCGTCTACCGGGTGGAGCACGGCCACCTGGCGGTCGCGCCGGCGGCGTGAGCTGCGCCGGAGCGGCCGCGCCACACTGGTGCCATGCCCTGGGAACCGCTGCGCGGACCGCGAGACGACCAACCGGCACCGTTCGGCGACGGCCTCGACCGGCTCCTGCGCAACCTGGGGGGGCCGTCCGCTGCCTCGGTGGGCGGGTTGTTCGAGGACTGGGTGGCGATCGTCGGGGAGGGGGTGGCGGCCCACGCGCAGCCCGGCGTGCTGCGCCAGGGTGCGCTCGTCGTGCTGGTCGACGATCCAGCGTGGGCCAGTCAGCTCAAGTACCTGCGAACCGACCTGCTCTACAAGCTGCACGCTGCTGGTCACGCGGAGATCACCTCGCTCGAGTTGCGGGTACGCGGCGAGGAACGCGGCGGTGGACGCCGACGCAGTTGAGGGCGTCCCGTGGTCGCGCGCGCCCGACGAGGTGTCCCTCGCACGGGCACCGGGCTGGTACACTGACCGAATCGTGATTTCGGCCGCTGACCAGCACTTTTGTCGATGCGGGGCGCCGTGCATCACCTGAGTCCCCACCAGCCGGTCGCCGTCGGCGCGTCCGGCCGGGAATCGACCCCGTCCTCGTGACGCGACCCCAGGAAGCCACCGCGCCGTGACCCAGACCACCGACTCCTACGGGGCCAAGGACATCACCGTCCTCGAAGGCCTCGAAGCCGTGCGCAAGCGACCGGGCATGTACATCGGCTCGACCGGGCTCACCGGTCTGCACCACCTCGTCTACGAGGTGGTGGACAACGCCGTCGACGAGGCCATGGCGGGCCACGCCAGCCACATCGACGTCGCCCTGCTGCCTGACGGTGCCTGCCAGGTGACCGACGACGGCCGAGGCATCCCGGTCGACCCGCACCCCGACCCGAAGCTCAAGAAGATGACCGCGGCCGAGGTCGTGCTCACCATCCTGCACGCCGGCGGCAAGTTCGGTGGCGGCGGCTACAAGGTCTCGGGTGGCCTCCACGGAGTGGGTGTGTCGGTCGTGAACGCGCTCTCCGTGCGCGTCGAGGTCGAGATCGACCGTGACGGCAACCACCACTACATGGACTTCCTCGACGGCGGCAAGACCCACACCAAGCTCGAGGTCCGGGGCAGGGCTCCTCGCGGCCGCACCGGCACCACCGTGCGGTTCTGGCCCGATCCCGCCATCTTCGAGGACACGAACTTCCGGGCCCAGACGCTGCTCGAGCGGTTCCAGATGATGGCCTTCCTCAACAAGGGCCTCGAGATCCGCTTCCGGGACCTGCGGCCGGGAGGCAACCCCGAGCCCGTCACCTTCCGCTACGCGGGCGGCATCGTCGACTTCGTGCGCCACCTGAACACGACCAAGGAGGCCTTGTTCAAGAAGGTCGGCTACTACGAGCAGAAGGAGGAGGGTCAGGAGGTCGAGATCGCCTTCCAGTGGAACTCCGGCTACAACAGCGACGGCATCCACTCCTTCGCCAACGGCATCGCCACCATCGAGGGTGGCATGCACGAAGAGGGCTTCAAGAAGGCGTTGACCAACGTGGTCAACCGCTACGCCCGGGCCAAGGGTCTGCTCAAGGAGAAGGAGGACAACCTCCAGGGCGAGGACATCCGGGAGGGCCTCACCGCCATCATCTCGGTGCGTCTGGCCGAACCGCAGTTCGAGGGCCAGACCAAGGGGAAGCTGGGCAACGTGTCCATGCGCTCCCTCGTCGAGCGAGCCACCAACGAACTGCTGGGGGACTGGTTCGAGGAGAACCCCACCGACGCGCGAAAGGTAGTCGGCAAAGCAACGCAGGCGTCACGGGCTCGCATGGCGGCGCGCAAGGCCCGCGAGGCCACCCGGCGCAAGTCCGCGCTCGAGGGCGCGGGCATGCCCGACAAGCTGAAGGACTGCGCCACCCGCAACCCCGACGAGGGCGAGCTGTTCATCGTGGAGGGCGACTCGGCCGGCGGTTCGGCCACCCAGGCCCGCGACCCGCGCACCCAGGCCATCCTGCCCATCCGGGGAAAGATCCTCAACGTCGAGCGGGCCCGCATCGACCAGATGCTCAAGAACGCCGAGATCCAGGCGCTCATCTCGGCCATCGGCGCCGGTGTGGGCGAGGAGTTCGACGTCACGAAGGCCCGCTACCACAAGATCATCCTGATGTGCGACGCGGACGTCGACGGCTCGCACATCCGCACGCTGCTGCTGACCTTCTTCTTCCGCCAGATGCGTGAGCTGGTCGAGCGGGAGTACGTCTACATCGCACAACCCCCGCTGTTCTCCACCGTGGTGGGCAAGGAGAAGCTCTACCTGAAGGACGACGCGGCCAAGTCCCGCTTCCTCGACGAGCACCCCAACCACAAGCGCGAGTTCCAGCGCCTGAAGGGGCTCGGCGAGATGGACTACGACGAGCTGGGTGACACCACCATGGATCGCGAGCGTCGCACGTTGCTGCGTGTGTCCGTGGAGCAGGCAGCCATCGCCGACGAGGTCTTCTCCACCCTCATGGGTGACGACGTCGAGGCCCGCAAGCACTTCATCCAGACCAACGCCAAGGACGTGCGCTTCCTCGACATCTGAGCTGCACACCCTCTTGTTCGGAGCACCATGAGCGATACCCCACCCGAAGCACCCGGCGACGGCGCCGGCCATGTCGGCGTCGAGCCCATCGAGATCCAGGAGGAGATGGAGCGGTCCTTCCTGGACTACGCCATGTCCGTCATCACGGCCCGGGCGCTGCCCGACGCCCGCGATGGCCTCAAGCCGGTGCACCGCCGGATCCTCTGGGGCATGTACGACCTGCGGGTCCTGCCCGACCGACCCACCATGAAGTGCGCCCGCATCACCGGCGAGGTGATGGGGAAGTACCACCCCCACGGCGACTCGGCGATCTACGACGCGCTGGTGCGCATGGGACAGAGCTTCAGCCTGCGTCATCCACTCATCCACCCCAAGGGCAACTTCGGGTCACCCGACGACCCGCCCGCCGCGGCCCGCTACACCGAGTGCCGGCTGGCGCCCATCGCCCTGCACATGCTCGACGGCATCGACGAGGACACGGTCGACTTCCTCGACAACTACTCGGGTGAGGTGACCGAGCCGGTCGTGCTGCCGGCGCGGTTCCCGAACCTGTTGGTGAACGGCTCCCAGGGCATCGCCGTGGGCATGGCGACCAACGTCCCCCCGCACAACCTGGCCGAGGTCATCGACGCCACCACCCACCTCATCGACAACCCCGACGCCACGCCCGACGACCTGATGGCGTTCGTGAAGGGTCCGGACTTCCCCACCGGCGCGTCCATCATGGGGCGCCAGGGCATCCTCGACGCCTATCGCACCGGACGGGGCTCCATCCGTCTGCGGGGCAAGGCCGAGATCGAGGAGGGCAAGCGCAACGACCAGATCGTCGTCACCGAGCTGCCCTACCAGGTGAGCCCGAACCAGGTGCTGACCAAGATCCGCGAGCTGGTCGAGTCACGCGAGCTCGAGGGCATCGCCGACCTGAACGACGAGTCGGCCAAGGGGAAGCTCCGCCTGGTCATCAAGCTGAAGAAGGACGCGCCCGGGCTCGTCATCCTGAACAACCTCTACAAGCGCACACCGTTGCAGACGAACTTCGCCGTGAACACCGTGGCTCTCGTCGATGGCGTGCCGCGTCTGCTCAACCTGCGCGACGCGCTGCGCGCCTACATCGACCACCAGGTCGAGGTCATCCGTCGTCGTTCCGAGTACCGGCTCGCCCAGGCCCGGGCCAGGGCCCACATCGTCGAGGGCCTGCTGAAGGCGCTCGACCTCATCGACGAGATCATCGCCACGATCCGCGCCTCCGAGGACAAGGCGGCGGCCCGCGACGCGCTCATGGCGGCG
This sequence comes from Acidimicrobiales bacterium, assembly GCA_025456085.1. Lineage (GTDB taxonomy): Bacteria > Actinomycetota > Acidimicrobiia > Acidimicrobiales > Acidimicrobilacustridaceae > JALOLF01. The sequence goes on from JALOLF010000001.1 coordinate 59,025, forward strand.
CCGTTCGAGTTCAGCGAGATCCAGGCCAACCACATCCTGGACATGCAGCTCTCGCGACTCACCCGCCTGGGACGCGCTCAACTCGAGGAGGAGATGGCCCAGTTGCGCGAGACGATCGCCGAGCTCGAGGCCATCCTCGCCGACGAGGGCCGGCTGCGCGGCGTGATCAAGACCGAGCTGGGCGAGGTCCGCGAGAAGTACCTGCAGCCCCGCCGCACCGAGGTCACCTACGACATCGGTGACATCGACCTCGAGGACCTCATCGAGGACGAGGACCTCGTCGTCACCATGAGCGCCCGGGGTTACATCAAGACCATCACCGCCGACGCGTTCCGCACCCAGGCCCGGGGCGGCAAGGGGGTGAAGGGCGGCAAGCTCAAGGACGAGGACTACGTCAGCCACATCATCCACACGTCCGCCCACGCCTACCTGCTGTTCTTCTCCAGCCTCGGGCGGGTGTACCGCCTGAAGGGGCATGAGATCCCCATGAAGGACCGCACGGCGCGTGGCACGGCGATCGTCAACCTGCTGCCGTTGCAGCCGAACGAGACGATCCAGTCCATCATCGACACCCGCGACTACGAGACGAACCGCTACCTGTTCTTCGCCACCCGCAACGGCCAGGTGAAGAAGACCAAGTTCACCGAGTACGACTCGTCGCGTCGCGACGGCCTCATCGCCATCAACCTGAAGGACGGCGACGAGTTGGTGCGGGTGATCCCCACCAACGGCGGCGACGACATCTTCATGGTGAGCCGTGCGGGCATGACCATCCGCTTCTCGGAGGACGAGGTGCGTGACATGGGTCGTGCCGCAGCCGGCGTGCGGGGCATGCGGTTGCGGGCCGAGGACGAGGTGGTCTCCTGCGACGTGGCCCGTGACGACGCGGCCATCCTGTTGGTCACCGACGGCGGCTACGGCAAGCGCACCCAGCTCGACAAGTTCAACCAGCAGGGTCGCGGCGGCCAGGGCGTGCGCGGCATCAGGATCACGGCGCGCAAGGGCCGCGTGGTGTCCGCCTTCATGGTGGGCATCGACGACGAGATCCTCGTGATCGCCTCCGACGGGCAGGTCATCCGTTCCGCAGTGCGGCAGATCTCCTCGCAGGGTCGTGACGCCACCGGCGTGCGGATCATGAACCTCGACGAGGGACAGTCGGTGGCATCGGTCGCACTGGTGCTCCAGACCGACGAGGACTGAGCCGCACCCCACCATCGCCGCGCCTGCGGCCGCTCTTCCCCCCGCCAGTACGACTCGCCGGCGCAGCAGGCGCCGGGAAGGGAGCCGTCATGCGACGGGATGGCTCGCCAGGCCGTGAGTGCGGACAGGTGCTCCCGCTCGTGGCGCTCGTGATGGTGGTGGCGCTCGGGGCGGCGTTGCTCGTGGCCCACCTGGGCACGGTGGCCGTCGACCGGGCGGCTGCACGTTCGGCCGCCGACGCAGCGGCGTTGGCCGGCGCGGCAGAGGGCGAGGTGGCGGCCCGATGGGCCGCGGGCGCGAACGGCGGCACGCTCGAGCGCTTCGTGTGGGACGGCGCGCAGGTGGAGGTGACGGTCAGGGTGGGCCGAGCTCGGGCGAGCGCCCGCGCGGTCGCCACGAAGGGTGTTCGACCACCGGTCACAGCCGCCGTGCGCGGTGACACCGGTGGGGTGGTCGCCATCCCGTAGACTCTCCGGGATGGCGTCTCCCGAGCCGCAGCCCCTGGTCGATGACCCGTCGCCGTCCGTGGGCGAGCGGGGCGGTTCGCGGTCCGCAGCGCCCGTCTCGGAGCTGGACGCCGAGTTCTGGGGTGAGCAACGCAGGCCGCGGAGCCGCAAGAACCGCTCGAAGGACAGCGGCGGTCCCGCCGTGGTGACCGTTGCACCACCACCACCCCCGATTTCGCCGGTGACCGAGGTCGACGCCTCGGCCGAGGTGGAGGTGCCGGCTCCGATGCAGGCCCCGGCCGAGGTCGAGGCGCCGGTCGACCGGGGAGACGCCAAGGCCGTGGGTCGGCTCAAAGCCCGCAAGGTGCGTCGCATCGTGCGCCACGTGTCGCCGTGGTCGGTGTTCAAGGTGGCGTTGCTGTTCTACGTCTGCCTCTGGTTGATCCTCATGGTGGCCGGCGTCATCCTCTGGCGGGTCGCCCAGGACGTGGGCGTCGTGACCAACGTCGAGGACTTCTACGCGGAGTTGATGGGCAAGGAGTTCTACGAGTTCGACGGTCGCCGCATCTTCCGGGCCGGGGCGGTCATCGGCGGCATCCTCGCCGTGGCATCGACCGGTTTCACCGTGCTGATGACGGTGCTGTTCAACGTCATCAGTGACTTCACGGGCGGGATCCGCTTGTCGGTCATCGAGCTCGAGGAAGCTCGGCGGGAGACGCGCCGGCCTCGTGCGGTTCGGGGTGGGTCGGCGGAGTGAGTCCGGCTTTCTCCCTCTGGCGGGCAGCGGCTATGGTTCGCCTTCCGATGATCCGGGGCTATAGCTCAGTCGGTTAGAGCGCACCCCTGATAAGGGTGAGGTCGTTGGTTCGATTCCAACTAGCCCCACGTTTCCGCGGCGGCGCACTCGGGGCGCCGCCGTCGTCGTCCACCGCCCCTGACGGGTGCGAGCGGGGAGCGAGTCGTCCATGAAGATGTTGCGCCGAGCGTTGGTTGCCCTCGGCATCGCAGGCATGGTGGCTGCGGTGCTCCGGATGCGGGGCACGGGGGGGACGCCGCCGCAGGAAGGCGGCTGGCGCGAGTTGTCGGACTCCGAGCTCACCTGATCGGCTGCCCGGTGCGATTCGCCGTCCTCGGACTCGGCGCCGTCGGCGCCCGCCTCGCCCGCCAGCTCGTGTCGACCGAAGGCGTCGAACGCGTCGTGCTGCGCGAGGAGCGCCGTGACCGGGTCGTCGCGCTGGGTGAGTCGCTCGGGGATCACGCCGAGGTCGACCTGTCCCGCTACGACGAGCCCGTGGACGCCGACGTCGTGATCCTGGCCGGCCCGGCCGGCACGCACGTCGAGGCCGCGGCGGCCTTCGTGCGCCGGGGTCAGCCCGTCGTGTCGGTGGGTGACGCCGTGGACGACGTGCGAGGGTTGTTGGACCTGGATGCGGAGGCGGCCGAGCGGGGGGTCACCGTGGTGGTCGGTGCCGGGTTCGCGCCGGGCCTCACGTGCGTGCTGGCTCGCCACGCCGCCGGTCGTTTCGAGGCGATCGACGAGATCCACGTCGCGAAGGCCGGCACGGGTGGCCCCGCCTGCGCCCGCCAGCATCACGCGGCGCTGGCCCGGTCGGCGCTCGACTGGCGTGACGGCGGGTGGGTGCAGCGATCGGGCGGGTCGGGCCGCGAGCTGTGCTGGTTCCCCGACCCGGTCGGCGGCCTCGACTGCTATCGGGCCGCCATGCCCGACGCCCTGCTGCTGGTGCCTGCGTTCCCCGGTGTGGGCCGGGTGACCTCCCGCATGGCGGCAAACCGGCGTGACCGACTGACCGCGCGGTTGCCGATGTTGCGCCCGCCCCACCCCGAGGGTGGGCCAGGTGGTGTCCGGGTGGAGGTCCGCGGCCGTCGTGGTGCGGGTCGAGACGTGGTCGTCCTCGGTGCCATGGACCGGCCCGCCGTCGCTGCGGGTGCGGTCGGCGCCCTGAGTGCCCTGTGGTTGGCGGGGGGACGGGTGTCGCGTCCCGGCGCGTCCGGGCTGGCGTCGCTCGTCGATCCCGTCCCCTTCCTGGCCGAGCTCCGCCGGCGGGGGGTCCGGGCCGCCGTGTTCCAGGGTGACGCCACGGAACGCGACGTGGAGCAGGGCTGATCTCACGCATCGCGCGTGGTGGATGGGCCGTTGGACCCACGCCGCGAATTACATCGATGAGATTTCATCAGATCGCGTGAGATTCCTCTAAAGTCCGGCCCGGACGGAGTCGACATCGGTGCAGGTCCGAGGGGAGGGGCGCATGCCCGAGCGCACCACGACAGGCGATGTCCAGGATGTGTCCCGGCTCATCGAGCACAACCTGCCACTCGTGAAGCACATCGTGTTCCAGGTCGCGGTGCACTTCCCGCGCCACGTCGACCGAGACGAGCTGGCCCGGGCGGGGGCGTTGGGACTGGTCGAGGCGGCCCGTCGCTATGACGAGTCCCGTGGCGTTCCGTTCGAGCGCTTCGCGGCGCAGCGCATCCGGGGAGCGATCCTCGACGCCGTCAGGGCGGCGGACTGGGCACCGCGTTCGGTGCGCACGTTGGCCCGCCGGCTCGAAGGTGTGGAGCAGCGCCTGGCGACCGAGCTGGGTCGGGTGCCGTCGGTCAACGAGATGGCCGAGGCGCTGGGGATGACGCGCAGCGAGCTGAACCGGCTGCAGGATCGTCTGTTCCGGTCGGTCGTGCTGGCGCTCGAGCACGAGGTCTCCGAGGCCGGTGAAGAGGACCTGACCCTTGTCGACGTGCTGAGCGACCGCAGCGCGGTGGAGCCTCTCGAAGAGCTCGAGACCCGTGAGCTGCACGCCTACCTCCGTGACGCGGTGACCCTCCTGCCGGAGCGGCACCGACTGGTCATCGTCGGCTACTTCCTGGAGGGTCGGACCTCACAGGAGCTCGCCCGGTTCCTGGGCGTGACGGAGTCCCGGGTGTCCCAGCTCCGCTCCGAGGCCCTGCTGATGCTCAAGGAAGGCATCGAGGCGCAGTACGCGGGTTCGACCCACCAGCGCGCCGAGCAGACGGTTGGGCGCGTCGCACGCCGCAAGGCGAGCTACGCCGCGGCCATCGCCGAAGCCAGTGAGTGGCGCAACCGGCTCGGGACGCAGCGCCATCCGGCGACCGTGCCCTCGGCCGCTCGCTGACCCCCGGTCCGCTCGCTGACCCCGGCCCGCTCCCGGCGCGCGCCTGCCTCCACACCCGGCGGCGCGCGCCGCCTCGTCGGGCGCGCCCCGGTCCCGCACGGTTGTCCTCCTCCTCATTACGTGTAATCTTGTAAGCATGACGACCAACAAGCGAGATGACGTGATGGGATGGTTCGCGGGTCGGGTGCCGGACGGGTGGTTCGTCGACACCCCCTCGGTCCTGGTCGACCGGGAGGAGATCCTCGTCGTGGGCACCCTCGCGGAGCCGGACCTCGAGGCCGACGCTTCCGAGGATGCGCGCAGGATGGCTGCCCTCGGTCGGGTCAAGCGCTTCCGCGAGGAGACCCGCAACGAGCGCATGCGCCTGGCCGACGAAGCCGAGCTGGCGTGGGGCCGGAAGGTCTCGTGGGGCGCGATCTGCGGCGACCACGAGGTGCTGTTCACCACGCAGAGCGTGCCGGTGATGACCCGGCTGCGGATGCGGGAGCGGGCGGTGCTCGACACGCTGATCGACGCCGGCGTGGCGAGGAGCCGCAGCGAGGCACTGGCGTGGTGCGTGCGCCTCGTCGCCCGTAACGAGCAGGAGTGGATCAGCCAGCTTCGCGAGGCCGTGCAGCGGGTGCACCAGGTCCGTTCCGACGGGCCGGCCTGAGGCAGATCACACCCGCAACGCGTCGACCAGCCCGACCGCCAGGTCCTCGTCGCCGAACACCTCGACGTCCGCCGGGGGCCGGCGCCGCCACAGCACCAGCAGCAGGGACCACGCCGGACCCCGCAGTGCGACGTCGCCCTTGGCGTGTTCGCGTCGAACGGAGGCTCCCTCTGGGTCGAGGGTGACCAGCCACTCGCCCGGGACATCGCTGGCGTGCACGTGGACCGTCCCGGTGAGGCTCTCCCGGCCTGCGGGCGCCACCCGGGCGAGGAACACCTCGAACAGCTCGTCGATCCCGTCGGCGGCGAGCTCGCCGTCCGCCCTGAAGGGCGTCCCGAGGGAGACCGTGGCGTCCCAGGCGTGGATCGTGGTCTCGTGCGCCAGCCGGCGCAGCCACCAACGGCGTGTCCGCTCACCGGCCCAGGTGTCGCACGGTCCGTCCAGATCAGAGTTGGCGAGGGTGGCCAGGACCGCCTCCACTCCCTCGTCGAACCAGTCGAGGAGCGCCGCGCCGTGCGGCGGGTCGACGCGAGGCCGGGGCTCCTGACCGAGCGAGGTGCGCAGGCGCTTGTCCGCCCACCGGTGCACCGTGCCGGTGTGGCGGATCAGTTCGGCGACCGTCCAGCCAGGGCAGGAGGGCACCGCGGTCTCGAGCTCCCCGCGGCCGACGGCACCGAGTGCCCGGCCGGAGGTGGCCAGGCCGTCGAGCAGGACCTCGTCGGCGGTCATCGCGTCTCCTTCCGCGCGATCGCGTTGGTGCCGCGTCCCCGGTAGCGCAGGTACAGGAAGGCGGCGGTGGCAGCGATGACGAGGGACACGACCACGAACACGACGAGTCCGGCCGTTCCGCCTCCGTAGGAGCCCTCCTCGGGCGCCGTCGTCGGGGTCACGAGACCACTGGGGACGGTCGTGGTGGTGCCTGCCTGGGCGAGCGCGGTGCCGGCACCGGTGGCGGCGATCAGCAGCACCACTGCCGCGCCGGCGCTCACGTGGCTGAGACGGGCCATGTCGTCATCCGATCGAAGCGGGGAAGGTGGCGTCGTACTGGGTGAAGTCGTCGACCCGCGCCACGATCCGCACGCTCCACGAGCCGGGGATGCTCAGGTCGTCGAACTGCTCGAGGGTGAAGTGCCCGGCCCCGGCCTTGGTGAGCTCTCGGGTGATGGGTCCCACCTCCGCCGCCGGCAGCATGAACTCCGCCGTCATGGAGCGGGCGATGTCGGCCGGTCGGCCCTCTGGAGCGAGGAGTGTGACGTGCATCGTGTTGGTGCCCGCGGCCCCGGGTGTGATCACCACATCGACCGTGGTCGCGCCGTCGGAGAGCTCCGCTCGCTCCTGCACGATCGTGCCGGAGCCGGTCGGCTCGGCCTCCGACACGTTGCGGATCGGGGTGACCACCACCAGCACCGCCGTGATCGCGATGGCCGCCACGATGGCAAGGGCCTCCCAGCGCACCGACGCCACCAGCTCGCCCCAGCGACGAAGCTCGCGGTGCTCGTGTCGCTCGCCGCTGGCGGTGTCGGCGGCCTGTTCGGCCTCGATCCAGGGGATGAGCCGGAAGCGGTTGTAGCCCGCGATGAACAGGGCGAGCCCGACGGCCAGGAGCTTGGCCACGAGCACGTAGCCGTAGGTGCCGTCGAACAGGGCGGAGAGGTTGCCGATGGTTGCCCAGGACAGGACCCCACCAGTGAGGACGAGCAGCACCACGGAGATGGCGGCAGCGGTGGAGTAGCGGTTCACGATGGTCGCTGTCGCCGCTGCGGAGCCGACAGCGGGTCGTTCGGCGCCGCGGGCCTCCTCCGCCTCCTTGTCCGGCTCGTCGGTGGTGCCGACCCGGCTCTCGCTCTCGGTGTCGGTGTTGGTGTCGGTGTCGAGGTCGAGGGTTGCGAGCAGGCGTTCGGTCGCCCAGCGGGACCGGTAGTGCAGCACGACGTAGAGGCCGACGAGCCCACCGAACCACAGCGCGGCCACACCGACGTGGATCGCGTCGGCGGGGATGGTGGCCAGTCGGTGCTCCTCCTGGGTGGAGTGACCCCACAGGGCGAAGGACACGACGGTGGTGAGCGCCCCGTAGAACGCCAGGCCCTGGGACCAGGTGCGGTTGTTCGTGGTGACGGACAGGTTGAGCAGGGCGAGGCCCACGAGCAGGGCCACCGTGGAGGCACCCAACCCGGTGCGCAGCACGGGCCCGAGGACATCGGTGTCGGTCACCGCCGAGAGGGCGCCGTCGCCGGTCAGGGCGGTCTGGGTGACGACGACGCCGAGCCCGCCGAGTGCGCCCAGCGCGGCGGCGCGGCGCACGAGCCGGCACAGGCGCGCCCCGTCAGGTGCCGCCCAGTCGTGGAAGAAGGCGGCGAAGATGCCCACACCGGCGGCCAGGAGGGCACCCAGGTAGGTGGCGAACCGGGCCACCCAGCCCGCGGTCTCCCAGCCGATGGGAGTCGCCTCCTCCAGGTCGGACACGTCTGCGAGCTCGACGTCGCCGACGCCGAACACGACCGAGCCGTTCACGACGTGGCCGTCGGGTGAGAGCACTTCGTAGTTGGCGAGATAGGTGCCGTCGGGCAGGCCCTCGACCAGCCCGACCTGCACCTGGTCGGGGGCGAGCCGGCTCGCGTCCCCGCGATCGACCTGGGTTCCCTCGCTGTCGAGGACCCGGAAGGTCATGGCGGTCACCCGCTCGCTGAACACGAGGGTCACCTGGGAGGGTGGGACGGCGAGGGTGGCGCCATCGGCAGGATCGGACGAGACCAGCACGGCATGGGCCTCGGCTCGACCGGTGCCGACGAGGAGCACCGCGAGGCACAGCCCGACCACGAGGGCCAGGCGGCTCAGCAGCGGGAGGCGGATCGGGGACGTGGGCAAGGGAACGGTTGAAGGGTCCGGGGGTTCGACTGCCACGCTACACGGGGGGTGCGGCGGGGAGGGAGTCGCCGGACGGCCCGCTCCTCGGCCACAATCCTGTGCGTGAGCACTTCGGCGGAACTGCACCAGGTTGCCGTGCACGCCGAATCGGTCGGCCTCGCCTACGGCGATCACCGGGCCCTCGCACCCTCGTCGTTCCTGCTTCCCAGCGGGGCCGTCACCGCCCTCATCGGGCCCAACGGTTCGGGAAAGTCGACGCTGTTGCACGCCATCGCAGGGCTGCTGGCACCGGTGTCGGGCCGCCTGGAGGTGTTGGGGTGCACGCCCGCCGAGGCGCGTGGCCGGGTCGCCTACGTGTTGCAGGCGGCGAAGGTCAACGAGCGGATGCCGGCCACCGTGTGGGAGGTGGTGTCCATGGCGCGCTTCGCCACCGTGGGGACCTTCCGGCGTCTGCGGGCCGCGGACCGGGCCGCGGTCGACGACGCGCTGCGTCGGCTGGACGTGGCGGACCTCGCCCAACGCCAGGTGCGGGACCTCTCCGGTGGCCAACGCCAGCGGGTCTTCGTGGCGCAGGGCCTGGCGCAGGAGGCGGACGTCCTCCTGCTCGACGAGCCGGTCACCGGGCTGGACGTGGTCTCGCGGGGTCGCATCCTGGACGTGGTCGCCGAGGAGCGGGCTTCGGGCCACACGGTGGTGCTGACCACGCACGACCTGGGGGAGGCGGCAGCGGCCGACCACGTGTTGCTGGTGGCGGGTCGGCTGGTGGCCAGCGGCCCTCCCGGGGAGGTTCTCACCCCGGAGCACCTCACCGCGGCGTACGGGGGGCAGCTGCTACGTCTGGAGGACGGCGGCGTCGTGCTGCTCGACGACCCGCACCATCACGCCCCGGGTCATGACCACGGGGTCTGCGCGGACGACGACGAGTAGCGCTACGAACCGGAGCGACCCAGCACGGCCAGCAGCTCGTCGTGGAGGTGGCCGTTGGTGGCCACCCCGGAGCCGCCGTCGGGCCCGGGTCGGCCGGTGAAATCGGTGAAGCGGCCACCCGCCTCGGTGATGATCACGGGCATGGGGGCCATGTCCCACAGGGCGACCTCGGGGTCGACCATGGCGTCGAGACGGCCCGTGGCGACGAGGGCGTAGCCGTAGCCGTCGCCCCAGGTGCGCAGCACGGCGCCGGCGTGCTTCACCCCGAGGAGCAGCTCGTCGGACCAGTGCTCGTAGCCGCAGGCGGACAGGTAGGCGCCGTCGAGCGACGACGTGGTCGACACCCGGGCGGGCCGCCCGTCGACGAAGCACCCCAGGCCGCGCCCGGCGTACACCGTCTCGGCCAGTCCGGGGAGGTGGATGACGCCGACTGCCGCGCCGTGGGGGTCGTAGCAGGCGAGCAGGGTCGAGTAGAGCGGCACGCCGTGGGTGAAGGCCTTGGTGCCGTCAATGGGGTCGATGATCCACGTGCGGCCGCTGGTGCCGGCCCGATCGGCCTCCTCCTCGCCCACGACGGCGTCGTGGGGGTAGCGCTCGGCGAGCTGTTCGCGCAGGAAGCGCTCGGCGGCCCGGTCGGCCGCGGTCACCGGCGTGCCGTCCTGCTTCGCCTCCACGTCCAGGGTGCCGCTGCGGAACCACCGCAGCGTCAGCTCGCCGGCCGCCCGGGCCAGCTCGACGGCGGTGTCCAGCAGGTCGGGGTCGGTGTCGGGTGTCGTCGACATCGTGTGCATCCTGCCATGCCGTCGGCTTGGCGGGGTCGGCCGGGTCAGCCCGCCTCGAGGAGGTGGTGTTGGATCACGTCGTGGGCGAAGGTCGTGAGGCGATCGCCGGACGAGGGGGTTCGATGGGGCGCGGAGCCAGGTCGGGCTCCTGGTGGGTGACCGCCCGGCGGTGGTCGCTCCCCGGGTCCGACCCGGGTGCCGTCAGATCTGGCGACCATGGCGCTGCCGCCCGCCTCTCGGGTGAGCGCCCATCCGGGTTTGTGCACGAGGGTGTGATGCTGCTGACACAACAGCACCAGGTTGTCGACGTGCGTCGGGCCGCCATGGGCGGCGTGCACGATGTGGTGGGCCTTCAGGCGCAGGGTGTGTCCGCAGCCGGGGAACTGGCAGTGCCGGTCGCGCGCCTGCAGCGCGAGGCGCTGCAGCTTCGACACGAACCGGGTCGGCGCGGTGGCGGTGACGGGCTTGCCCTCCCGGACCAGGACCGCAGCGATCCACGCCTCGCAGGCCAACTCGGACAGCTCGGAGGGGGAGAGCGCGGTGTAGCCGGCCAGGGCACAGGCGTCGTCGAGGCCGCCCGGTCGTCGGGCTCGTCGCGGCCGGCTCGGGCTCGGGCGGCGTGGGCGGCGAGCTTGTCGGCGTCGGCCGTGACGAGCACGAGGAAGCGCTCGGGGAGGACGCCGTCGCTGTCGGCCTGGGCGGCCTGCAGTGCCTGGTCGATCTGTGCACCCCAGGCCGCGGGGAGATCCGCGTGCAGCCGCCAGCGGCCGTCGTCGTCGACGTGGGAGTGCACCGTGTTCTCCCGCTCCCGAGGCACGTCGGATACGTGGGTGTCGCCGTCGTGTCCGGGGTCGACCCCGTCGCCTCGGCGTGCGCGCCGCCGGGGCCGCACCTTCTGGGAGCCGCGCACGACCGTCTGGAGCTGCGCGCCGGTCGTCTCACCTTCGACGGCGAGGAGCTTCTCCTCGTTGGAGGGGGTCGCGACGCGCGCCAGGAGCACCGCCGTCGCTTCCGAGAGCTCGCCCGATGCGAAGGCGTCGTGGAGCTTCGGCAACCTGGGGAGCCGCTTGGCGAGACTCACCAGACGATGCGCCTCCGAGGGGAGGAACCGGCACTCGAGGCCCAGCCACTGGGCCAGCGGCATGCCCGACGACGACTCGTCAGCGGCCAGCGGGGCCAGGGTCTCGACGAGTTGGGACTGGAGGGCACCGATGTCGGCCGCCAGACCCCGGACTCGCTCCGACGCGGCGACGGCGCTCTCCGCTGCTGCTTGCTGTCCGTGACCGTCGTGCGGGCTGGCCGGCTCCGAAGGGTCCGTTGCACGTGGAGAGGTGCCCTCGATGTGACCGAACATATGTTCGTATCGTAGCCACCCGACTCCCTGTCGGCAAGGGTCGTCCCGGACCGGATGCACGGGCACTCGGGATCCCGTCACCGGGCGGGGCGGTAGCGTGAGCGGGACCGTCCGCAGCGCTGGCTGCGGCAGGAGCGATCCCGGGGGGACACATGCGAGCAGCCGTGCTCGACGCGCAGGGCCAGCCACTCACCGTCCACGACGACGTGGAGATCGACGCGCCCCGCGCCGGCGAGGTTCGCGTGCGCATCGCCCACTGCGGGGTGTGCCACAGCGACATCACGATCGCGGATGCCGCGGTGCCCTTCGCCACGCCCATCGTGCTGGGCCACGAGGCCTCCGGCGTGGTCGAGGAGGTCGGCCCCGGCGTGACGACCGTGGCGGTGGGCGATCGGGTCGTCCTCTCGCCCGTCCCCCCGTGCGGTCGCTGCTACTACTGCGTGCGGGGCGAGTGGAACATCTGCGTCAACAGCATGCAGATCCTCACGGGGACTCACCTGGACGGCACGACGGGACTCTCCCGCAACGGCGAGACGGTCTACCGGGGGCTCGGCGTCGGCGCCTTCGGCGAGTCGGTCGTCGTGCAGGAGACCGCCGCCATCCCCATCGGCGACGACCTGCCCCTCGACGTGGCCTGCGTGCTGGGCTGCGCGGTGCAGACCGGCGTCGGTGCCGCGCTGTACACGGCCAAGGTGGGTCCCGGCGACAGCGTGCTGGTCATGGGCCTGGGCGGCGTGGGTCTGTCGATCGTGCAGGGAGCGGTGCTGGCCGGAGCGTCGACGATCATCGTGTCCGACCCGGTGGCCGAACGCCGTGAGGCGGGTCTGCGCTTCGGCGCCACCCACGCGCTCGATCCGACCGACACCGAGGTGATCGCAGCCACCTACGACCTCACCGGCGGCATCGGCGCCGACGTGGCCTTCGATGCGGTGGGCAACGCTGCGTTGATCGACACCGGGGTGCAGGCGACACGGTTCGGCGGCACGACGGTGCTGGTGGGCGCACCTCCCATCGACCAGGGCATCAACATCGCCTCCGCGGCCGTGTTCGGTGCGACCGAGAAGAAGCTGGTCGGCTGCCTGTTGGGTGGGGTCAACTCGGTGCGGGACATCCCCCGCTTCATCGAGCTGTGGCGGTCGGGTCGTCTCGACCTCGAGGGACTCATCACCTCGCGCCGACCGCTGGCCGAGGTCAACGACGCCTGCGACGACCTGCGCGCCGGCCGCGGCATCCGCACCGTGCTCGACCTGTAGACCTCGCCCTCTTCCGCCCGAAATCGGGTCCCACGTGGTCGGTCTCCGGCGTCGAAACGCGCGATTTCGGCAGGCGGGGTGGGCCGGGTCGGCAGGAGGGGTGGGCGCGTGGGTCAGGCCGGCCAGCCCTGCGCGCCGATGAGGGGCACGAAGGCCACGCCGCCGAGCTCGTCCTGCTCGTAGGTCGGATCTTCCCCGGGCCGCCCGTCGTCGACGCGGCGGACCCGGACGAGGTGCTGGGCGCCGAGCGGGCCGACGGGCATGACGAGGAAGCCGCCGGGCGCGAGTTGGCCGACCAGCGCCTCGGGCACCGACGGCCCGCCGGCGGTGGCGACGATCCCGTCGTAGGGTGCGTCGGGTGGCCAGCCCAGGGTGCCGTCGCCCAGGTGGACCTCGACGTCGGCGTACCCCAGACGGGCCAGGCGCTCGGCCGCCCGCCCGGCGAGTCGGGCGATGCGCTCGACCGTGACGACCCGGGCGCACACAAGCGACAGCACCGCAGCGGCGTAGCCGGAGCCCGTGCCGATCTCCAACGCCGTGCCGTCGGCGGGCATGTCGAGGGCCTCGATCATGAAGGCCACGACGAAGGGCTGCGAGATGGTCTGCCCGTCCTCGATGGGCAGGGCCCGGTCGGCGTAGGCGTGGTCGCGGTGTGCCAGCCCCACGAACTCCTCCCGGGGGACGGCCTCCATGGCGGCGAGGACGCGGGGGTCGCGCACGCCCCGTCCGGCGAGGTCGTGGGCGACCATGTCGCGGCGGCGCCGTGCGTGGTCGATCACCGGCAGGTCACGGGACGGCGAGGTCGACGACGAGTCGGCTCGGGTCCGCCAGGGTCGACACGGCGAACGGGGCCTCCGCCTCGACGCCGATGACCCAGGTGAGCACGGCCTCGAAGTCCCCGGTGCGGACCACCTCGGTGACCGCCGCGGTGTCGCCGTCCACCCGGTCGGACCCGGTGTAGACCTCCTCGAAGTCCTCCGAGAGGTCCACGCCCGAGGCCGGCGTCAGGCGCACCTCCAGGAACGCCCCGCCCGCGACGTCGACCTCGGCGCCTTCGCCGTCGGAGAGTATCGGCGGGTCGACGTAGCCGACCTGCCAGCCCGGGACGCCCTCGCCCCGGAACTCGAACACCACCCGGTCGTAGCCAGCCTGACCGGCGACGCGGACGTCGGACAGCAGGCTCGTGCCGCTGGCCGTGGCGGTTCCCTCGGCGTCTTCGAGACCGGCGTCGGCGAGGGGATCGACCGCTTCACCGGCCTCGTCGGTTCCCGGTGGCGCGGTGTCGGCGGTTCCCGGTGTCGTGCCGTCCGACAAGGTGCTGCTCGCGGTGTCACCGGCTCCGGTGCGGGCCACGTCGCCGCCCTCGTCACCACAGGCGGTGGTGGTGACGAGGAGGAGCAGGGCGAGGGCCGCAGCCGTCAGGATCCTGCGACGACGGCCGTCCGCAGCGCCGCCGGTCAGCGTGGCCTCCACTGCGGGAGCGTGTCCGCGATCAGCCTCGTGCGGCAAGGCGTTCGCCGATGAACCAGGCGATGTCGTGGCGGTCGGGCAACTGGAGCACCACCCGGCAGGGGCTGTCGCGGGTGGTCTCGATGACGAGCACCTCGGGATCGCGGTAGACCGACAGGAGCTGACGGGTCCCCGGGCGGTCGGGCACCAGATACCAGCCCGCGGCCACCCGACCGGGGAAGTACGTCCCGCCGACGCGCCAGGAGAGCTGCTTGCGCAGATCCTCGGCGGGCTGCACGGAGGCCGAGACGATCTCGTCGAGGCCGAGGGTCAGACCCTTGGACAGCGCCCACAGGCTGTCCCATCCGTCGATCTTGATCTCGACCGTTGCGTCGCCGACGTTCACGTGCACTGCCATGCCGTGCAGGCTAGCGGTGGACGTCCGGACCTCCGAAAGCCGGTCACGGGACGTGACGAGACCAGCACCCACCGATGACGGTAGGGAGGCTGATCCGGTCAGGCCCCGTCCGTGCCATCGTCCGGGTGGCCGAAGATGGCTCGGAGCTCGGCCACCCCCTCGTCGTGGATCGTCGCCCGGACTCGCGGATCGGCGAGCCGGTCGAGCAGCGCGTCGAGGTCGGGACGACGCGTCCGCTGGTCGTCGCTCGCCACGATCGCCAGCCCGGCCAACACCTCGATCACCAGGCAGCGCACGTCCGGGCCCTCGGATGGCAGGTCCGCCAGGAAGTCCTCCAGCGCGGTGCGCACGCCGTTGCGGGGCCCTCCCTCGTGAGCGGCGTTGGCGATCCAGCCGTTGGTGCCGCCGTCGGCGACCAGCTCGGACCTGCCGGGCACCATGCCCTGGTAGGCGAAGGGCTGACGGTGCTCGGCGGGCACCGTCTCGGGTGCGTAGTACCCGTCGCGGCGCCCGTAGGGCCAGCACACGTCGTGGAGCACGAGCACTGGGAGCGGGCGACCCGCGGACGCCGCGGTCCGACGCAGCACGTCGAGCTCGTTGCTCACCGTGAACCAGTTGTGGTCGCCGTCGACGAGGGCCAGGTCGACGGGCGGGAGGGAAGGGAGCACGTCGAGGCTGAGCGCCCGGTGGAACACGAACCGCTCGCCGTGGCGGGTCTGCCAGGCCTCGACGTCGAAGCCGGGCGCGGGGTCGATCACGTGCAGCTCGGCGGTGGGCAGCGCGGCCAGCACCTGCTGGGTGGTCTCGCCGTGCTGGGAGCCGATCTCGAGCACGGTCGCCGGCCGCACGACCTCGAGCAACGGCGCGATGGCGTGGGACCAGAAGGGGAACACCGGCGCACCGTACCCCCGCTCCGGTCGGACCGGGACCGCCGGGTACGCCTCAGGACGCCAGGCGGTTCTCGAGCTCCAGCACCTGCGGGAACAGCACGTTGTTCTCCTTGTGCACATGGAGGTGCAGGTCGCCCTCGAGCTGTTCGAGCTCCTCGTAGAGCAGGCGATACGACGCGCAGCCGTCCTCGGGCACCGTGTAGCCGTTCGACAGCCGGCGGAGCTCGGCCAGCGCCTCACCGGCGTGGTCGTGCTCCAGCAGCATCACCCGGATGGGGTTGGCGATCCTCCCGCAGTGGAACGCGGGCGCCCGGTCACCGGCGGCCTCGGCCTCGGTGAGCTGCAGGGTGAGGGGGAACAGGATCTGCTCCTCCTTGCGGAGGTGGCCGTCGAGCTCGTCGAGCAGCGCGGTGGTGATGCGCCGGATCTCGATCAGCTCCGGATGGTGGTCGCCGTGCACCGAGGCGACCTTGTCGGCGAGCTCCCGGATGGCCGGCATCCGCTCCCAGAGATAGGTGTGGTGCACGTCGAGGATGTGTTCGATCAGCTCGGGCACGTTCGCATCTGCCCAGGCCGGCCTTGCCGTCGCGACGGCCGAGTCGGCGAGCGCCGTGCGGTCGGCCTCGGCGAGCGCCGCCACGACGTCCTCGACCGGGCGGCCGATCTCCTCGCTCCAGGCGGCCAGGCTGCGCTGGCCGCCGCAGCAGAAGTCGATGCCGAGGTCGTTCAGGAGGCGGGCCCGGCGAGGATCGTCGGTGACCAGGTCGGCGACGGGTCGGTCGGTGTCGATGCTCATGGCGAAATTCTATGCTCTGCTAGAAAATCATGCCACCGTGCCGGTGGTGGGCCGAGTCTGCGCGCCTTCGGCCTCGCCCACGATGCTCTCGACGAGGCCGGGGAACACGAAGCGGTGGAACGGGGCGACCGAGAGCCAGTAGGCCCGACCGAGCAGACCCCGGGGGTGGAACCGGGCGAGCTGGTGCAGCGTGCAGCCGGTTCCATCGGGGTCCGGGTCGACCCGCCACTCGAGCCAGGCGTCCCCGGGGAGCTTCATCTCGGCGCGCAGGCGCAGCAGCCGACCGGGTTCGATGGCCTCCACCCGCCAGAAGTCGACCGCGTCGCCCACGCGCAGTTCGGTGGGGTGGCGGCGGCCCCGACGCAACCCCACGCCGCCGATGAGCGTGTCGAGCAGGCCCCGGATCCGCCACAGCCAGTCGCTGCCGTACCAGCCCTTCTCGCCGCCGATGGACGACGCCACGGCGAACACCGCATCGCACGGAGCTTCTGTGTGACGGGTGCGGCGGTCGGCCAGCACGGTGCCGCCCGACCAGCCGGGATCGGTCGGCATCGGGTCGGCGGGACGACGGCCCCCCAGCTCGGCGCCGGCCCAGCTGGTGACGACTGCTCCGGCATGCATCTTGCCGAGCGCCGCCTCGACGGCGGTGCGGTAGTCGAACAGCGGTCCCGGGAGCAGCTCGGTGATGACGTCGTCGTGGACGACCACCTCGTGCACGAGGGAGTCGATGAGGGGCCGGGCCAGCGAGGGTGGGAGCGGCGTGACGAGCCCGACCCACAGCGACGACAGGCGCGGGGTGAGCACCGGCACGGGCTGCACGATCCGACGCCGCAGGCCGGCGGCCTCGGCGTAGGTGGTCATCATCTGGCGGTAGGTGAGCACCTGTGGGCCGCCGATGTCGAGCACCCGACTCGCGGTGCGCGGCTCGGCCAGGCACTGCACCAGGTAGCGCAGCACGTCGCGCACCGCGATGGGCTGGCAGCGGGTGTCGACCCACTTCGGGGTCACCATCACCGGCAGCACCTCGACCAGGTAGCGCAGCATCTCGAACGAGGCGCTGCCCGAGCCGATGATGACCGCGGCCCGCAGCTCGGTGACCGGTACGGGGCCGTCGGCCAGGACGTGACCGACCTCGTGACGGCTGGTCAGGTGGGCCGAGAGGCCGCCGGACGCGTCCGGGGGTGGATCCTCGCCCAGTCCGCCGAGGTAGACGATGCGGCGCACGCCGGCCGCGGCGGCGGCGTCGCGGAAGTTCTCGGCGCCGCGGCGCTCCCGATCCACCCAGTCGGGTGAGGCGCCGATCGAGTGCACGAGGTAGTACGCCGCCTCGACGCCGTCGAAGGCACCGGTCAGGTCGGCCTCGACATCACCCTGGACGACGTCGGCCTCGCGGCGCCACGGTGCGGCGTCGACCTTGGCGGGGGTGCGCACGAGGCAGCGGACCCGGTACCCGGCGTCGAGCAGTTCCTGGACGAGCCGTCCGCCGATGTAGCCGGAGGCCCCCGTGACGAGCACCAGGGCGCCGGGTGCAACGGTCGACGAGTGCTCGGACGGATCGGCGGTCGGGTCGGTGTGCGTCTCCACGGGGATGCCAACACCCGGGGCGGTCCAGACCTTCCTCCGGACGGCAGCCCCACCTGCGTTCTGGCGCGTCCGGACGCCGGAGACCGACCTCGGAACGCGCGAGAACGGACGAGGCAGCTGGCGCGCCGGTCGCGGTGCAGTCAGCGGCGCAGGTCGCGGCGGAGGTCGCGGCGGACGGCTTCGGCGCAGCGGCGCCCCGAGTAGAGCGCTCCCTGGATCGACGCGGTGTCGCGGTGGTCGCCGCACACGTACCGGCCCGAAGCCAGGCGGACCGGGCGCTTGGGGGAGAAGGGCGGCACCTGATCGGGGTGGCCGTGGGGGATGACGTGGGTGTGGACCACGTCCCAGGCGTCGACGGCGCCGCCGAACCAGCCCCGGAGCTGAGACCGGGCCGCTGGTTCCAACTCTGCGCCCAGTGCGTCGGCACCCGGTATGGCGGCGGCGACGAGGGCCCGTCCCGGCGGGGCGTAGTCGCGGGACACGTTCGACAGCACCGCCAGGTTCCTGACGGGTCCCGAGCGGGCACCGTCGAGCACCAGGACGGGCCGGTCGATCGGCGGTTGGGCGGCCGAGAACCACACGCAGGCCGCGGGACGCGAGCCCGGGTCGGGTAGATCGGTCAACCGGGCGGCGGTGGGCCCGTCGGTGGCGACCACCAGGGCCCGGCCGGTCACCCGCGCGCCGTCGGGGAGGACGGCGGTCGTGTCCTCGAGGCGCTCGACCGGGCTCCCGAGCCGAACGGTGCCGTCGGGCAGGCGTCCCAGGAGCTGTGCCGGGATCTCGCCCATGCCCAGTCGGGGGACGGCGGCGTCGCCGACCGCCAGCATCCGCAGGATCACGTCGAAGCGACGCCGGCTCACCTCCAGGTCGGGGTCGAGTTGGATGCCGGCGAACAGCGGTCGGAAGAACCGTTCGATCATGCGGGAGGAGAACCCCGCGTCTCGTAGCCGGCTCATGGTCGTGACGTCGGGACGACGCAGCAGGTCCGCCGGTGTGCCCCGCCGCACGGATGCCACCAGACCCAGCACCCGCAGCTTGTCGGCGAACGACCCGATCGGCGCCCGCAGCGTCCCCACGGCGTCGAGCGGCCGTCGCAACGGGTCCCCGACACGGTGCATCCGGCCGTCGACCCACACCAGGGCGCCGGGCTCGAAGCGCTGGAGGTCGAGGGCGTCGTAGTCGAGCTGGGCCTGTGCCTCGGGGTAGGCGGTGAGCAGGATCTGGAAGCCTCGATCGAGCCGGAACCCGTCGACGTGGTCGGTGCGGACCCGGCCTCCGACCCCGTCGGCCGCCTCCAGCACGGTGCAGTGCAGCCCGGCCGCAGTCAGGGTGCGGGCGCACGCCAGACCGGCCAGGCCGGCGCCCACGATGACCACGTCGGTGTCGGTCTCGGCGTTGGTGGGTGGCATCGGGGCGAGGCTAGCCAGACCCGTGCCGGGGCTGGCAGTCGAACGGTCGGATCGGGGCGGGCTTCACGACAGCCGCACCCGGAGGCGTTTGTTGCCCTTCCCCTTGGACTCGGTCTTGACGACCTCGAAGTGCCCGATCTCGCCGGTCGAGGCGACGTGGGTGCCGCCGTCGGCCTGCTTGTCGAGGCCCACGATGTCGACGACCCGGATCGTTCGCACCGACTCGGGGACGAGGTTGACCTTCGTCCTGATCAACGCGTCATCGGCGAGGGCCACCTCACGAGGCAGGAAGCTCACCTCGATGGGCCGGTCGGCGGCTATCTCGGCCCCGACCAGCTCCGTCACGCGCTCCTTGAACCCCTCGGGGAGCGGGTCGAACTCGAAGTCCATGCGGCCTTCGAGCGGCTCCATGTTCCCGCCGGTGACGGCCTTGCCCCACTCGTTCCAGATCACCCCGCACAGCACGTGCATGGCCGTGTGGGTG
The DNA here is from genome assembly GCA_025456085.1 of Acidimicrobiales bacterium. Taxonomy (GTDB): domain Bacteria; phylum Actinomycetota; class Acidimicrobiia; order Acidimicrobiales; family Acidimicrobilacustridaceae; genus JALOLF01. The sequence goes on from JALOLF010000001.1 coordinate 78,683, forward strand.
CGCATGAGGCGGTGCCGGCGGTCCCAGTCGAGGGTGCCGTGCACGGCGGTGCCGGTCTCGGGCAGCGCTGCGGCAGCGTCGACGGTGTGCCACACGAGGCCGTCGCGCTTGCGGACGTCGACGACCTCCGCCGTCGTGTCGTGCCAGATCAGCGTGCCGGTGTCGTGGGGTTGGCCACCGCCCGTGGGATAGAAGGCCGAGCGGTCGAGGGCGACGGCGTGGGTGTCCTCGTCGACAGCCACCACCTCGGCATCGAAGGCTCGCAGGTAGGCGTCGGTCAGGTAGAGCGACTCGGTCTCGGTGGGCATGTCCCAGCGTCCTTCCTCGGGTGGCACGGGTCGGTCGGGCACGACCCGTCCCGTCGGCGCACGGTAGCGTTCGCGGTCGGTCCGATCGCCCCGCCGGGGCCGGAGCTGCAGGGGGACGACCATGAAGCCGCAAGACGCCGCCATTGCCAGCGCCGAAGCCGTCGGCGGCCTGGGCAGCGGGTTCATGCTCGACATGGGCACCTACGCCAGGGGCGGCGAGCTCGGGTTCGAGGGCATGGACTTCTACGTCGCCGGTCGGGGTGGCGCGCTCGGCGACGTCCACGGTGACGTCGTCGCCGCGTCCTTCGTCTTCTTCGAGCCGGAGGGCGTGCGTCGGGCGTGGGACGCGAGCCGCGCCGTGCTGCCACCTCGCCAGGCGGCGACGGCGTTCATCGGCTGCGGCCATGCCTGGGCCGAGGACCACCTGGGTGTCGGCGTCGACTACCGGCGGCTGGCCGAGCTGGCCGGCCGGCTGGCCGCGGCCGCCAACCCGGCCGGCGCGCCGCTGTTCGCCGCCTGGCGGGCGATGCCCGAGCCCGAGTCCGCCTCGCCCGAGGCCCTGGCCCTGCACCGTATGAACGTGCTGCGGGAGCTGCGGGGCGGGTGGCACGCCGCAGCCACGCTCGCCGTGGGGCTGGCCCCGCTGGACGCCGTGATGGTCAAGACCCCCTACATGGCGGGGATCTTCGGTTGGCCGGAGCCGTATCCCGAACCCGACGATGCCGCCCGGACCCGCTGGGCGCAGGCCGAGGAGATGACCAACCACCTGATGGCCGTGCCGTTCGCGGCGCTCGCCGAAGCCGAGCGGGCCGAGCTGGTCGAGCTGGCCTCCGCCGCCCTCGCCGCCGTGACCTGACTGCCCTCGCCGCTGCTTTCGAAATCTCGTCACCTGACCCCGGAAGGCGGGGCTCTGTGACGAGATTTCGGGCGAGGGCGAAGGCGAGGGTGCGGGGTTTGCCGCGGCGCCCTCGGACCGGTACGGTCGCAGTCGCTTCCCCCTCCAATACGTCCCCCTGGGATCGGGGAAGCGATGTCTGCGGATCGGGCAGCCGGGAAGCTCGCGATGGGCCAGCACGGACTCATCACACGGCAGCAGGCCGTCGCATGTGGGTTCTCGACGTCGGCCATCGACCGCCGTCTGGCTGCGGGGCGGTGGCTCCTGGTCCATCAGGGTGTGTACCTGGTGGCCGGCTCCCCGCGCACGTACCGGATGTCCCTGCTCGCAGCCTGTCTGGCAAGCGGCGGTGTGGCCTCTCACCGGAGTGCAGCCCACCTGCACGGCCTCGACGGGTTCCGACCGGGTCCGCCGGAGATCTCGGTTCCTGCTGGGACGCGGTGTCTGCGAGGCCAGGGTCGCATCCACGAGAGCACGGACCTCCATCTCGCGCCGATCCTGACCATCGACGGCATTCCCGTGACGGGCCTGCTCCGACTCGCCGTCGATCTCGGCGGGGTGGTGTCCTTCGAGCGGTTGTCGCTCGTGCTCGACGAGCTCGTCCGCCGTGGCTGCTCGTGGGAGGAGCTGTACACGAGCCTGGTGCGCCACGCCCGCCGCGGCCGCACTGGCGTCGGGGCGCTGCGCGCAGCGCTGGAGGAGCGGTTCGGCGAACGTGTCGCGGACAGCGCGCTCGAGCGTGCGTTCGAGGCCCGGGTCGCGGATGCGGGACTGCCCCTGCCCCATTGGCAGGTCGAGATCTTCGACGCAGAGGGTTTCGTGGCCAGGGTCGACTACGCGTACGTGCCCGAACGGATCGTGATCGAGGTCGACAGCGTGGCCCATCACCTCAACATCCGGTCGTTCTCGGAAGACCCACGGAAACGGAACCGCCTCGCCCTGGGTGGCTGGCTGGTGATCGAGGTGACGCATCGGCTGCTCGTCGACGAACCATGGGTGATCGTCGGACAGATCCGACACGCACTTCGTGAGCGCAGCGCCCCGCTCCCGAAATCCCGTCACCTGACCCCGGAAGGCGGGGCTGGGTGACGAGATTTCGCCAGAAGGGGCCGGGTCAGAGCCAGCCGGCGCGGCGGAAGCCGCGGTACATGACGCTGCACACCAGGAACATGAGGCCCAGCACCATCGGATAGCCGAAGATCGATCCCAGCTCCGGCATGTGCTCGAAGTTCATGCCGTAGATGCCCGCGATCATCGTGGGGACCGCGGCGATGGCGACCCAGGCCGAGATCTTGCGCATGTCCTCGTTCTGGCGGATGGAGACCCGCGTCAGGTTGGCGCTCAGGATCGAGTTGAGCAGGTCGTCCATGGTGCGGACCTCGGCCAGCATGCGCTCCAGGTGGTCGTGGACGTCGCGGAAGTACTCCTCCATGTCCTCGTGCACGTAGGGCACTCGGTTGTGGGCCAGCGCCTCCAGGGGCTGCAGCAACGGCTGTAGGGCCTGGGTGGTCTCGAGGACCTCGCGCTTGAGGAAGTAGATGCGCTGGACCGGGTTGTCGCCGTGCTCGGAGAACACCTGGAACTCGAGCTCGCGGATGTCGTTCTCGAGACCGGCGATGACGGGCTCGTAGCTGTCCACCACCCGGTCGGCGATGGCGTGCAGCACCGACGAGGGACCGTGTGCCAGGCGGTCGGGGTGTCGTTCGAGGTCGCGACGCACGTCCACCATCGGAGCGGCCATCCCGTGGCGCACGTGGACGAGGAACCCCGGGCCGATGAAGATCTGGATCTCGCCGAAGTCGACCGTCTCCTCCTCGTCGAGGTACCGGGCCGTCTTGAGCACAATGAAGACCGACTCGTCGTAGATCTCGAGCTTGGGCCGCTGGTGGGCGCTGACCGAGTCCTCCACGGCCAGCTCGTGCAGCTCGAAGTACTTCTGGGCGTCGGAGAACTCGGCCTCGGTCGGCTCGTACAGCCCGATCCACACGAAGGAGTGCCCGTTGGCGACGGTGCCCGGGACCTCCGCTATGTCGAACAGGCCGGACTGACGGACGCCCTTCTCGTACAGCGCGCAGTCGACGATCACGCGGGCATTGTCGCGCCGGGACGGGACGGAGGGGGCTGGGTCCTGCTCCGTTCACCTTCCGTTGGTGTTCCGTTCAGGCCCCGCGGGATCCCGACTGTGCTGCTCGGGCCTGCGGTACGGTCCGCGGGGAGGTCGATCCGTGAACAACCCCATCGGTCCCCTGGGCCCCGCCGACGAGTCCTTCCACCACCAGATCACCGACACCTTCGCCGTGGTCGGCCAGAGCGACCCGTCCTGGACGGAGAAGGTGTGCGCCATGGCGGCGCGCCGGGACGGCACGCTGCAGCTGGGCTTCGGGCTCGGCAAGTACGTCAACCGCAACGTGCTCGACGGCTACGCCGGTGTGTCCCGGGGTGTCGAGCAGGTCACGGTGCGGGCCAGCCGTCGCCTGGTCCCCGAGCACGACCGCACCACGGTGGGCCCGGTCCACTACGAGGTGCTCGAGCCCCTGCGGCGTGTCCGCTTCCGGCTCGAGCCCAACGACTGCCAGCCCATCGCCTTCGACTGGGTCTTCGAGGCGGAGCTCCCGGCCCGGCTCGAGGAGCGGACCCACCTGCGCTCGCCGAGCGGACTACGGGTACAGGCCGAGCTGGTCCGCTACCACCAGATCGGTCGGGCCTCCGGGTGGGTGGAGATCGACGGCGAACGCCACGACCTCGACCCGACGGAGTGGGTCTCCACCCGCGACCACTCCTGGGGGGTCCGCTACGACGTGGGGCGTCCGCCCGCCGACGTGGAGGACGTCGACCCCATGGCCGGTCTGTCGTTCCTGATGTTCTGGAGCCCGAGCCTGCTCGAGCGTCCGGACGGCTCGACCTACGGTCTGTTCTTCCACCTGGTGCGTGTCGACGTGCCCGGCATGGGCCCTGCGCACGTCCAGGCCATCGGCGGGTTCGAGCATCCCGACGGGCGGGTCGAGGCGATCCTCGGGATCGAGCCGGAGATCGCCTTCGATCCGTCGAATCGCCGCCTCCGGTCCGGTCGCCTCCACTTCGCCATGGCCGACGGCTCCCGCCGGACCGTCGAGCTCGAGGTGCTGGGCGACACCGGGTTCCACCTCGGAGCCGGCCTCTACTTCGGCTGGCAGGGCCACCACCACGGCGAGTTCCGGGGCGAGCTCCACGTCGACGGCGAGCGCCTCGCCGACTGCTCGGATCCGACACTCGTCCGCGGCCTGCACCAGATCCGCGACACGGTCGTGCGCATCGTCGACCCGGTCGGCGGGGGCACGGGTGTGGGCAACTGCCAGCCCATCGCCGTAGGGGCCTGGCCGTCGTTCGGGCTCGACGAGGCCGACTCGTTCTGGTGAGCCGGGGGCCCGGACCGTGCCGGGTCCGTCGCACGACCCGTCCTGATCGGCGACCCTCAGGGCCCGGCGGCCGTCGTGGAGGTCGAGGCGTCGGGCGCCGCCGTCGTGGACGTGGACGTGGACGTGGTCGACGTCGACGGCCGGGTGGTGGTGGTCGGCCGGGTCGTGGTGGTGGTCGTCCGCTCGGTGGTGGTCGTGGCCTCCCGTTCGGTGGTGGTGGTGGTCGTCGACGACGTGGTGGTGGAGCTCGTCGTGGTGCCGTCGGCGCCGTTGCGTTCGTCGCGCACCGCGCCGATGCCGAGGAACAGCGCGCCGATCACGACCAGCACGAACACGGCCAGCAGGATCGACGCCACGTGGCTGCGGTGCGGGGGCGGCTCGGACCCCGGAACCATGGGGGCGGTCCGCTTGGTCCAGTCGATGCCGTCCCAGTAGCGCAAGCGGTCCGCGTCACGCGCGTCGGGGTACCAACCGGGCGTGGGGTTGTCGCCGGCCGGACGCGTGTCGTCGGTCCAGCGACTGCCGCTCCAGCGGCGCAGGAGCTGGGTGTGCACCGGGTCGGGATACCAGCCGGCGGCCGGCGCGGCGCCCTCGGGCCGACTGTCTCGGGTCCAGGCGCTGCCGTCCCAGTAGCGCACCAGACCGTCCTGGACGGGGTGGGGGTACCAACCGGGCGAGCCGTCGCCGGCGGGTTGCGTGCGATCGACGAACCGGTTGCCGTCGAAGTAGCGCTCCAGGCCGGGTCGACCCGTCGGATCGGGGAACCAACCGGGCTGTCCGGGGACGGGGGTCGTTGCCATGGCGGGCAGGATGGTTCGGCACCGCCCCGTGGTCAAGCCGTGCCCGTCGAGTCGGTCCGACGGTCGGGCCACCCTGACCCGGTGCTCAGCTGGCGAGACCGGCGGCGAGGAGCACGACCAGCACCGAGGCCGCCAGCCCGGCCAGCGCGAAGTTCCGTGACGCCACGGAGTTCCGCTTGGCAGCCATGACACCGTGCGCGCCGGCGAAACCGATGCTCACCAACACCACCAGCAGCTTGGCGCCGAGCAGCTCACCCCAGCCGTCGACCTCGAACTTGTTGCTGTCCACGCCCCAGTGGAACGTCAGCGCCAGTCCCGTGGCCAGCTGCAGTGGCAGCGCGATGGCGTTGGTGACGAAGGCGTAGCGCTTGCCGGCCGTGCGCATGACCACCGCTCGCTGCTCTTCGGGGAGCAGCTCGCGGGCGACGGGTGTGACGACGAGGGTGAGGGTGAGCTGCCCGCCCACCCACACGATGGCGCCCAGGATGTGGACGAACAGCACGAAGGTCCAGATGTCGAAGAAGTCCATGGGGCTCCGATGGTGGATCGTCGGACTGCCTCGGTGACCGGACCCGCTGTTCCCGGGCGCCCGTCGCGTCGAGGCGGCGAGCGGCTGACCGCCGACCCCGGTAAGGTTAGGTTCTTCCAGTCGACGGCGGACAATCGCGCCGGTGTGGTTCCGCCGTTGCGTTCGACCGCTGCGATCGCCCGTCGCGGGCGCTCCCGAGGGGAGGAGGTGGGACATGGCCAGTCCGAGCGTGCAGGAGCAGGCTCGCGCCCTCGGGGATCCGACCCGACACCGAATCTTCCGCCTCGTGGTCGACTCGGACCACCCCGTGATGATCGCCGAGCTGACCGAGGCCATGGGGCTGCACCACAACGCGGTGCGCCAGCACCTCGCCCAACTGGTCGCGGCCGGTCTGGTGCTCGAGGAGCAGGAGGAGCGCCATCGTCCCGGACGTCCCCGGCTCCAGTACCGACCGACGCCCGGGGCCGGGTCCTGGGGTGGTGCCGACCACTACGAGCAGCTGGCGTTGGTGCTGCTCGAGATGCGCCGCACCGGCGAGTCGCCGGTCGAGGTCGGTCGGCGAGTGGGTCACCACCTCGGTCGGGCGGCCCGTGGCGGATCCGACCCGGTCGAGGCCATCGTGGAGGAGGTGACGAACCAGGGCTTCGACCCTGTGGTGCGGCGCCGGGGCTCGCAGGTGGAGCTGATCCTGCAATCCTGCCCGTACGTCCGCGCCGCCGAGCTGGACGGCGAGGTGGTGTGTGACCTGCACCGTGGCCTGGCCGAGGGTCTGGCTGCGGCCAACGGCTCGGTCGTCGTCGACGGGCTGGACGTGCGCAATCCCCGCGAGGCAGGTTGCCGGCTACATATGCACGTGACCTGAGCCGGCACCATCGGTCGAGGTCGGCGGCGGGAGGGGCGATCCGGGCGTGGCAGGCTGGAGCCACTGTTGAGGACCCCGAACGGGGTGAGAGGCAGGGAGGCCTGCGGTGAGCGACAGCGACCAGAGCCTGTACGACCGGATCGGGGGCGAGGCGACGATCGACCGGGTCGTCGACGACTTCTACGGACGGGTGCTGAGCGACCCCGTGCTCGGGTCCTACTTCCACGACGCCCGCATGGAGCGCCTGCGCCGCATGCAGAAGGAGCTCTTCACCCAGGCGCTCGGCGGCGCGCCCCACTACTCCGGCATGGATCTCACCGACGCCCACCGGGGACGGGGCATCAGCCCGGCCGAGGTCTCGCGCTTCACCGAGCACCTCCTCGAGACCCTCGAGGAGGTCGGGCTGGCCCGCGAGGACATCGACGAGGTGCTGCACCACATCGCGCTGCTCTCCGACGACGTGGTGGGCGGCACGGCCGACGCGGAGTGACCCCGACCGGACGGCACCGGAAGGGGTGACGTTCGGCCCCTGACAGGTCGCTCCCGTCGTTCTACGGTCAGGGGTACCGGTAGCAGTCGATCGCGTGGGGCCCCGGGGCCCGCGGCGCGGGGGGAGTGACCATGGAGCGGCTGAGCACACTCGACGCCGAGTTCCTCCACATGGAGGACGGCATCGTGCACATGCACATCGCCGGGGTATCCGTGTTCGAGGGCCCGTGCCCGCCGGCCGATCGGCTCGTCGCCCTCCTCGACGCCAAGCTGCACCTGATCCCCCGCTACCGCCAGCGGGTCCGCACGGTGCCCTTCGAGTTGGGACGCCCGGTGTGGGTCGACGACCCGCACTTCAACCTCGAGTACCACGTGCGCCACACCGCGCTCCCGTCGCCGGGTGACGAGGAGACCCTTCGCCGGCTCATGGGCCGGTTGATGTCCCAACCGCTCGACCGCAACCGGCCCCTGTGGGAGACGTGGTTGGTGGAGGGGCTGCCCGAGGGTCGGTGGGCGCTCATCTCGAAGGTGCACCACTGCATGGTCGACGGCATCTCGGGAGTGGATCTGCTCTCCGTGCTGCTCGACCTGGAGCGCGATGCGCCCATCCCCGAACCACCGCCGTGGACCCCGTCACCCGAGCCCTGGGGCCCGGCCAAGGTCGTCGACGCCTGGGCCGGTCTGGCGGGCGACGTGAGCAGCCAGGTCGTCTCCCTGCCGGGCAAGCTGCGCGACCCCGCCGGCTTCGCCCGGACGCTCGGCGACGCGGGATCGGGCCTGGTCGCCCTGGGCCGCCACCTGGGCAACACGCCGCTGCTGTCCATCGAGGGGGCCATCGGCCCGCACCGCTCGTGGGCCGGTTCGTCGTGCACCATCGACGACATTCGCACCATCCGCAAGGCGTTCGGCGGCACGCTCAACGACGTCGTGCTGGCCGCGGTGAGCGGCGCCTACCGCGGGTACCTGGAGTCGCGCGGCGACGACCCCGACGCCGCCGTCGTGCGGACCCTGGTGCCGGTGTCGGTGCGGGCCGCGGATGCCCGTGGTGTGCTCGACAACCGGGTCTCGTCGATCCTGTTCGAGATGCCGGTGCACCTCGCCGATCCGCTCGACCGCCTGGAGGCGGTTCGAGCGACGATGGGTGAGCTGAAGGGCTCGCACATGGCCGAGGCCGGTGAGCTGGTCACGAGCCTCGGCAACCTGGCGCCGCCGTTCGTGGTGGGTACCGTGACCCGGCTCGGGACGCGGCTGATGCACCAGCTCCCGCAGCGTTCGATCAACACCGTGACCACCAACGTGCCCGGTCCCCAGTTCCCGCTGTACTGCTGCGGTCGGGAGATGCTCACGTACTACCCGTTCGTGCCCATCAGCCACGGTCTGCGGGTGGGCACCGCCATCCTCTCCTACAACGGGCGGCTGGCCTTTGGCGTGACCGGCGACTTCGACTCGGCGTCGGACGTGGCGGTGCTCGCCGACGGGATGTCGGGCGGCATCAGCGACCTGCGCGACCTGGCCGGATCGGGCGCCCGCGAGGGCGCCGGGGCCTGAGCCTCGACGCCCTCGGCCGGGCCGGCATCAGCCCTCGACCACCACCTCGGTCAGCTCGGGGTCGGCGGCGATGTCCTCCTCGGTGAAGACCACCGTGCGCCAGTCCTTGTCGGAGAAGCGCTGCGTGGCCGACGTGAACAGCGGCGACTCCCGGTCCTCGGTCTCGCCGTAGGTGAGGAAGGCCCTGGCCTGGGGACCGTCCTCACCGTAGGACAGCGCCAGCAGGAAGCTCGTGCCGTTGTTGATCAGGTAGCCGTCGGCCGACAGCCCGGAGCGGGGTGCGAAGGTCGGGCCCCGTCGGGGGATCTCCTCCATCGTGTCCTTGCCGGTGCTGTAGCCGACGATGTTGGTGGTGCCGTCGTTGTTGTCGCCACCGTGGATGGGGACCATCGTCCCGTTGCGGTCGGCGAGCTGCACCTCGCCCAGGGGCGCGTCAACGGGGATGCCGGCGGCCTCGAGGATCTGGACCGCCCGGGCCAGGTTCACCAGCACCGTGTCGTTGCTGGCCCCACCGTCGGGCGGCGGTGCCAGGCCCGAAGGCGTCTCCACGGGCTGGGCCGGGTCGAAGGGCTCGGCCCACAGCGGGCCGGCCTCGGTGAGCTCGGTGAAGGTGAAGCGGGTGACGAACTCGCGCCACACCACGGCGCCGACGCTGTCGAGGTCGTAGATGCCGTCCCAGTCGGCCAGCACGTCACAGGCCTTGGTGATGTCGACGTCCGCGGCGGGGAGCGCCTCGCTGCCGTCGTTGGCCGCCAGCGGGGGCACGCTCACGGTGCCGACACCCTCGCAGCGCGCCGCCACGTCCTCGCGCAGCGCCCGGGCCGTATAGCCGCCGTTGCGCAGCGCGGCATCGGCCAGCTCGTCGAGGGAGAACGCCCCGTCGTCGCCGGCCGGCCCCTCGGCGCTGGTGTCGTCCAGCACGGCCGCGTTCTCCCGCGTGCGCGGGGAGCGGGCCGTGTCCTGGCGGCCGTGCAAGGGCGAGTAGTCGCCCTCCAGCACCTCGTCGGCGTTCGCCACCCAGAAGCTGTCGTTGGCGTTGAAGACGTAGTCGGACCGCTCCACCTGGGGCATGTCCGCGTAGGGGACCAGGCCCGGATCGCGTGCGCCCTCCTCGTCGACCCACTCGAACAGCGGGTCCGAACCGTCGAGCAGGATGGCCCGGCTCTGCGCGGCCGCGGCCACCAGCGGATCGGCGGTGAGCGAGGTCTCGTAGGCCACCAGGGCCTCGTCGGACAGGTTGGGCGTGGCCGAGGTGTCGGCGTACCAGGCCCGACCGTCGGCGCTCACCGCGACGGTGTTGAACAGTGGGACGCCCTGGAACTCCTCGTGGGCGGCCATGAGCTCGTCGAGGCTCTCGGCGCGGTCCATGGCCAGGTACTGGTCGATGAACTCGTCGTTGTCGATGTTGGCGTCGCGGTAGGTGATGACCTGCTCGGCGGTCCAGCCCACACCGGGGAAGTCGAGGATGGGCCCGTAGTGGGAGGACCACATGGTGCGGGTCTCCTCGGTCACCGTGCCGTCGGGTTGGAGCACCTCGACGGTGACCTCCTCCGAGGTCATCTCCCGTTCCTCGTCGCCGTAGCGGTAGGTGGTGGGTGCGCCCGGCACCAGGTCGAGCGAGTAGGCGGTGAAGCGGTTGCCGGCCGACACGGTGTGGGTCCAACCGAACGTCTCGGTGAAGCCGATGCCCACGCCGGGCAGGCCACCGAGCTGGGCGCCGTAGATGTTCTGCTCACCGGGGATGGTGAGGTGCACCTCCCAGAACCGCAGCGCACCCTCCCACGGGAAGTGCGGGTTGGCGATGAGCATGCCGCCACCGTTCTCGCTGCGGTCGGTGCCGATGGCCCAGCCGTTGGAGGCCGTCACCTCGGGCACCAGCGAGACGGGCTGGCCGACGGCGCCTTCGGAGGTGCCCGTGGTGGTGTCCGTCGCCGGCGGTTGCGCCTTGGCGATGTAGTCGAGCAGGCGACTGCTGCTGGCCTGGAGGGTGATGGCCCGGGCGTAGGCGTACACGTCCTCGCCGGTGACGGGCTCCACCCACTCGGCCCCCGCACACCAGCCCGGTACCTCGTCGACGCCGGTCTCGGTCAGGTAGTCGCTCCAGCCGGCGGCGAACCCGTCGAGCAGGGAGCGCACCTCCTCGGACTTCTCGGGGTATTCGGCCACGGCGGTCTCGTAGACGCCGAGCGAGCGCCAGGCCAGATCGGAGTTGAGGTTGGCGTCGTTCTCGCCGGGGCCGAACCACTTCGCCCGCTCGCCCCTGATGCGCACGAGCTGGTCGGCCAGGTCGCACAGGCGGTCCTGACCGCTGGCGTAGCCCTGCCCGAAGCTGAGGCTGCCCAGGTCGTCGGCGGTGATGTGGGGCACCCCGTCGGTGGTGCGCCGGATCGTGGCCGAGTAGGTGCCGTCACCGGTGGTGGTGCCGCCGTCGGCCGCCGTGGAGCCGTCCGTGGTGCCCGGCGAGGACGCCTCCTCGGCGTCGTCGCTGCAGGCCGCGGTCACCAGCAGGCAGGCAGCGAGGAGCGCGACGAGCGGTCGGCGGACGCGTGGCGGCGCGATGTGCATGGGTCCTCCCCAGGTCTTCCCCTGACCGGCACCTTACGCCGTCTGTCGCGGGCGGGTGCACCGCGTGTCGCCCGTGGCTCAGGACAACTGGGCCTCGAACCGCTCGTCGAGGCGCTCGAGCGCCTCGACGTCGCGCTGCCGCTCGATCTCCTCGATCTCCCCCGGGGCCAGGACCAGGGGCTTCGTCGAGCGCGCCTCCCAGTTGGCCGTCAGGTAGGCGAAGGCGCTGCGCACCTCGGGGGTGGTCGGCAACCCCAGGAAGCGGAACACGGCATCGCACACGCTCTCGTCGCCGTTGAAGAGACGCTCGTAGCGCACGACGAAGACCCGCTCGGGGCCGGCCAGTTCGTCCAGGACATCGGCGGCGCGGACGGCCCGTTGCCAGAACACCGGGGCCTCCGAGTAGTGCTTCTGCCAGCGGTCGTCCGGTCGGCGGGCACGGATCTCGAAGGAGTTCGCGACGTGGAGGAGGTCGCGGTAGATGAAGAAGTACTTCGGAGCCGGCATGGTGCGCTCGACGGTGCGGAGCAGGACGGGCTGCGCCTTCAGCTTGTCGCCGGCATAGCGCACGGAACCATCGGCGATGCGTCCCGCGGCCTCGCGGCAGTAGGTCAGGCGTTCCTCGGAGCGCAGGTTCGTGTCGGTGGGCCGTAGGTCCGCGAACCGCTCGGGCTCGAACAGGGCCGGCCCCGCGGCTTCCCAGTCGGCGGCGCGGAGGTACTTGTAGCGTTCCGTGCCCATCACGATCTCCGGGTGGCTGCGGATGAGGCGCACCAGTGCGGTCGTACCTGACCGCTGGCAACCGAAGATGAAGCAGTACTGCACGGCCGGGAGCCTAGTGGTGTGCCTGCTGGACCCCCTCTGCGCCGGACCGCTGGATGGGTGTCGGGATGACGGGACGCACCGCCCCGAGTGGCTCATCCGAGGTCGGTGTCTCCGACGCCGCGTGTGGCGGGGGAGGCGGGGGAGGCGGCGGTCTGCGCCGAGTCGCCGAGGCGCTGGAGCCGCCGGGTCCGGCGGATCCAGATCAGCACCAGCAGCAGCAGGGTGACGCCCACGATGGCGACCGACCAGTAGAAGGCCACGAAGTCGAGCAGCGTGCCGGGCGGGGGATCCCCGGGAAGCGAGTCGCGCAGCGGCGGGAGGGCGAAGAGCACACCGACGAAGAAGGCGTAGGCCCAGATCGGGGTGTCGGCGTCGCGGATCACCACGGACCACGCCATGAGGACGCCTGACATCGCCAACCCCCACATGAGCGCCATCATCCCGACCACGTAGACCTGGGTGACCAGGCTCCGGTCCAGCGCCAACACGAGCTGGGGGATGGTGCTGGGATCGCCGATGGGGTCGGCCGCGGGCTCGGCCGAGACCTCGAAGCCGTTGATGGTGGAGCGCACGCCGAGGCTCACCGGGACCGTCTCGGCCTCGCCGTCGCCGGTCAGGGTGGCGGTGGCGATGAAGGGCGCCGTGTAGTCGTCGAAGGGGTACACGCTGATGCTGCCGGTGGTGAGTGCGAGCGTGGCCTCGATCGACCCTGCGGGGGTGCCGGCGGGGAAGGTGGTCGACGAGGATCCCCGTGCGTCGTTGACGCGCACGGTCAGGTCCTCGGCGAGCCCGCCGTCGCGGACCAGTGCCAGGTCGGGCTGCACGAGGATGCGGATGCCCAGCTCGCCGGTCGTCGGCGCCATGCCGGTGAGGGTGGCGACCAGCGCGACCCCGCCGACCGGAGCGGGCGTCGGTTCGACCACCGTCTGGGTGGTGGTGCGGTCGGCGCGCAGCACCCCGATCAGCCCGACGACGGGCCCCAGCGCGAAGACGGTGATCAACGCCAGCACGATCACGGCCGGCCAGTCCCGGCGGGCGCGCTTCACCAGGGCCGGACCGCCGGCCAGGAGGTCGTACAGCGGGCTCGGGGTGGAATCGTCGGGGCTCACCGCCCCATCCTGCCCGTCGTGGGGGATGGCGGGAGCCTCGGGCGGCGGCGCAGGGCGGTAGGGTCCCGGCGCGCGAACCGCGCACCGACACGATCGAGGGGGACCGGTGTTTCCAGGAGCGCACGCCGAGACGACGCCCGACAAGCCCGCCGTCATCATGGGCTCGACGGGCGAGACCATGACCTACGCGGAGCTCGACGCCGAGGCCAACCGGCTCTCGCAGCTGTTCCGTGCCGCCGGCCTGCAACCCGGCGACCACCTGGCGTTCTGCCTCGAGAACCATCCCAAGTTCCTGGCCGTGGCCTGGGGCGCGCACTACGCCGGGCTGTACTACACCGCGATCAGCAGCCGGCTCACGGCCGAGGAGGCGGCGTACATCGTCGGCGACTGCGGTGCCCAGGTGTTCATCACGTCCGCGTACAAGGCCGACCTGGCCGAGGCCATCGTGGCCGACACCCCGAACGTGCGGGTCCGGCTCATGCTGGACGGGGTCGTCGACGGCTACGAGCCCTACGAGGAGGTCGTCGCCGGCTATCCGGCCACGCCGCTCGACGAGGAGCGCATCGGCGGCAAGGACATGCTCTACTCCTCGGGCACCACCGGGCGCCCCAAGGGCGTGAAGCCGGCGATGCCCAGCGATGCGCTGGCCACCCCCACCGCCGTCACCGGGCTGTGCATGCTGCTGTTCGGCTACGACGCCGACACCGTGTACCTCAGCCCGGCGCCGCTGTACCACGCCGCGCCGTTGCGCTTCACCATGGCGGTGCACCAGGCGGGGGGCACGGCGGTGGTCATGGAGCACTTCGACCCCGAGCAGGCGCTGGCCCTCATCGAGCGCCACCGGGTGAGCCACAGCCAGTGGGTGCCGACGATGTTCGTCCGCATGCTGAAGCTCCCGCCCGAGGTGCGCGAGCGGTACGACGTGTCGAGCCTGCGCTACGTGGTGCACGCCGCCGCGCCCTGCCCGGTGCCGGTGAAGGAGCAGATGATCGCCTGGTGGGGGCCGGTCATCCACGAGTACTACGCCGGGACCGAGGGCAACGGCTTCGTCTACTGCAACAGCGAGGACTGGCTCGCCCACAAGGGCAGCGTCGGCAAGGCCCTGCTGGGTGCGGTGCACATCGTGGGCGAGGACGGCGTCGAGGTCCCCGTCGGGGAAGAGGGCACGGTGTACTTCGAGAGCGAGGCGGCCTTCGAGTACCACAACGACCCGGAGAAGACGAAGAGCGCCTACAACGAGCGGGGCTGGAGCACGCTGGGCGACGTGGGCCGCCTCGACGAGGACGGCTTCCTGTACCTGACCGATCGCAAGGCGTACATGATCATCTCGGGTGGGGTGAACATCTACCCGCAGGAGACCGAGAACGTCCTCACCATGCACCCCAAGGTCTACGACGTCGCCGTGCTCGGCGTGCCCAACGAGGACTTCGGCGAGGAGGTCAAGGCCGTCGTGCAGCCCGTCGACATGGCCGACGCCGGCCCGGCGCTCGAGCGCGAGCTCATCGAGTTCTGCCGGGAGCACCTCGCCCACTACAAGTGCCCGCGCTCGGTGGACTTCCTGCCCGAGCTGCCGCGGCACCCCACGGGCAAGCTCTACAAGCGGCTGCTGCGCGACCGGTACTGGGAGGGCCACCAGTCGAAGCTGGTGTGATCACGTCGGGACCTGTAACCGCGCGGGGTCGGACCCGTCTCGTTCGGCGTGACGCCCGGCCACGGGCACAACGTCAGGTGGGCTGCATTGACGACGCACGAGGTGGTGCTGCGAGCCCGTCGTGGTCCGACGAGCCGATCGGCTCGGGTGGTGCTGGTCAACGCGCCGTGGGCGTCGGCCCACCGCCCGTCGATCCAGTGCGGCCTCCTCAAGTCGATCCTGTGCCGCGCCGGCCATCACGCCCGGGTCCGCTACCTCAACCTGGACCTCTCCCACCGCCTGGGGCCGCAGGCGTACAGCACCCTCAGCGACAAGCGGCGCACCGACCTCCTCCTCGGGGAGTGGCTGTTCTCGGTGGCGGCGTTCGGCGAACAGGTGGACACCGACGCGACCGGCTACCGCAGCGTGGCCGACGGGATCGACGAGGTCTGTGCCGACCTGGGCATCACCTTCGACGAGCTGTGCCGGTGGCGCCGGGAGGTCTTCCCCGCCGTGGTGGAGGACTGGGTCGCCGGCACCGACTGGGCCTCGTTCGACCTCGTGGGGTTCTCGTCGACCTTCGAGCAGACCGTGCCGTCGCTGGCGCTGGCCCGTCGGGTCAAGGAGGAGCATCCGCAGGTGGTGACCCTTTTCGGCGGCGCCAACTTCGATGGCGAGATGGGTCCCGAGCTCGTGCGGAGCTTCGAGCAGATCGACTACGCCGTGGTGGGGGAGGGCGACCGGGCGATCCTGGACGTGGTCGATGCCGTCGTGCGGGGCGAGTCCGCTCTCGGATCACCGGGAGTGATCGGTCGTCGCGACGGCCGCGTCGTCCTCGAGGGTCGGGCTCCCAACACCGAGTCGCTCGACGAGCTGCCCGACCCGGACTACGACGAGTACTTCGCGGTGCTCGACGAGCTCGGCTCATCGAGTGTCGTGGGCACGGTCGAGCCCCTGTTGCCGATCGAGTCGGCGCGGGGCTGCTGGTGGGGTCAGAAGCACCACTGCACCTTCTGCGGCCTCAACGGGGACACGCTCACGTTCCGGTCGAAGTCCCCCGAGCGGGTGCTCGAGGAGCTGCGCCGCCTGTCCGGCCGGTACCGGCGCCTCGGGTTCGAGGCCGTCGACAACATCATGGACATGCGGTACCTGCCCCGGGTGCTGCAGCCGCTGCGCGAGGCTCCCTACGACTACCGGTTGTTCTACGAGGTGAAGGCCAACCTCAAGCGTGAGCAGCTCGAGCTCATGGCCGACGCGGGGGTGGTGGCGGTCCAACCTGGCATCGAGAGCCTCAGCACGAACGTGCTGCGCCTCATGCGCAAAGGAACGACCGTGCTGCAGAACCTGCGTGTGCTCAAGTGGTCGCTGTTCCACGGCATCCGGGTGGGTTGGAACCTGATCATGGGCTTCCCCGGCGAGACCGTCGAGGACTATCGCGACCAGCTCGACCTGCTTCCGCTCGTCGCCCACCTCGAGCCGCCCGCGGGCGCCGGCCCGGTGTGGCTCGAACGGTTCAGCCCCTTCTTCACGGATCCGACCCTGGGCATCGAACCGCTGGGCCCGAACGCGGCCTACCGCCACATCTACCCGGCTCACGTCGACCCGGCGCGGGTGGCGTACTTCTTCGAGCACGCCTGGAAGGAGCGCGTGCCGGAGTCGCAGTTCCGGGAGCTGGCCGCCGCGGTCGAGGTGTGGAGGTCCCGTTGGCACGGCGAGGACAGGCCGGTGTTGTCCATGCAGCGCAGCCCCGACTGGCTGGAGATCGTGGACACCCGCACCGAGGGCCGGCCGGTGGTGCACGGCCTCGCGGGGGTCGAGGCCGAGGTCTACGCCTCCTGTGGCGACCGGGAGCTCGAGCCCGCCCAGGTCGTGGAACAGCTCGCGGCGCAGGGGATCGACACGCGGGTCCGCTGGGTGGAAGCCGTGTTGGACGCCTGCTGCGACCGCGGCCTGATGGCGGCCGACGGCGGTCGGTACCTGGCACTGGCCATACCGAGCGGAGGGCGATGAGGCGCGATGAGGAGCGACACCCGATGAGTACGACCTCTTCCACCAGACCTGCGAGTGATCAGCCCACCCGCACCGAGCTGGACTGGCTGCGGTCGTGGGAACGCTCGGGCAGCCGGGCGGCTGCGGCCCCGGATGATCCCGGGGCACAGGCGAGCCTCGCTTCGCTTACCGAGCGCCTCGACGAGTTCGGGCGTGGTCTCCCACCAGGTGAGCAGGCAGCCCTGGCCCTGTTGGTCGACCGGGCGCGGCAGCCCGACGCCCTCCGGCGGCTGGCCGAGCTGCCGCCGGAGACGGTGCTCACCGACGACGAGGTTGCGGTGTTCGACGCGCTCTGTGCTGAGCCGATCCCCGACCAGGCCGTGCTGCGACCCCAGCTCAACGTCGTCATGAAGGCGACGCGGCTGTGCAACCTGCGCTGCACCTACTGCAACTACTGGCGCGAGGGTCCGGGCCAGGTCATGTCCTTCGAGGTGCTGGCCCGACTGCTGCACGACGTCCTCGTGGATCCGGGTGTCGAGCGCGTGGAGTTCATCTGGCACGGTGGCGAGCCGACCCTGCTCGGCACCGAGTGGTTCCGCAAGGCGTTCTGGCTCCAGCAGCAGTTCCGCCGCCCGGGACAGGTCGTGGCCAACCGCACCCAGACCAACGCCACCCGACTGGAGGACGACTTCATCGACTTCTGGAAGGAGCACGACGTGATCGTCGGAGTCAGCCTCGACGGCCCGCCCGAGGTGCACGACCGCCGGCGCGTCGACCGGGTGGGCCGCCCGACGGCAGCTCGGGCCCGATCCGGGCTCGAACGGCTCCAGTCGGCCGGACTGGAACCGCGGGTGCTGCTGGTGTGCGACGAGGACGTGCTCGAGGTGGGGGCCCAGCGTGTCCTGGCGTACCTCCTCGAGCTCGGCGTCGAGCGCGTGGGGTTGCTCAACGTCGTGCCCGAGAACACCGTCGAAGGGGTCAGCGAGGGCAACGCCTACCTGGCCTGGCCCCGCTACGTGGCCTTCCTGACCGAGCTGTTCGACCTCTGGTGGCCGGCCCACGTGGCGGACATCAACCTGCGGGAGCTGGCCGACCTGGCCGGACAGCTCCTCGGTGGTCCGCCCCAGATCTGCAACTTCGCCGGTGACTGCTTCGGTTCGGTCTTCACCGTGGAGCCCGACGGCCGGGTCGCCGCCTGCGACCGGTACGTGAACGTCGCCGCCAAGTCGTTCGGCTCCGTCGCCGAGCAGACGTTCCGTGATCTCGTCCTCGGCGAGCGGCTCGCCGCCGTCGCCACCGCCGAACGTGTGACGAGCCGTGCCACCGAGGAGTGCCGCTGGCGCCACGTCTGCCACGGCGGATGTCCACACGACCGGGACCTCTCGTCGGCGTTCGTCCCCGGTTGGGAGTCGAGCTGTTGCGGTCTCGGTCCCCTCCTCGATCACCTGGCGGCGTCGATGACCGAGGGCGGGTCCGAACTGGACGAGCCGAGCAGCGCCGCACGCTCGGCACCCCCGGCAGCTCCTCCGCCCTGGTACCCCGCCACGGCGCTCGCGCCCGTGGCGACACCCCTCGTCGCGACCGCTCCAGTGACGTTGCGCCCCCGGGGCCCGGCGTCCTGACCCTTCGTCGGAGCGGCACATGACGCTCCGTCGACGCTCCGGACCGCCCGGAGTGCTGCCGACCAACAAGGAGACAGCCGATGGCACAGATCACGAACAGCGACATCGAATCCGTCGCCACGAAGCTCGAGGACTTCGCACAGAGCCTCAACCCGGAGGAGCGTGCCCTGCTGGGCTCGGTGCTCGCACGGGCCGAGGCGGCCGGTGAGGCAGAGGTGGAAGGCTTCGCCCTGCAGAGCTACCAGCTCGCGCCGATGAACAACCAGCTGTACAAGTCGGCGGGCCTGCGCCCCCAGGCCCTGAAGCCTGGTGTGGGGGACATGGCCTCGGTCACCGTCTCGTGGAGCTGGTGAGCGACGTCCGCAGGACAGCCGGCTCGGGGGTCGTCGACACGGCGCTGCCGTCGGTCGGCGGCCCTCGGGCGGGCGGCCGGTTCACCGCGACGGGGATCGTCCGACAGGGACGGTTCACCTCGGTCGAGCAGTGGCAGGACCAGCTCCTCGGACGACTCGTCGCCGCCAAGCAGGTGCGGTCGGACCTGCCCGCCGACCTCCGAGCGAGGGCTCGATCGCTGCTCGACGCAGAGGCGGCGCACCGCGCCGGACCCACGGTGCGTGGTCTCGTGCCGCTCTGGGACGTGGCCGGCGACGCGCGGGGGCCGGTGCTGCTGGGGCCATGGCTTCCCGCCTCGTTGGCGGGACTGGTCGTCGGAGAGCCACACCACGGGCACGTCCTGCGGGTGCTGGGCGATCTGGCGTGCACCCTGGACGCGTTGCACGACCGGGGGCTGTGGTTCGGCGACCTGTCGCTCGGGAACGTGCTGCTCGACGAGACCGGCCGGGCGTTGCTCGGCGACCTCGGGTCGATCCGGGTGCTCGGCTCGCAGCAGCCCGCAGACCGGCCCCTCGATCTCACCCCGGCCTTCGCCGCACCCGAGGTGTGGCGCAACGAGCCGGCGTCGCCGGCCAGCGATGTGTACGCGCTCGCCGTCACGGCGTTCTGGTTGCTCACAGGACGCCTGCCCTTCGACGCCGCCCACCCGGACCAGGTCCGCGACCTCCACCTGGCCGCCGCACGCCCGTCAGCGCGCGACGTCACTCCGGGTCTGCCCGCCGCTGCGGACCATGCCCTGGCGCAGGGGCTCGCCCCGCGCCCTTCCATCGCCCCCCGACGTGCGCGGCCTTCCTGGCGGAGCTCACCTCGGGGATGGACGGCGAGGCGAGCGCTGGTGGGTCGTCACGCGTACCCCGGTCCGACGACCCCCGTGCAGACGAGGCGGAGCCGGCGACGGCGATCGACCTCCTGGAGCGCTTCGCAGGATCACTGACCGACGAGGAACGGCGGGCGCTGGCGCTGCTCGTGGGGCGCGCCGTGGCGGCCGACCGGGACGGCGCCCGCCGGTTCGTGGCCCTGGCGGTGCGGCACCTGGCGGTCCCGGCCGCCCTGCAGGCGGCCGAGGAGACCGGGTTGTCCACGGTCCTCGTCGACCGCGCCGGTACCGCCGGTGATCTCGCCGTGCGCTCGGGGCTGGACGCCGATCGCGTGCGGACCGTGCTCGACTGCCTGGCTGCTGCCGGGTACGTCGAGCGGCAGGCGTCGCGGTACTCGGCCAGCGCGGCGTTGTCGGCGGTCTACGGGCCGATGGCGGCGCCGCAGCCGATAGCCGGGGCGCTGCGGTTCTGGGACGGCGCGACGACGTGGCTGCGGACGGGGTCGCCGGCCATCTCGATGCTCGACACCGACGGCAGCGCCTACGCCGCGGTGAGCGACGAACTGGCTGCCGCGCACCGGCAGCCCGCCGCTGCCCTGGCCGCCCGGCTCGTCGAACACGATCTCCTTCCGTCCCGGGCCCGGGTGGTCGATATCGGTGCGGGGTCGGGGGTGTGGGGCACCGAGCTGCTCGAGCGGGCGGCGGAGGCCAGCCTGGTCCTCGTCGACCGACCCCGGGTGCAGGAGCGGGCGATGGAGCGGGCCGAGCAGCTCGGTCTGGCCACCCGTGTGCGGTGCGGTCCGACCGACTGGCGGGACCTCGCATCGTCGTCGATCGATGCCGACATCGCCGTGCTCGCCAACGTCTGCCACGTCGAGTCCTCGTCCTCGGCGGCCGCGCTCGTGGCCGCGGCGGCGGGATGCGTGGTCCCCGGCGGCGCGGTCGTGGTGGTCGACACGATCCCCGAAGCCCCCGGCGTCGATCTCGACGCCTCGGCCCAGGCACTCCAGCTCGGCCTGCGCACCGGCTCCGGCACCGTCCACAGCGAACTCGACTACCGGCGTTGGTTCCACGCCGCCGGGCTCGCCGAGCCCTTCCCGTTGGAGCTCGAGGTGCCGGGCAGCCGACTGCGTGCGCTCGTCGGTCGTCACGGGTCGCGCGCGGGCTGACGGAGCCGGTCAGGGTCGGGTGCGGGGTGTCTGCTCCGCGGTGAGTGCCGGATCGCGTACCACCACCTCGCCCAGAGCGGTGTCGACGGCGGCCAGCACGTCGGCCTCGAGGGTCACCCCGGACGCGGCCACGTTGTCGGCGACCTGCTCGGGCCGTGAGGCGCCGATGATGGCCGACGCCACGTTGTCGTGCTGGAGCACCCAGGCGATCGCCAACTGGGCCATGGTCAGGCCGCACTCCTGCGCGATCGGTTGCAGGCGCTGCACGGCTTCGAGCACCGGGTCGCGCAGCCAGCGGCGGATGAACAGCGCGCCACCGGTCTCGTCGGTGGCCCGGGACTCCTCGGGCACGCTGGCGCCGGGCGCGTACTTGCCGGTCAGCACCCCCTGGGCCACGGGTGACCACACGATCTGGCTGATGCCGAGCTCCTCGCAGGTGGGGACGACCTCGGCCTCGATGACCCGCCACAGCATCGAGTACTGGGGCTGATTCGACACGAACGGGATCCGCAGGTCCCGGGCGAGGGCATGGCCGGCCCGGAGCTGCTCCGCCGTCCACTCGGACACGCCGATGTAGAGCGCCTTGCCCTGGCGCACCAGGTCCGCGAAGGCCTCCATGGTCTCCTCGAGCGGCGTCTCGTGGTCGTAGCGGTGGGCCTGGTACAGGTCGACGTGGTCGGTGCCGAGCCGGCGCAGCGAGGCGTCGATCGACTCGGCGATGTGCTTGCGGGACAGGCCCCGGTCGTTGGGGCCGGCTCCGGTGGGCCAGTACACCTTGGTGCACAGCTCGAGGCTCTCGCGGCGCACATCCCGCAGCGCCTCGCCCAGCACCACTTCCGCCTTCGTGCCGGCGTAGACGTCGGCGGTGTCGAAGGTGGTGATGCCGGCGTCGAGCGCGGCGCGCACGCAACGGTGGGCGGTGTCGTCACCGATCTGCGCGCCGTGGGTGATCCAGTTGCCGTAGGAGATCTCGGAGACCTTCAGGCCGCTGTTGCCGAGGAACCGGTGCTGCATGGGCCGCAGGCTACCGGTGGCCGCGCGGACCTGCTCGATGGGACGCAGCCGTGGATGGCCGCCACGGCGGGCGGCACTGCCCTAGAGTTCCGCTGCTCGTACGCCGACCGAGGGAGCGCCGCGATGGGTTGTCTGATCCTCTTCATGGGCCTGGCGCTGCCGCGCTTCACCCTGTTCATGATGTGGCTGTTCGGCTACGACCGGATGGACCTCGCCATCGACTCGTGGTTCCTCGGGTTCATGGGCTTCCTGCTGCTGCCCTACACCACGCTGTTCTGGATCCTGGCATATGCCCCGGTGGGCGGCGTCTCCGGGCTCGGCTGGTTCTTCGTGGCGTTCGGGTTCCTGCTGGACATGGGCGCCCACTTCGGCGAGGGCGCCGAGGCGCGCCGGCGCCGGGCCGCGTCGTACTGATCCGACTGTCCACCGTGCAGATCGCCGTCCCCCTCTTCGAGCGGGTCACCGCCCTCGATGCGGTGGGGCCCTACGAGGTCCTGCAACGCCTGCCCGACGCCGACGTGGTGTTCGTCGGCCACACCCCGGGCCCGGTGCGCACCGACAACGGCTTCCTGGGCCTGGTGGTCGACGCCGTCTTCGAGGACGTCGCCGCTCCCGACGTGGTCGTGGTCCCGGGCGGCGTCGGGACCCGTGCGCTCCTGCACGACGAGCGGGTCCTCGACTGGGTGCGCACCACCTACGCGAGGAGCCGCTACACCACCTCGGTGTGCACCGGCTCGCTGGTGCTGGCCGCAGCGGGCCTGCTCGACGGCCTGACGGCGACCACCCACTGGGGCGCCATGGACCTTCTGCGCGAGCACGGCGCGACACCCGTGTCCCAGCGCGTCGTCGAACACCTCGATCGCCGGCTCATCACCGCGGCGGGGGTTTCGTCGGGCATCGACATGGCACTGCGACTGTCGGAGCTGCTGGTGGACCGTACCGCGGCGGAGGCCATGCAGCTCATGATCGAGTACGACCCCGCGCCGCCCGTGGATGCGGGCAGCCTGGCCAAGGCGTCGGAGGCGGCGGTGACGCGGGCGATCGAGTACGCCGCGCACCGGGATTGAGGGACCTTCGGCTCTGTCGCGTCGGGGCCGCGCCCCGTGGAATTGACGCATGGAAGGGGGGAACCCGATGGATCAGCGCACCCCTGCGGGCGATGCCGCCGCCAGGGGGAACGGGAAGGGGAACGGCCACGCCGGCTCCGGCGAGCATCTCCTGACCCGACCCTTCCTCGACTTCGTCGAGCAGCGCATCGAGCAGGAGCTGGACGAACCGGTCCTGCAGCGCGACCCGGCCTTCATCGACCGGGTGCTGCCGGTCATGCGGGCCACCTCCGCCTACTTCGACCCCGAGGTCAGAGGCTTCGATCGGCTGCCCGACGCGGGACCGTTCCTGGTCATCAGCAACCATTCCGGCGGCATGTACATGCCGGACCTGTACGCCTTCATGTTGCGCTGGTTCACCGAACGGGGCACCGAGACGCCGCTGTACTCGCTGGCCTACGACTTCCTGTTCCAGATCCCGGGCATGGGAGCGATGGCTCGCCGGGTCGGTTCCCTGCCGGCGAGCCACGAGAACGCCGCCATGGTCCTGCGGGCGGGTGCGCCGGTGCTCGTGTACCCGGGAGGCGATGCCGATGCCTACCGGCCCTGGACGGAGCGCCACCGGGTCGACCTCCACGGCCGCAAGGGGTTCATCCGCCTCGCGCTCCGCGAGCAGGTGCCGATCGTGCCCATGGTCTCCCACGGCAGCCACGACATCTTCGTGGTGCTCACCCGGGGCGAGTGGATCGCCAAGGCTGCGGGCTTCGACGAGTTCAAGATGCACATCTTCCCCATCGTGGCGGGCCTGCCGTGGGGACTCGCCCCGGCCAACGTGCCCGTCTTCCCGTTGCCGGCAAAGGTCACGGTGCAGGTGTGCGAGCCCATGGCGTGGCCCCACCTGCCGCCCGAGGCCGCAGACGACGAGCAGGTGGTGCAGCACTGCTACGAAGAGGTGCTGGGTCGTATGCAGTCCAACCTCGACGAGTTGGTGTTGGAGCTCCCGCATCCGGTGGCGGCCCGGGTGGCGGGCCTCGCCGGCGGTGCCGTCCGCGGCCTCGGCCGTGCGGCCACGTCGCCGTTGCGTCGCCTGCGGGGCCGGCGCTGAGGGAGACCAGTCCGGCGCCGACCCCGTGGTGAGGCGATCAGGCGTTGGCCAGGGCCAGGCCGGTGCCCGATCTCGTGATGACCGTCGACGTGTGCATGTAGTTGCCGCTGCCCGTGTGCGACACGCTCGAGTAGCCGACCTTGTTGGTCGTGGGAACCGTCATGTACTGCGCCGACGACAGTGGGACGACCCAGTCGCCGCTCGAACCCACGACCGTCCACTCGGTGCCGGAGCGACCTTGCGGGTTGCCGTTCAGGTTCAGCCACTTGATCTCGGAGGCCGAGGGCTTCAGGCCGGTGCACTGTCCCCACAGGCACAGGTTCGAGTACCAGGCGGCACCGTTGTGGGGGGTGCCGAGCGTGACCGCGTCCTCCACGTCGATCGGGGCCGAGAAGCCGCTCTCCGCCCGCTGCGCGCCGTGGACCGCCCCCCGGGCGATCAACCCGCCCATGGAGTAGCCGACGACGTCGACCGCGATGCCCTTCGAGGTGTACTCCGTGTACACGTAGCGTGAGAAGGCCTTCGAGATCTCCTTCCACGACGAGCTGTCGCCGAACGAGCCGTAGGAGCGGAGGTTGACGTTGCAGTTCACGTCACCGGAGTAGAAGCCCACCTTCACCATCGGTCCGGTGAAGCCCTCGGCCCGGAGCTGACTGATCATCTGGTCGAAGTCTCCGCCGCAGTTGGTGGAGTTCGACGTCGGGTTGTAGCCGTGCACGAACAGCACGGGCTTGGCCTTGTCGTTGGTGCGGGCCGACGCCGGGTTGGCGCCGACGATCCCGATGGCCACGAACGTGGTGGCCATCGCCAGCAGGAGACCGAAGACGGTTGCGGCGCGGCGCGCCCCAACCCCGCCGGGTCGGTGTGACATGTTGTTCCCCTTGTCGCATCGCTCGGGAGTCGCCCCTCCCGATGAAGCGATGGTGACACAGGTCACAGAACCTGTCGAGGGGCCAGTTCGGCTCGACCGTGCGTCAGGCTTCCGGCGGCGGCGAGGGGCGGCGCCGTCGAGGCCCGCGGTTGCCCACCGCGGCGGCCCGATCGGCGGCCAGCTCGACACCTTCGAGGTCGAACACCCACCGGGTGCCGTCGCGTCGGACGCGGGCCAGTCGGGCGCCGGGGATGGCCCGGTCGGTCACCACCACAGCCCGCCACCCGTCCGTGGTGGCCTTGTCCACCGTCCGGGCGATGAAGCCGAGGTGGCCTCCGTCGCAGCCCGCGGGCGCGAGCAGGAGCGCACCGGTGCGGATGTCCTCTTCCATGCGGAGCCGATCCGACTCCGGGAGCGCCCACTTGAGCGCCGGGTCGCTGATGACGGCCACGACGGCGTCGGGAGCCTGGTGGCGCAGATCGTCGACCGCGGCGTGGAGCTGGTCGAGCGAGGAGGTGACGCGCCGCCACCCGGCGAGCATGTCGGCGTCGACGATCACCAGGCGGCGTGCATCCGCGTCTGCGGTCATGGGCCAGGACGGTACCGCTCACCGACGGGAGTGGGAAGCGACGGCACCGGTACCGGGTCGAACACCACCGGTTGGGCCTCAGCGACCCAGCGGTCGAACGCCTCCGCGACACCGGCGTCGTCGAGCACGCCGATGGCCCGCCAGTGCCGTCCGCCCCATTCGCCGTAGTGGGAGGCCGCCAGCGCCACCGCCCCGGTCCGCATCTTGCCCGCGTACTGCTGGCGGCTACGTACCGGGAAGTGGCGTATCTCGAGCCCGGTGCCCCGGTGCCCCGGTCGGCGCACGTGGTGGTTGCCGAGGGACAGCTGGGCCAGGGGGAAGGCGCGGAACGCGACCTTGCTCCAACGGCTCGGCTCGACGCAGCGGTGCCCGAGCCGGCGCACGGGATCCGCCTCGTCGGGGTCGTCGTCGGGCGAGGGCACGTGGTCGTAGACGACGGCCCGCACGACGTCGGCCCCGCTCGACGCGAAGAAGGAGGCGAGGTCACGGTGACCCGGCGCCCGCCAGATCTCGTCGGCGTCGAAGGGCAGGATCCACGAGGCGCCGTGGCGAGCCGCGAGGCGGGCGAGGACCGTCATCTTGTACTCCTGGTCGTAGCTCACCAGCCGGTCGGTGACGACGGTGACCGGAGCGGATCGACCGAGCTCGCGCAGGATGTCGGGGGTGTCGTCGGTGGACAGGTTGTCGGCCACGACGACCCGCTCGACGCCCTGATCCAGGAGGTGGGTGATGGTCGTGGCGATGATGTCCTGCTCGTTCTTGACCATCGTCACGGCCCACACGCCGCCGGTGGAGCGTCTCGGCGACCAGGACGCGGGCGAAACCCACGACCGGTCCGGGCCGATGGCCAGCGGTCCGAGGTCGAGGGAGCGCACGACCCGATGCCGGATCCGACGCGACCGGGGACCGATCTCCCATCGGACGGCGCGGCCTGCGGCCCCGGCGACCCTGCGGATGCGGCCGATCGCTGCACCTGGCCCACCTGCGCTGCTCGCCACGGCGTGATGCTAGCCAGGGTGCCCTGCGCACCCGGGCGGCCGTGCTGTCGGCGGACGCCGCGACCCGGGTCGGTTGTGCGAGGATGCCGATCGAGCCGGGGGAGGAGCCATGAGTGCACCACACGACGCAGCGGATTCGCGTGCCGCCGAGGTCAGGGCCGCGGTGGACGTCTATCTCGGGCTTCGGGACCGCATCGAGGCGGGTGAGGCCACCTGGGTGGCGCTCGCCGAGCTCTTCACCGACGACGCGGTGTACATCGATCCGGCCTGGGGACGGATCCAGGGCATCGAGGAGATCCGGTCGTTCCTG